>DLAP01000015.1:0-15348 GCA_002493965.1 Clostridiales bacterium UBA7044
GTCCAGTCGCTTCTTCGCGTCCTGTACTGCCTGAGATTCCGGGGCAACTTCCAGGCCCTCTTCCACCAGAGAGCTTTGGATAACCTGCCTCTGCTCCTGGCTGTAGGTCTTTTTGTACTGGCTGTTAATATCGTCTCTGACAGCACCCTTTACGGCAATGTTTGTAGCCGCGTCAGCACCCATACCCATGGCGGCGATTTTTACGCCCTCATTGTGGGCTTCTCTGGCCCGGGCCGCGCTTTCCGAATCAGCCCCGGACAGTATGTCCATAATGATCTGGACCGCGTCCTTGGCAAGCTGCACTTTTCCCTGCCCGGCATTTCTCTCATTGGCAATGGAGACCGCCTCCTGGAGAAACTCCTCAAGGCCCTCGCTTTCGATATTAATGCCATACTTTGCTGCCGCCGTTGCAAATCGTGTAAATGCGTTTTTGCCAGCGGTCTTTACCAGCGCATCCTTTACCTTGCTCAACCCACCGGAGCTCAACAGATCTATCCCTTTCCCGGCGAACATGGTTTTAAGGTCAATGATCGTATCCGCCATCTCAATTGCGGAGGAAAGGAAAGCCTCATCGTTGGCGCCCAACCTGGATATCTCTTCCGAATACCCGGCTTCCCTCAGGTTTTTATAAGCGGCACCCTGCATGGTCTTGTAGGAATACACACCGCTTCCCACCGTTGCGCCGGCCTTCCAAGAAACTGGGATTCCGATAAAATTGGCAGCGGTGCTCACACCCACGCCGGCTGCCTGGTATTTTAGCTGGTCAAAAAGCTGGGGCAGGTAATTGGCTTCGCTCTTACTCAGCCAGGGAAGGGGCCCGTCGTCCCCATAGACTAGCTTGTTGTTATCCGCCACCTCATTCATGAGCTGGTCAATAGTCTCTGCCTTCCGCCGGTTTTCCTCCGTTGGATTCTCCAGGTATTCGTTCCAGGCCAGGGCACTGTCCTGGGCCATTCTGCCCATGTCGTAGTTGGCTTTAAAATTTCCCCAGAAGGTGTCCTTGTATGTTTTCCCGGTGTACTTGTCTACATAGTCCAGCCATTCCTTTTCCGCGAAAATGTCGCCCCCATTGATCATGAAAGAATCCGGATAGGGTTCCCAAACGTCGCTGCTGCCATACTCCGCAATCTTTTCCCGGGCTTCTTCCAGCCGGTTTGTCTGATTGGTCCATAGGCCCTGCTGCCGCACCGTTTGCGTTCCCGAAGAGGAGGTCGGAGACCGCCGCTGGTCGGCGATCTCCTTTTTCCTTGTTCTTACGGATTGACGGTTCCGCTGATAGTCAGTTTCCTGCTCCTGGGCCCGTTTTCGCTTATTCTCCGCCACAATCTGGCTTGTCGTTTTTGCCATGGCGCTCCCTTCTTACATTGTGCCGTACTTGGTCTTCTTTATTTCCTTCTCCCGCGCAGCCAGATTTCGATAGTTCTGAATGCCCTGATTGGCCATGTTCTGCAGCTTCTTATTGCTCCATCCCTGGTATTTCTCTGTTCTTCCCCATCCTACCATGAAACCCTCCCTGTCGGGTAAGGCCCCCCTCCGCTGCGGGAAAAGGGTATAAAAAAAAAGAGCCAACCAAAAAAGGTTGGTTCAGACCGCCGCAAGGGCCCAGCTTACGCGGGACCCTTGCGGAAACAGCTTTTATTTGGACGGCACGCGGCCGTATCGCTTGGTAACATCATAGAGCTTCTTTTGAAGATGCCGGCTGGCAAACCCCTTTTTTGCCCGCCAGGTCCAGTTGTCCGGGGACACCGAGCCGGGCAGATTCATCCGACCTTCCTTTCCAAGGCCCAGATAGTCCTGCATCTGGGCGATGAACAGCTCCGATACGGAGCCCATGCCGCCCCGGATCACGCCCCAGTTATAGCCCTCCCACCGGTTTAGACCCAAGTAGGCTTTGGCATAGGCCACATCCCTGGGGGCTGCCTCCCGGAACCACTGCTTTAAGGTAAGGTTGTCGTGGGTGCCGGTGTAGCAGACGGAGTCCACCGGGTACAGGTGGGGCAGATAGTCGCTTTCCTCCCGGGAGTCAAAGGCAAATTCCAGCACCTTCATGCCGGGGTAGCCGGACTCAATCTGAAGCTGCCGTACCTCCGGCGTAACGAAGCCCAAATCCTCCGCAATGAAAGCCAGCTCCGGAAACTCCCTGTGGACCATATGGAAGAAGTCCATGCCCGGACCTTTCTCCCAGGTGCCGTTTCGGGCGGTCTTGTCCCCGTAGGGCACGGCCCAGTAGCTTTCAAAGCCCCGGAAGTGATCGATGCGAATCATGTCATAAAGCTTCGCGGCCTGTCTTAAGCGGCGGATCCACCAGCCGTAGCCAGTATCTGCCAGTTTTTCCCAGTTGTAAAGGGGATTTCCCCACAGCTGGCCATCTGCCGTAAAGCCATCCGGAGGGCAACCCGCCACCTTCACCGGACGGCGGTTTTCATCCAGCTGGAATAGCTCCGGATTTGCCCACACGTCCGCGGAATCCAGGGGGACATAGATGGGAACGTCACCAATAATGCGGATTCCCTTTTTATTGGCATAGGCCCGAAGATCGTTCCACTGTATGGAGAAGCGGTATTGCAGGAATTTATGGAGGCGGATAGTCTCGTCCAGAGTCTCCCGCTGCTCTGCCAGGGCAGTTTCCTCCCGAAGCCGGGGTCCCTCCGGCCAGTCCAGCCAGCTTAAGTCCCCGTAGCGCTCCTTCAGCGCCATAAACAGGGCATAGTCCTCCAGCCAGTCTTCATTTTCCTTCACGAAGCTTTGGTACCCTTCATCCGGGGTAAAGCGCCGGAAGGCCAGCTTCAGCACCTCCGTCCGATATCGGTACATGGCGCCAAAATCCACCCGCCCGGGATTGCTGCCCCAGGGGATGTCCTTCAGCTCCGCTTTTTTCAGCAGCCCCTCCTTCACCAGCAGGTCCAGGTCGACGAGGTAGTGGTTCCCGGCACAGGAGGAGAGGGCCTGGTAGGGGGAGTCCCCGAAGCCTGTGGGGCTCAGGGGCAGGATCTGCCAGCAGCTTTGCCCAGCCTCCTGAAGGAAGTCCACAAATTTATAGGCTTCCTTTCCCATGGTGCCAATACCGTAGCGCCCCGGCAGAGAGGTAATATGCATAAGGATGCCGCTTTGTCTCATAGAATACACTCCTTTTGAAACACGCCTATGGTTCCCGGGATCAAAGCGTCCGGACGCTCTCCCGCTGTAGTACAGTGAAGGGAATCTTCTCGTGGACCGCCTTTGCCCCGTCCTCAATGCCGCTTAGCAGAAGGTCCACAGAGCGACCGGCCAGGCGCTCGGCGGACTGCTCCACGGTAGACAGCTGGGGCACCAGATATTCGTCCAGAGGCAGGCCGTCCACGCCCATCACGGACACATCCTCCGGTACCCGAAGACCCGCGTCCCAGAGAGCCCGGATGGCCCCGATGGCCATAACATCCGCCACGGCGAAGAGGGCGGTAAACTGGCAGCCCTTTTCCAGCAGGGTTTTCGTGGCCTGGTAGCTATCCTGATAGGAGTATCGGACGCCCTGATAGTCCCGCTCCGGGTCAAAGGCCAGCCCATGAGCCTGGAAGGCTTCCATACAGCCCTCAAACCGCTGGCGGCTGGTATCGGAAATGCTGCGGTTGCCGCCGATGATGGCAATGTGGCGATGGCCCAGGGCGATCAGCCGATCCAGTGCCTGACGGGCTGCCTCCCGGTCGTCGGTGGACACGCTGGACAGGTTGTCAAAACACAGCTGGGACCCGTCGCCAGTGACCAGGACGCAGGGGATGTCGATCCGGTGGAAGTCCTGGAGGAAATTCCGGTTGTTGCCGCCCAGGAACAGGATCCCCAGGGGCTTCTTTTCCAGGCAGAGCTGGACGGCCCGGGTCACCTCATTGCCGTCCTCGTCCATATAGTCTACCACAAGCTGGTAGCGGGTGGCAGCAATCCGGGTCTGAATGGTTTCCACAATTTTCCCGAAGAGTTCATTCCGGATGCCCTTGACGATTACCAGAATGGTGGTGGAATGCTGCTGCTTGAGCTGCTTAGCGTTGACGTTGAGCTGGAAGCCGCTTTCAGCGGCAGCCTGTAAGATAGCAGCTCTTGCTTTATCGCTTACATTGGGGTGATCGTTCAGCGCCCGGGACACAGTCCCAACGGCGTAGCCAGTTTTAGCGGCCAAATCCTTAATGGTCATGGGTTTTTCCTCTCTAGTTTTACGCGCTTGTTTTTTTTATGGAGAAATAGGGGCTTCCGGGGAAGCCCCTGCTGATTTAGCCTTTGACTGCGCCGGCAGCCACGCCTTTAATAATGTGCTTCTGGCAGCACAGGTAAAGAATAATCACAGGGATGATGGCCATGAGGATGATTGCCATTGTGGCGCCCAAATCCACAGTGCCGTAGCTTCCTTTCAAATACTGGATGTGGATGGGAATAGTACGGTACTTGGTCCGATCCAACACCAGATAGGGCAGCAGGTAGTCGTTCCAAACCCACATCAGTTCCAAAATGCCCACAGAAACCATAGTGGGCTTCAGCATGGGAAATACCACGCTGAAATAGGTGCGAATAGGCCCACAGCCATCAATAGCCGCGGCTTCCTCAATGTCCAGAGGGATGCTCTTGACAAACCCCACGAACATGAATACCGCAAGTCCCGCACCGAAGCCCAGATAAATCACAGGAATCGTCCAAGGGGTGTTCAGATAGAGGTTGTGAGCAGTCCTCGACAGGGTGAACATCACCATCTGAAAGGGGACCACCTGCGAGAACACACACAGATAATACATACCCCGGCACAGGGGAGAATCTACCCGGGAGATATACCAGGCAGCCATAGAGGTCAGCATCAGGATCAGAGCCGTGGACAGCACCGTGATGACCACACTATACAGAGCAGACTTCCAGAAAGGATATCCGCCGAAGGTCATACCCTCCATAAAGTTAGCGAACCCGGCCCAGCTCTGAGCACTGGGCATAGCAAAAGTTTCCGTCTTGACAAAGGTATTTTGTTTAAAGGAGTTCACCAGTACCATGAACATGGGGAACACATAAACCAGGGACAGGAGGGTGAAAAACACCGTCAGAACCGTCTTACGGATTTTTTCAGCCCGAAAGGCACTTTCTTTCAAATCGTTTTTCATTACTGCTGAACCTCCTTTTTACGGGTGATCCCGAGCTGCATCAGGCCCAGCGTCGCCACCAGAATGAAGAATAGAACGGCTTTTGCCTGGGCAGTGCCCCGGGCGTTGACGTTTTGACCATAGAAGGTGTTGTAGATATTCAAAGCCAGCATCTCGGTGGTGTGGACAGAGGTTCCATCGGGATTGATAATGAAGGGCTGTCCACCGGTAAGAGCCAGGTTCTGGTCAAAAAGTTTAAAGCCGTTGGTCAGGGACAAGAACGTACAGATAGTGATCGAAGGCATCACGTTTGGGATTGTCACCTTGAACAATGTCTGCGTCCGGCTGGCACCATCGATTTTGGCAGCCTCCAGCATATCCTCCGGAACGGCCTGAAGTCCTGCGATGTAAATAATCATCATATATCCGATCTGCTGCCAGCACATCAGAATAATCAGTCCCCAGAACCCCCAGGTTTTGTCAGTCAGAATGGACTTGCCATAAGCGCCCAGAACGCCATCAAAAATCATGCTCCAAATATAGCCCAAAACAATGCCGCCAATCAGGTTGGGCATAAAGAAGACTGTGCGGAACAGATTCGCGCCCTTAATTTTCTGGGTCAGGAAATAGGCGATAATAAACGCCAGTACATTGATGAGCACCAGCGACACCACAGCGTAGCCAGCCGTATAAACGAAAGAGTACCGAAAACTTCCGTCAGCGAATGCTTTCACATAGTTGGTAAGTCCCACCCATGTCCACTTGCTGGTTGTCTTAAACGAGGTAAAGGACAGGAACATACCATGCAGGAAAGGCCAAACAAAACCGATACAGAATGCAGCCATGGTGGGCAGCAGGAACACCGGGAACCATTTTTGGATGGACCGGCTGAGATTACTGCCCCGCCGCACGGTCCCACTTTTTTTCTTCATAGATTCACTCCCCAAACTTTTTCCGTCACAGAGAAGACCTCTTGCGGTCCTCGCTGTCATATCCAATAAGCAAAGGCCGGGGCGGACGAACGCCCGCCCCGGTGCAAGTTGGGTTCAAAATGGGAATTAGCCGTTGATGGCCTGATACTGTGCAGCCCAGCCAGCGATGAAAGCAGTGACGACCTGCTCCCAGTTGGCATCGGTGGGATCTGCGTTATAGGTATTCAGAGCGGAGACAGTGGCAGCCCGGTAGGTGTCCACGTTGGGCTGGAAGTTGGTAGCCCACCACATATTGGCCTTGCCCTGAGCGGAGTACTCGTTGGAGATCGCCAGGAAGGGGTTGGTGGAGGTAGCAGCGCTCTTGTAAGGCATAGCGCCGAAGGTAGCGACGGCCTTCTCGGAAGCCTCGGGATCGGTGACCAGCCACTTCATGAAGGCGATGGAAGCCTGAATGTCTTCCTCGGAAGCCTCAGCATTGACAGCCCAGTAGTTCTCGGTGCCGTTGCACAGGCCAACATTCTCTTCGCCCTCAACGCCGGAGTAGTAGGGGATCATGGTCAGGTCTTCAGCCTTCATGCCCTTCTCCTGCAGGCCGGACCACTCCCAGTTGCCCTGGGGGTAGAACAGAGCCTTGCCCTCAACGAACTCAGCCTGAGCGTCGAAGCCGCCGCCAGCCAGAGTAGCACGATCGGTAGCAGAGTTGACCACCATCAGATCATACAGGTTACGGAAGTTGTCCATGTAAGCGCCAGTCAGCTCAGCAGGGCAGGACTTCCAGGCGTCGGGGTTGTCCACGGACTCGTAGTAGTATTCCAGGTTGATCATATGGCCGGTGAAACGCCAAGAGGAAGAGCCGTCCATACCGGCGGAAGCAAAGGCGTCGAAGCCCAGCTCAGCAGCGCGGGCGTGGACATCTTCAGCAACTTCCTTCAGAGTCGCAAAGTTGGTGATGTAATCGCGGGCATAGCCAGCCTTCTCCAGCAGAGCGGTGTTGACGATGATGCCGTAGCACTCGAAGCAGTAGCCGATGGAGCACAGCTTGCCGTCAGCGTCGTAGAGCATATAGGAATCGGTGTTCAGCTCATTGGCAATGTCGGTGCCAGTCAGATCCAGGCAGTAGTCACCCCAAGTGTCCACAGCGGCGGAGTTGCCAACGACAAAGATGGTGGGAGCAGCTTTGCCCTTGTCCATCTCAGCGGTGAGGGTTTCATTGTAGGTGCCGGAAGCGGCGGTCTCGACCTTGACCTCAACGCCGGTCTTCTCGGTGTACATAGCGGCCAGTTCCTTCAGAGCCTCATCGGATTCGGGCTTGAAGTTCAGCCAATAAACAGAACCGGTAGCAGCGGGAGCCTCAGTCTCAGCGGGAGCCTCAGCAGCAGCCTTCGTCTCGGCAGGGGCAGCGGGAGCCTGGGTCTCAGCGGGAGCGGAATTGCCGCCGCAGGCAGCAAGGCCCAGAACCATGACCACAGCCAACAGCATAGCGATTAGCTTCTTCATTGTTTTTCCTCCTAAGTTTTTGAATCCGGCAGTTGTCGGATTTATGTATTGTGGAAACGATTCCATCGTTTCCATGGCAATATCATAACGCCGATTTCATAAATTTGCAATCCTTTTTTGTACAAGAGAGGAAAGTTCTCCACATTCCACAATCTTAGAACTGTTATTTTATGCAAAACAGAGGATTTCAAATTTCAGTGAAACCAAAATGCGGGCGAAGGCAGACTGCCTTCGCCCGCAATGGGGATGGATTTGGAATTTTCTCAGGAAAGGGCCGAGGTTCCGGTTTTCTTCACCAGCAGGGTGTGCATGGTGTACATAATCAGCAGCAGCACGGTCAGATACACCGGCAGCGCTGAGACGGAAACCGCCTGGGCGACAAGGCCGAAGAGGGGCGGCATCAGGCAGGTGCCCACATAGGCAGAGGCCATCTGCACGCCGATGATGGCCTGGGACTTGTCCGCCCCGAAATGGGCAGGGGTGGAATGGATCAGACAGGGGTACACCGGGGCACAGCCCAGGCCGATGAGCAGCAGCCCTCCCAGGGAAACCCCCGCCCCCAGAGGCAGCAGCATGGCGGCCAGCCCCAAGGCAATGAGCAGGAAGCCCAGACGCACCATTTTCTCATCGCTCAGCTTGATGGTGAGAAAGCCGCTGAGGCCCCGGCCAATGGTAATCCCTAAGTAGAACATACTGGCAAAGCTGGCCGCCGTCTCCGGATCCACGCCCTTGTGAAGGCTCAGGTAGCTGGCGGCCCAGAGCCCGGCGGTCTGCTCAATGGCGCAGTAGCAGAAGAAGCACAGCATCACGGCCTTCACCCCGGGGACCTCCAGGACCTGGGGCAGGGTCAGGGGCTTGCCACCCGCTTCCTGTGCCTCCGCCTGAGGCTTTTTCCACAGAGGAAGGCTCAGAAGCAGCACAGCGGTGAGGAAAATCTGGAGGACGGAAATGATCCGGTAGCCCCCCTGCCAGCCGAAGCTGCCAGTGAGGGCATAGCCCATAATGTAGGGGCCGACGGAAGCGCCCAACCCCCAGAAGCAGTGGAGCCAGCTCATGTGACGGCTCTCATAGTGGAGAGCCACATAGTTATTGAGGGCCGCGTCCACGCTGCCCGCCCCCAGACCGTAGGGAATGGCCCACAGGCACAGCATCCACAGAGCGTGAGAGGTGGAGAAGCCGAACAGGGCCAGAGCCGTCATGCCAACGCTGATAACGGTGACACCTCCGGTGCCCAGGCGACGGGTCAGCCGGTCGCTGAGCAGGCTGGAAATCACCGTTCCCCCGGCAATGATGAAGGAAATGATTCCGGCGTAGGATAGCGGCACCCCCAGCTCCAGGTGCATCACCGGCCAGGCCGCGCCCAAAAGGGCATCGGGAAGGCCCAGGCTGATAAAAGCAATATAGATGATTGCCAAAAGCAAGGAAACCATATTGAAAACCTCCTGTTTTTTTGATAAAATAATAACACAGAAAAAGAGAAAGTAAAGAAGAAAACCGGCGCGATTCTATGAAAAAACCGTCGGATCAGAACCAAAGGAGAAACGCTATGCCTGTAGCCGCTGTAAAACAAGAGAGAAACCAGTCCGTGGAGCTGTGCCGTCTGGCAGCGGCGGTGATGGTGACGTTTATTCATATGGCTCCGTCCAATCCCTTTGGCGAATGCATCATCTGCCTGGCGCGGATCGCCGTTCCGTTCTTTTTCGCGATTTCCGGCTATTTCAGCTTTGGGCGGGACAGCGCCTGGGCAAAACGCCGGCTTTGGAGCATCCTGAAGCTGAATGTGTATACATCCATTCCCTATTGTATTTGGAATTATCTGAAAGGGTGGCGCGGGGCAGGCGTTTTGCTTTTCCTCAGAGAGGCTGTGTTTCGGCCTGGCTGGTTCATGGAATGGTTCCTGCTTCATGTCAACCCCGTCGCCGAGCATCTGTGGTATCTGGCGGCTATGGTGCCCTGCTATCTGGGGCTGTGGCTGTATGAGAAATTCCGGGAGAGGGAGAGTAACACTTGTCTGTATCTGACGGGCTTCTTTATGCTCATCCTCCATTTCCTTTTGTCTGCCCTGCTGCCTGCCTACGGCTTGGATATTCCCTATGAGATATGCCGAAACGGCTGGCTGATGGGGATACCTCTGTTTCTGCTGGGGATGTTCCTCCATGAGTATGAGCAGCGAATTGTCGGGAAATTCGGTCTGACCACCCGGAAGCTGTTACTGCTGATGGCGGCAGGAATCCTGCTAAGCCTTTTACAGTGGGGCAGCTTTGGCATGGCAGAGATATTTCTGGGAACCATTCCAGAACTGATTGCCTTGCTGCTGCTTCTGACCGCCCACCCTGTTCTCCCCGGCTTCCTGGGCTGGATCGCGCCCAGATTGGGGACGATTTCCACGGTGATTTATGTCATCCATATTCTATTCCTGGAGATTTACGATTTCTACATACAGGCGGCTGCGGAGGCCAGGTTCCCCCGCGGGGAGCCATGGCTCCATCCCCTCCTGATCGTGGCCATGTCCCTGGCGGCGGGGATTCTTTGGGAATGGCTCCTTCGCTTTTGGAAAGGGAGAAAAGGGAAAACCGCATAAGGAAACCGCAAAACCAACGCACTGCATTTAACCGCAGCGCGTTGGTTTTTTGCGCCTCGCCTTCCTCGAAGGAGAAGGCAGGGGGGATGCGCCTCAATCTTAAGAAGCCTTTAATAAAAACTTAAAGTTACAAATATTGACAAAACAGGAACCATCTGCTATACTAACCGTACTAAGACAGATAATACAGTTAAGGAGGGGCTATCATGATCAATTTGGACTACCGGGACGCCTGGCCCATTTACGCCCAGATCTTCGAGGGCTACCGGGACCAAATCGCCTCCGGGATTCTGCGGCCGGAGGAGAAACTGCCCAGCGTGCGGGAGCTGGCGACCCAGCTTGCCATCAACCCCAACACCATTCAGCGGGCCTACCGGCAGCTGGAAGCGGAGGGCTGGATCCTCACCGTCCCCGGGAAGGGCTGCTTCGTCTGCGGCGGCACCGATGCCCGGGACCGGGAAAAAGACAGATGGTTCGCAAGCTTTGACGAGGCCACGACTGCCTTGACAGAGCTGGGAGTTCCCCGGCAGGATCTGGTGGAGCGAATCGAGAAGGGAGAATCGTAATATGCTGGAAATGAAGAATGTAGTCAAGTGCTTTGGTTCTTTCAAGGCCCTGGACGATTTAACCATGACCGTGCCCAAGGGAGCCGTCTACGGCCTGGTAGGCCCCAACGGGGCGGGCAAGTCCACCGCCATCCGCCACTATACCGGAATCTACCGGCAAAGTAGCGGAACCGTCACCTTAGGCGGGGAACCGGTGTTTGAAAACCCAGCCGCCAAGGAAAAGATCGGCTATATTCCGGACGAAATTTTCTACTATCCCACCTCCACCCTGGAGGATATGGAAAAGTTTTACGCCGGGATGTACAGAAAGTTTGACAAGGCCCTGTTTGACCGGCTGAAGGAAGCCTTCCAGCTTCCCATGAACAGCCCCATCCGCCGCTACTCCAAGGGAATGCAGAAGCAGGCGGCTTTTCAGCTGACCATCGCCTGTCGTCCTGAGGTCATGATCCTGGACGAGCCGGTGGACGGCCTGGACCCGGTGATGCGCCGCCAGGTCATGAGCCTGATCCTCTCGGATGTGGCCAAAGACGGGGCTACCGTGCTCATCTCCTCCCACAACCTGCGGGAACTGGAGGATGTGTGCGACCATGTGGGCATTATGGTGGGCGGCAAAATGCTGCTGGAAAAGAGCCTGGAGGATATGCAGGGAGCCACCCACAAGCTGCAAATCGTGGGCGAGATTCCCGAGGGCCTGGATATCCTCAACGAGAGCGGTTCCGGCCGGTTAAAAACCCTCATCGTCCGGGGAGATGCCCGGACCCTCCTGGAAAAAATTGCCGCCGCGAACCCGGTGTACTTTGACCTTCTGCCCCTTTCTCTGGAGGAAATCTTCATCTACGAATTGGGAGGGAATGATTATGCGGTCAAGGACATCCTTCTTTGAAAAGCTGGGAGACAGTCTCCGGGACGCCGCGCCGCTGTGGGTGCTCTACAGCCTGGCAACCTCGGTCAGCTTAACCTGTACCGATATACAAAACATGAGAATACCTGGTGATTTGGGAGGAAAGTACGATGCGGAAATTCCCGTTATTCAATAAAACGGCATTTCGGAAGAATGTGACCCGATTTGCCCCGGTGTGGATCCTGTACACGTTGGGCCTGCTGGCCCTTTTGACCCTGGCCTATGTGAGAGATACCTCAAAATACTGGTCGTTCCAGAATCTGATGCAGCTTCCCCAGGTTATGGGCGTGGTCAACCTGCTGTATGCCCTGCTGGTTGCCCAGCTCCTCTTCGGGGACCTGTTTTCCAGCCGGATGTGCGGAGCCCTTCATGCCCTGCCCCTGCGCCGGGAGACCTGGCTCATGACCAATGTGGTGTCGGGACTGGCCTTCTCCTTCTTCCCCACATTGGTGATGGCCCTGGCTATGCTGCCGGTGTTGGCAGGGAGTATGTTCGCGGGGGCCTGGAAGCTGCCCTTCCTGGTGCTTCTTGCCGCCAATCTGGAATTTGTCTGTTTCTACGGCATCGCCGTCTTCTGCGTCATGTGCACGGGGAACCGGTTCACCATGGCGGCGGGCTACGGCCTGGTGAACGCCGGAGCCGCCATTGCCTACTGGATGGTCAATACCCTCTATACCCCCATGCTCCACGGCGTTGTCACCCCCTCCATCCTGGCAGATGAGCTGACCCCCATTATGCAGGCCGGAAAGGAATTTTTCACCTACACAGACTATTCAGAGTTGGCGGAACTGGCGAGGCTCCAAAATTGTGAAATCACCAATCTGACGGGCACCTGGGCTACCACCGGGGAATGGTGGCGTTTCTTCGCCCTGGCGGGTTTCGGCATTGCCCTGATGATCGTGGCGCTGCTGCTGTATCGAAAGCGGAATCTGGAATGCGCCGGGGATGCTGTGACCTTCCCCATTCTCCGTCCGGTATTCCAGGTGCTGTGCAGCCTGTTTGTCATGGTGACAGTACAATATGCGGTGAAAAGCGTGCTGTATCTCTATGTACCGGAGGGGATCAATTACGTCTTCCTGGCCGTAAGCCTGGCGATTGGCTGGTTCATCGGCAGAATGCTGCTGGAGCGGAGCCTCCGGGTCTTTGGGAAGCAGAGCTGGCAGGGCCTGGGCATCCTGGCGGTGGTGATGGCTCTCAGCCTTGTGGGCACCCACTTTGACGTGTTTGGCATTGCGGAGCGGATGCCGGATCTCCAAAAGGTGGAAAGCATCAACTTCGGCACCTCCTATACGATGGACTACCTCTACACGGAGGAGCAGGATATGGAAAAGATTCTTCGGCTCCACAGCCTGGCGCTGGAGGAGAAAATCGAAAATAGCGGTCTGTACGTCCGTGGCCTGGACGGTGCCATGGTGGAGGTAGTGGACACCAACGACGAAAAGTACGATATGACCCAGGAAAAACCGGAAATGGCCAAGGCGGTACACGTCCGGATTATTTACAACCTGAAAAACGGCAGGACCATGGAGCGCCGCTATAATATCTGGGCAGAGCAGGAAGCGGGCCAGATTGGCCGGGAGCTTCTGAGCCGGTGGGAGCTGGTCGGCGGAGACAAAACGGTCCTGAAAGACGGCACCGAGGTCAATAATGCCCAGTACACAGTCGAAAATGTTCTGGCCATGGAAGTGAATTGGGAGCGCACGGAGGTGCCGGATCTGAAGGAGGCCGCGGCTTCTCTGCTGGAAGCGATGAAGGCGGACTGCCAGGCCGGAACCATGACGGAAGATTCCTTCTACCACATGGGCTACTTCCGGAGCAAGGCGCCTGCAGAGCGGTGGGACGGTGTGGAATACTATGAGGAGACAGAATACATTTCCGTTTCTCTGCGGGGATATCATACCTACTGGCAGGTTTCCATTTACCCCGACTGTGAAAACTGCCTCCGCTGGCTCCAGGACCATGACCTGATGGATAACTGGGAAATCCGCAGCGGAAGCCCGGAGTGGAACCGGTTATGGGAGGCTTCCACCCAGGACGCCATGCAGTAAACGCTTTCCCTGAATAGACGCCCGGTCAGGGCGTGGGGCAGCCTTTTCCTTATGGCGAAAACCGCCGGGAAACTGTTCGGGTTTACCAATAGATGTACATACCAAAGCGCCCGCTGCCGAAAAAGCAGCGGGCGCAAACTGTTTTTTTGATAGCGGCAAAGCCTTCCCCTTTGGGTGGTGCTCCGCGCAGCAAATTAAAATCAGTATGACTGCCAGTGGCAGTCATACCATAATGTAGAGGTGGCAGCCCAAAGGGCTGACGGATGGGGTGTTCCAGTTACGGAATCCATTCCTTGAGGCGCTTAACGATACTGGTTCAAATCTCGCAGCGCCTCACCCGTCTCGCCTTCGGCGATCCACCCTCCCCAGAGGGGAGGGCACCCTTACTTCTCCAGCGCCATGACCTTATCGTTCCGCCGCTGGTGCCGTTCTTCTCCGGAAAATTCCGTCCCCAGCCAGGTGTCCACGATTTCCAGGGCCAGATTTTCCCCCACCACGCCGGCGCCCAGAGCCATCATGTTGGTGTCGTTGTGCTGCCGGGTCAGCCGGGCGGACATGAGGTCGCTCAGCAGTGCACAGCGGATGCCATGAATTTTATTGGCGGTAATGGAAACGCCAATGCCGGTGGTGCACAGCACAATGCCCTTTTCGCATTCACCCGAGGCAACCGCCCGGGCAGCGGCGGCGGCAAAGTCAGGGTAGTCACAGCTGGCAGAGGTGTAGGTTCCAAAATCCTTCACCTCATACCCCTGGGCAGTCAGATGCGCCAACACCTTATTTTTCAACGCCAATGCGCCATGATCACAGCCAATGGAAATTTTCATAGGGTTCTCCTTTATCGTTTTAAGGTCATAAGTTTACATAACAAATCCGCCGCTGACCCCCAGAACCTGCCCAGTGACGAAATCCGCCTCCGCCAGGTACACCATGGCCTTTGCCACGTCCTCAGGGTTTCCGTTCCGGCCCAGGGGAGTGTCCTCAGCAAGACCCGAGAGGGTTTCCTCCTCCAATCCGGCGCACATATCCGTGAGAATGACCCCGGGAGCCACGCAGTTGACCCGGATGCCGCTGGGGCCCAATTCCTTACTGAGGGCCTTAGTCAGACCGATCACTGCCCCCTTGGTAGCGGAATAGGCAGCCTCGCAGGAGGCTCCCACCTGACCCCACATACTGGAAACGGTGATAATGCATCCCCGCTGCTTTCGCAGAAAGGCGGGCATAGCGGCGTTCACACACTGGTAAATGCCCTTCACGTTCACGTCAAAGAGCCGGTCCCAGTCTGCTTCCGCCATCTGGGAGAGGAGCCCGAAATACATGATCCCCGCGTTGCAGATGAGCACGTCCACATCCGGGATTTGGGCGAAGGCTTCCTTCACCTGATTCCCCCGGGCCACATCACAGCAGATGGGGGTTGCCCCGGTTTTTTCCGCCACGGCCCGGGCGGCCTCCTGATTTTTCTCGTACAGAAAAAAGACCCGGTCCCCCCGGGCGGCGAAGGCTTCCACGGCGGCAGCCCCGATCCCCCGGGACCCGCCGGTAATAACAACTGTTTGCATAGTGTTCCTCCGGATATGAGAGGGGTAAGCGGTCTCTTGCGCCGAGCCTGCGCCCTCTCAGTCTCAGTGCCTTGCACTGAGACAGCTCCCCCAAAGGGGGAGCCAAGTGGGTTTCAGTAAAATTGGAACCAGTCCATAATTCAGCCACGCTCTTGGCTCAGCATGTCAAAAAAGGCTCAA
>DLAP01000015.1:15676-22070 GCA_002493965.1 Clostridiales bacterium UBA7044
CACGCCAGTGGTGCTCCGCGCAGCGAATGAAAAACACTATGATTGCCGGTGGCAATCATACCATAATGTGGAGCTGGCAAAAATCTTTGATTTTTAACTGAGAGGGCGCACTTCAATGGGAAGACAGCTTATCCGTGCCGACGGTTCCGGGTGCGATGGTCGGAGTAGGCTTTTACAGAGGCAAGCTTGCTGTCGGACTCGGTCATAAAGGCTTTCAGCTTTTCCTCAAACAGCTGATCCGCGGTCTTGGGTGCCGCAGGCTGGACGGGGGCCCGCTGGGGCCGGTTCTGATCCCGATTGCCCTCCCGGTACGGACCGTTTCCGCTCCGGGGACCGGGACGGCTGCCCTCGCCGCGCTGAGGCTTGGGCTCCAGGCGCTTGATGGAGAGGTTAATCTTATTGTTCTCTGTGCCGATGACCATGACCTTCACGTCCTGCCCCTCCGTCAGATGCTGACGGATATCGCTGACATAGGTGTTGGCGACCTCGGAGATATGTACCATGCCGGTCTTGTTCTCCGGCAGGGCGATAAACGCTCCGAAGCTGGTGATGGATTTTACTTTGCCCTCCAGGACGGTTCCTACGGTTAACTCCATATATGCTTTGCTTCCTCCATATTGTTTGGCAATATCTGCCGGGATTACGATTCAGGCTGGGATGCCGATACGTCGGCAGAGGACTGGGGCCGGATCACCACGGTACCCGGATCCACCAGCCCCAGTTCATCCCGGGCAATTTCCTTGATGGTGTTGACGCTGCCCACGTTTTGGGACCGCTGCTCCAGAATTTCGTTGTCGTATTCGACCTGGGCCGCCTGGGCCTTCAGCACGCCGATTTCGCTTTGGATGTCCTGATGCACCCATCTCAGGGCCACCAGGGCCGCCATAGAAAACAGAATAAGCAGCGTCAGGATCACCTTCAGAACCAGGGGACTGGCCCTCAGCACGATTTTTGGCTTTCTTGACGGAATGTTTTTTTGCGTCATGGGTGGATCCTCCCCGCTGTCTGCTTGGCAAAGTTTTTACTAATACCATTGTAACCCATTTTTCACCAGATGCAAACAAAATTTTCGCGTTTTTGGAAATTTTTTTGAAGGGGACCAGGAAAAGGCCCCACAGCTTTTCCCAAAGCAGCCAAATCCAGGAAAAAAGAGGCCGCAGCCACCGCCCCACGGTGCCCTCCCAGGCGATGGCCCCCATGGCCAGCGACAGAAAATACCCCAGCCGCAGATCCCCGCCGCAGATGTCGAAGCCCAGATACAGCCAGCACCAGGCCGCCCCCAGCAGGAACAGGGCGTCCCCCAGACCGTTCTTCCGGAGGCGCAGGGGCCGGAGAAAGCCATACCAAAGGCCCAGCGCCCCGCCCAGAGCCAGTCCCCAGACCAGCCGGTAAGCGGCTACAGCCGGGGTCATCCGAACAGCCGCCGCCACCCGCCTGCGGCTCTGGGCTCCTCATAGCTCAGGGAGGAAATGTTTCCGTCCACCGCCACCTGACCACCGTCCAGGGAGAGGGTTTTCAGCTGCAATTCCTTTCCCTGGACGATCAGAGTGCCGAGGGAGGTCTGGAGCACCACCGCCCCGTCGTCAAAGCTGACCACCTCCGTCACCCCGGTCATGGTCAGCTGATGCCGTTCATTCAGTTGAAGCTTATGGGGCAATTGTGTTTCCGCCATGGCCATCCCTCCTTACCTGGGACAGCATATGCGCCCGGGGCGGGGAAAATGCTTTCTGTCTTTATGCACTTTAGCGCACTAAAGTGCAGGCCGCGCCGCTGGAATTGTGAAACCCACCAAACCTTCTCAAAATACGAAAAAAGGGCTTTACTTCTTTAGCGAAGTAAAGTATAATGCAGTCATCAAACAAATAAAACCCCGCCCAGCGGGGGAAATGAGAGGTAAGAATTATGAAAAAGACTTTGACTCTAGTACTGGCCATGATGATGCTCCTGGCGTGCCTCACGGGCTGCGGCAAAAAGGATTCCGGCTCCGACATGAAGGCGGTGCAGGACAAGGGCAAGCTGGTGGTAGGCATCACCGACTACGCTCCCATGGACTTTAAGGACGAGAACGGCGACTGGACTGGTTTCGACGCCGAGTTTGCCCGGATGTTCGCCAAAGAATTGGGCGTAGAGGCGGAGTTCTTCGTCCTGACAGACTGGGGCATGAAGTTCCAGGAGCTGGACAGCAAGAACATTGACGCCATCTGGAACGGCATGACCATTACCGAGGAGGTCAAGCTCAACTCCAGCTGCTCTAACGCCTATGTGGTCAACGCTCAGGTGGTGGTCATGAAGGCCGACGTGGTTGGCAGCTATCCCAACGCGGACAGCATGAAGGATTTGAAGTTCGCTGTGGAGAACGGCTCCGCCGGTCAGGCAGCTCTGGACGATCTGGGCATCACCGGCTATGTGACCTTGCAGGATCAGGCTGCCGCTCTGATGGAAGTGGCCGCCGGAACCTCCGACGCCTGCGTCATTGACATCACCATGGCAAACGCCATGACCGGCGAGGGCACCAGCTACGATAATCTCGCCGCCGGCATCAGCCTGACCAGCGAAGAATACGGCGTGGCCTTCCGGAAGGATTCCGACATGACCGCCAAGTTTAACGACCTGATGGCGGGGTGGATGGCAGACGGCACCCTGGACGCCCTGGCGCAGAAGTACAGCCTGACCCTGGCAAAGTAAAAAAGCGACTTACAAAACGCAGAGCCTCCCTTGCAAAAGGGAGACTTTGTGCGTAACAACGCAGACATAAACGGAGGAAAAACCATGTTCTCAACGGTTCTCTTGCAGCTTTTGGCGGGATTCCGGCAAACCCTGGCCGTCTTTTTCCTGACCCTGCTGTTTTCCATCCCTCTGGGACTGGTAATCTGCTTCGGTTCCATGAGTAAATTCACCCCCCTGCGGTGGCTGACCCGAAGCTTTGTGTGGATCATCCGGGGCACCCCCCTGATGCTCCAGCTCATCATCATTTTCTATGGTCCGGGTCTGCTGTTCGACCTGACGGGAATCAGCCGGTTCCAGGCCACCATTGTGGCCTTTTCCATCAACTATGCCTGCTACTTTTCAGAGATCTACCGCAGCGGCATTAAATCCATCCCCAAGGGACAATATGAAGCAGGTCAGGTGCTGGGCATGACCAAGCGCCAGATTTTCTTTAAGGTGGTGCTGCTGCAAGTCATCCAGCGCATCACCGGCCCCATGGGAAATGAGATCATCACCCTGGTAAAGGACACCTCCCTGGCCAGGATCATCGGAATCTATGAGATCATCTGGGCAGGTGAAAGCTTCATCAAGAAGGGTCTGATCTGGCCTCTGTTCTTTACGGGCGTCTTCTATCTGGTATTCAGCGGCCTGATGACCATTTTGGTGGATAAACTGGACGAGAAACTAAGCTATTTCAGAGGGTAAGCTATGGCAGTATTGGATGTAAAAAATATCAAAAAAGGCTTCGGAGAGGCGGACGTATTAAAGGGGGTCAGCTTCTCCCTGGAAAAGGGGCAGGTGCTGGCCATCATCGGCTCCTCCGGCAGCGGCAAGACCACCTTGCTCCGGTGCCTAAACTTCCTGGAAACCGCCGATGAGGGAGAGATCCGGGTAAACGGAAAGCAGCTTCTTGCCCAAAGCGAGGCGGAAACAAGGGAAAACCGGCTCCAT
This sequence comes from Clostridiales bacterium UBA7044, assembly GCA_002493965.1. Classification (GTDB taxonomy): domain Bacteria; phylum Bacillota; class Clostridia; order Oscillospirales; family Oscillospiraceae; genus Faecousia. Next base: position 19,334 of record DLAP01000015.1, read on the forward strand.
TTCGGCCTGGTATTCCAGAACTTTAACCTTTTCCCCCAGTATACCGTATTGGAAAACATCACCCTGGCCCCGAACCTGCTGAGGCGCGGCACACCGGAGGAAAACAAGAAACAGGCGGAGGGGCTGCTGCAGCAGGTGGGCCTCAGCCACAAGGCGGACGCCTATCCCCATCAGCTCTCCGGCGGACAGCAGCAGCGGGTAGCCATCGCCCGGGCCCTGGCCCTGAATCCGGAGATTCTCTGCTTTGACGAGCCCACCTCCGCCCTGGACCCGGAGCTCACCGGTGAGGTGCTGCGGGTGATTCGGGGCTTAAAAAACGGGGGCAACACCATGATCGTAGTGACCCACGAAATGGAGTTTGCCCGGCAGGTGGCAGATATGGTCATGTATATGGCGGACGGCATCATTGAGGAAATGGGCCCGCCGGAGCAGATTTTCGGAAATCCCCGAAGCGAAAAGACCCGGGCGTTCCTGAGAAACGCTCTGGATACCACATGGGAGGAATAAGATGGGCGCAAAGGAGAAATCGGAGCATATCTCCGAGCTATACAGAAAAATTGTAAGTCTGCAAACGGAAGCGGACTGCAAAGCTTTTTTTGAGGACTTGTGTACAATAAAGGAAGTGGAGAACATGGCGGAGCGCTGCTTTGCCGCCCAGCTGCTTCTGGAAGGAAACACCTACAGCCAGGTCATGGCCCAGGCAGAGATTTCCTCTGCCACCTTAAGCCGGGTCTCCCGGTGTGTCCAGTATGGAGAGGGCTATCGTAAGGTATTGAAGGAATCGTAAAAGGATGCCTGCCCCATCCGCTGCTTCCGCGTTTTATGGGGCAGGCATTGTTTTACTTTCCGTCTTCCCGCGGGGCGCGGCACTTTCTCAGCCCCTCCATGCTTCCTGCCAGCAAACAGGCCCACAAGAACAAACTCAGGGCCCAATAGCCGCTGCACACCATGGGGGTAGAGACAATGGCCAGCACACAGTAAAGCGCGTCCCCCAAAGCCTCCGATCCAAGGGCAGTCAGAACGCTCAGCACCAGCAGCGCCAGGGTCAGCCCCAGGGAAGCAGCAGCCAGATTGCGGACTAGCTTCAGCGTATGGGTGTCCCGCTGCTGATATCCCCGGTAGGCGAGCATGGCCCCGGGCACGAAAAAGAGGATGGCACATACCGTCAGGATCCCCCGGAGAGCACCTGCCGGTTCCGGGATAAAACCAAGCCCGGCGCATACAATAAACGCAGCGCCCCATAGGGCAAACAACTTTCTCTGATTCATAGGAAACTCCTTTTTTGGCAGCCCGTAAAACCCGGGCTTTCCCCGCTTACTAAGCATTGTACCCTGATTTTGGCTCTTTGGCAAGACATTTCGGAGGGAATGTATAAAAAAAGCTGGACAGTATTTCTAAAATCTGGTATAATAGCCATAAATGGCTATTATACATTTAAATCGACCTTTTTCTCCCCGGCTTCGCCGGGAACTGAAAAAATGTCGATATTATACCATTCCGCTTCGCTTCATGGTATAATAAAAGATAATCTGCGTAAAGGAAGTGGATTTCTTATGAAGTGTCCATTTTGCGGCGATCAGGAGAGTAAGGTTGTGGATTCCCGGCATTCGGAGGACGGCCTCAGCATCCGCCGCCGTCGAGAGTGCATGAACTGTCAGCGGCGGTTTACCACCTATGAGGTGGTGGAAAGTCTGCCCATTATTGTGGTCAAGCGGGACGGCACCCGGCAGAATTTTGACCGAAACAAGGTCATGAGTTCCATGATCCGTGCCTTTGACAAGCGGAAGGTGGATGTAAACGACCTGGACCGGATCACAACCGAGATCGAGCAGACCATCCAGAACACCCTGGAGCGGGAGATCACCACAGACAAAATTGGTGAGATGGTCATGGAGCGGCTCAAGACCCTGGACGAGGTGGCATATATCCGCTTTGCTTCCATCTATCACCGGTTCCAGGACGCGAACAGCTTCATGCGGGAGATCAGCAAATTCCTGGAGGAAAAATAATGACGTTTGTTACCCTGTCGGCTCTGGCGGCCACGGATCCCACCGCCGTGACAGAGCCTATGCTGGATAAGGAATCCATCAAAGCCCTGATGGACGGCTTTGCGCCGGAAAAGCTGCTGCCGGACCTGAGTAAGGTCTTTGGCAGTCTTGCCACCGTCTGCCGCTTCGCGGTGATGGTGGGTCCTGTGGTGTTGCTCATTCTGGGCCTTGCCTATCTGTTCCTTGCCCCCAAGGAGGCCAACTACTATTTCGGTTATCGATGCTACTATGGCATGGGCAGCGTCCGTGCCTGGCGGTTTACCCAGCGCCTGGCAGGCATGCTTCTGAGCCTTCTGGGTCTGGTACTCACTATCGTCATGGCAGTGGCTTCCAGAAACTTTTCTGCCATGGAGGTCACGGACATGGCCTGGAAGGCGGTAAGCTGTCTGATTTGGGAGGCGGTGCTGGCCCTCATTGTCACCCTGGCTATCAACCTGACCGCCGCCGTCCGGTTCAATCGGAAGGGCGAACTGCGGAAGAAAAAAGCAGCCTAAAAAACATTCTCTCCGGAACCGGAGAGAATGGAGCCTTGGCTCTTAGGACGGATAAAGCCGACCGCGTCAGCGGTCGGCTCAGTCTGTCGAAAAACATGTCATTCTGAGCCAGTGCGCACACTGGCGTAAGAATCCCCCTGAATTTGCAACAATTTCGTATAAAAAATTGGAGTATTCCCATGATTCCGGGGGATT
>DLAP01000015.1:22415-26627 GCA_002493965.1 Clostridiales bacterium UBA7044
GGTTCGCAATGACAGCTTTCTTTGAGGCCTTTTTTGACACGCTGAGCCGGCCGCTGACGCGGTCGGCTTTTTGTTATTCTTTTCCTGTCTCCGGTTCCACCGTGCCGTCCCCGGCGGTCTCCACAATACGCGCGCTTGCCTTCAGCAGCTTCACCAGCCACCCAGGCACCTTCGCCCCCATCTTCACCGCATTTTCCAAAATAGAGCCCAGCTCCGTAATAATGTACCACGCCAGCACCAGGGGCAAAATAATTCCGGGCCACTGAATGCCGATGGGAATGTAATTCGCGATCAGCACCATGATCCAGTCCGCAATGGTAGATACCAGCACCACGGCGATCATGCCGCCCTTATGCCACAAGCCCTCCCGGGCTACAGCGCTTGACCACTCCCCTGCCTTGCAGGCCGCCGCCGTGCCGGAGATGTAGTCCAGAGCCATCACTGCCGCCCAGGCGATCAGCATGATTCCTTTCCACCCCAGGAAAGCCCCCAGGGCGGTGCAGCCTGCCACAATAGCGGCCTTAATTGTTACCAGATTCTCTTTCATCTCTTGTTTCCTCCTCTAAAAATTATTCCACATCCATGTGTACAAAGCTGCTGTCAATGGCATAGGCATACCGCACCCCGCCCATGCTCTGAACGTAAGCCAACACTGTGGACCCGGCTACGCCGGAGACGGTAAAGTCCATGGCTTTCCCCCGTAGATGCCGGGAGGCAGCCACACCCCCTACCTCCCGGTTGTGCTCCACGCATCGAACGCCGCTGGAAACGGTGACAGGTGCCCCAAAGTGCCCCCGCACCCGGTCCGCCAATCGCACTATGCTTTCCTCCGGCTCCACCGGGAACCCGCCGCACCGGGAACAGGGGCATCGGAACTCCTCCCGGGTGAAGTACCGGATCTCCTTCCACCAATCCGCCCCGCTGCCCGACTGGGGCTGCCGGGACAACTTGACCGGCTCCTCCCCGGAGGCAATCACCTCCCGGATCCGCTGAGCCGTAACTTCTCCGAAGCTTCCGTCCACGCTCAGCTGATAGTCTCTCTGGAAGCTTTTCGTCGCCGTCCGGGATTGATTGCCCCAGATCCCGTCCACGCTGCCCGTATAATAGCCCAGGTAGGCAAGCAAACACTGCTTTTGTTTGATGGTCATAGTCCGCTCCCTATTTTGTCACCCGAATGGTAGGAATAGTAATCGCCGCCGTTGGTTTCACCGCCGCGTAGATGTACACCCCGCCGGCGTAAGACTGGGCCGCCGGGGAAAAGTTCCCAGAAACCGCATCGGCGGCGGAAAAATACACATCCGGCACCATGCTTGCCGTCACCCCGTTCAGGGCCACCGCCGCCCGATAGCCAAACCCCGCCCCGCTCTGGTCCGTGCTGGCCGCCCAGGCAGACACTGCCACAGACTTATTTTGGAAGGTCAGTACCGCCGAAGCCCCATCCGCCCCGGCAGGCCCTTGCGGCCCCGTAGCACCAGCGGCCCCGGTGGCGCCCCGGATGCTCACCCGGGCGCCGGTGTATACATAGCTTGCGTCCACATACACCACCGGATAAACATAGTAGGAATACCGAAGGCTGTCCCCCGTCAAGGCCTTCTCTGCCCCGCTTTGGCTCAGCACTGTGGACAGGGCAATCCGGTAAGCCGGCGTGATCCCACCAACAGCGGTGGTGTAGGCTGTGGGCGCGGTGGTGATATTCAGCAATCCGCTGCCCCGCTCTCCCGTCGCTCCAACAGGGCCTTGGGGGCCGGTGGCTCCCGTGGCACCGGTTGCGCCCTTTGCACCGGTGTCGCCCTTGTCCCCCTTGGGCCCCTGAGGCCCTACCACCAAACCCAGATCTACCACGTTTGCCATCTGGTTCCCTCCTTACTCGAAGGTGGCGATCAGATGCCCCGATTCGTTAATGGAGAAGGTAGGCGTCTTGCCGTCCGCACCGGCGGGGCCCTGTGCGCCGGTGGCCCCCTTCGCTCCGGCCGCCCCTTTCAGATTCTTGAAGGCAAAGGCGAAGGTAGGCGCTGCCGCCGTGCCGCCTTTCGTGATGGTCACGCTGGGGGTGCCCACGTTGGCGTCCACTGTAGCAGAGGCAGTAATGGTGGGGGTAGCTCCTGTGTCGCCTTTCGGCCCCTGAGGCCCCACCACATTGCCGAGATCATAAGTTGTTGCCATATGTATTTCCTCCTTTTATTCGTCAATGGTATACAGCAGGTGTCCCGCTTCGTTGATGGAAAAGGCGGGTTTCCTTTGGGCGGCTTCCTCCAGAAGCGTGATCCGCCCTTCCAGTGCCTCCCAGCTTTTTCGGTCCGTTTCCGTGTAGGCGTAGCCGGGAGGCTTGGGCCGAGGCTTTACGCCAAACTGGAAAGAGCTGACAGTTGCGTCCCCATCGTAGGTATAGCACAGTAAGCTTCCTGCCTTTTGCAGCAGCTCGTCCGGAATCCGTGCCCTGCCGTCCACCACTTCCACAGAAATGGCATTCTGCGCATTCAGTTTAAAGTGCACCTGGGCCGCTCCCGTGTCTACCTCCAGGTATTGGTCCACGTCCCACTGCCAAAGAAAGGTTTTGCCGTCGTTTAAACGGATCATCCAATCACCACCCCGTACTTATTTAGAATGGCAATGATGTCCTCCGTCAGAACCTTCTTTAGCTGACCGGGGGGCAGCTTTCCAATGGCGGCGGCGATAGCGCGCATGTCCTTTTCCCCGTCTTCCGCCGCCCGGATCTCCACCAGCCGGCGTCTTGCGCCGTTACTCCACTTCTTCATCCGGTGTCACCTCCAAAATGGTAAGGGCGGACTGCATATCCTCTCCCTCCGCCCGAAGCTGGGCGATTTTCTCCAGAATCCGCTGTTTCCGCTGTTCGATGGTCATGCTTCCACCCCCAATGCTTCTTCAATCTCCCGCAGGGCTGCTTCATATTCCGCGTTTTTCTTCTGGGCTTCCTCCAGAGGGGTGAGGATTTCCATACCCTCCCGGTACCATTTCCCGTCTGCATATGTATCTCCAATGCCCACGGGACGTTCACCGGGACTTTTCATGGCGTCTGTTTCTTCCTGGGCGTCAGAGCACCAGATCATATTGACGACAACGCCGTTTTCCAGTGCTGCCATTGTTTTTGCCATTTACGCTGCCCCCTCTCTGTGGTTGCGGATAATCACGATGCCGGAGAATCCGTCCTGCCTTTCTGCTGTCCCGCTGGTGGATTCCCCCTTGCCACCGCCGCCGGTGTTTACCCCGGAACCGCCCTCACCACTGGCCGCAGTGCCATTATTCGTATCGCCGGTGGCTCCGCCGCCGGAATATAGTTTCCCACTGGCGGTGGCAAACTCCCGAGTGGTAGTCCCCTGTCCCTTTCCACCTTTCCGAGATTCCGAAGATGCGTTGTAGTTTTCACCATTGCCGCCATCTACGCCTCCCTTGCCAGGATATACTTGCGTGCCCGCATTATTAAAGCTTGGAAGCCCCCCGCCGCAGCCACCGTCTCCAGCCGATACAGACCAATGAGTTGAAGTAGAGCCGCCGGGGACATAAGCATGAACGTATCCTCCTGTTCCTCCGGCCGCAGAAAATCCGAAGGCTGATGTTGCACCGCCTGGATTCGCATTCGAAATTTTACTGGTCTCGATAACAACACCAACGCCGCCGCTGCCCACAGTAACCGTGTAGACTGTATTTAATTCAAGCACGATGCCTTTGGCCGTTGTGGTATACCCGCCACCGCCGCCCCCGCCAGGATCGGAGTAGGCTTTGCCTCCGCCTCCACCTCCCCCCACCAGGAACACATCGATACCGTCCGCAGCGCCCCGCAGATCGGTGAAGGTCAGAGTTCCGGAGGTCAGAAACCGGATCTTCCAGTTTCCGGTTGTCGTCGTGATGAGGTTATCGTCATCGTCCACGATCTCGTAGTCGCCAGTGTAGGTGAATGCCGGGATCACGTTAAATGCCAGGGCCACCATGACCGATTTGGTCCCGTCCATGGTGACGGTTTTGGTCGCTGTCTTCCCGCTTTTCACCGCCTTCACCGTCCACTCTCCGGCGGCAAGGCCCGAAAAGGCCCAGACCCCGTATTTTTCTACAGTCCCTCTTGTCTCGGAGCCCTTAGTCACTGTGACCGTAGAGCCGGTCTCCGTCTGCACAATCAGGGTGCTTTTCCCCAGAGAGCCGCTGCCCCCTGCGTTTGTTCTTCCGATCATTTCCAATCTCCTTGTATTATAGAGTAGT
>DLAP01000060.1:0-4885 GCA_002493965.1 Clostridiales bacterium UBA7044
CGCAACTTATTGTACCTTATCTTTCTATCTATCAATATTATATATCACATCATAAAGCATATCAATAGACTTCCTGGGGCGCCTGGTTAAGAGTTTCTTAAATTTCCTATAAAATGCGTATGGCGGGAGGATTCCTCCCGCCGTGCTGGTATTTTATATCGGTTCAGCTTATTTCGATGGTACCGTCAACCAATCTGCCCGAAAAACGGGTGCTGCCGCTTAGATTATCCAATCGTAGAAAATAGTGGGAATTGGCTTCCAGACCTGTGAAGGTGTGGGATAATTGAGTGCTTCCGCTGAAATCGTTAATGGTAAAGGAATCAATGTTATCGTCAACGCCGATCTGAAACAGCAGGATTTTCACCTTTCGCGGAGCGCCGTCTATCGTTCCGTTTTCCCGCAGGCTGACGGAAATCTGCAATTCCTCATTTTCATTCGGAGCAAAATAATATTCTGAGTAAACACCACTTTTGGAGGACAGGTTTTCCACGGCCATGGTATAAGGTGTTTGGTGAGAAGAGAGCGGCAGGGCCGACGGAGAGCTATTGTGGATGTGGAAAATCACACAGCAAAGACATACAACCAGAATAAGGATTGTGAGAAGCAGTAAGGTTCTTTTCTTCATGGGTTACCCCTTCTTCATAACATTGCAATCGTTTTTTATTGTTCAGTGAATTGAGCGATTTGTTTTTTGTTTCTGGATGTAAGCCAGTCCCTTCCATAGGGAAAATCCGATGGATGCGCCCAGCAGATGCAGTAGCACATCATCAATATCAGCGGAACGTCCGACAAAATACTGGAGGATTTCGATTCCGCAGGAAAATGCCAAGGTCCAAAGCACTGTAAGGCTGTAACGGTTCCTCCCTTTTCTTTTTACCAACGGCAGCAGAAATCCAATAGGAACATACAAGCACACATTCCCCGCAAGATTCAAAATTGCAACTGAAATTTGATCCTCTTTCGCCAGATTTGGAATGGTTCCGGATACTTCACTCAAGATTGTTTTGAGGGGAATCAGATTCACTCCTCCCATTTCTCTGCTCCTGAAAAGAATATGAATGTAAGGTTTTCCGGTCAGGCTATCCACACCGCAATCTATGCCCGGGAACAGCGTCTGAGAGCAGATCGCGACAAGATACGCAATCAAGAGAAGTTTATAAACATCCTTCTTCTCAAGCCCCTTTCTTCTCTTTATCAGATAAAGCAGAAAAAATGAAATAAGGAACCAGAAAAGAAATCCTTTCGCATATTGGCTTATCATATTATAATGAACCTCTTCCAAAAAAATAAGGTAACAGCTCCTACAACATAGTTGAAGGAGCCGTTCCATTCAAACTATGACAGTATTCTTCTCAAAAAATAGATAAGGTATAATAAGTTGCGCAAATTTTCTTAGCGATTGCAGCAGAGTAACGAAGTGCTTGATGGTGTGAAAATGGGCATGGGTACATGGGAAGCAAATAGAATCCCCGCATATTATTTATATCAAATGCATCTTTTTGTGAATATCTGAAATAAAATACCACCGAATCCCAAGGCAAGCGCCAACAGCACCAGCGGTATCTCCAACCACCCGAGGCAAGCAGCAATCATCAAAGCGGTAACCATTCCAAACACCGTCCAGTTTCCGCTGCCGACCAGGTATTTTTTTCCGCCGAACAGTGGAATCAGCACCAGCGGCAGCAGGGATATCAGCGCCACAATTATGACAAGTCCTCTGGAGGCATTTAGGACAGGCCCCAGAGAAAAGCCGTCGTAAATCAGAAAGACTGCCAAGATGCCATAGAGGAAATGGTAGGAGGAAGAGAGGGGGAAGTGTGATTTTAAGAAACGGGTCAGCTTCTTCGCAGCTTGCATCATGTCAAATCGTTTCATTAAAGTGTCTCCGAGTAACATTTCCACTGTGCATGTACGATTTGTTTTTGACCGTTGGAAGCGTAGTTATAAAAAACTAAATAAGTATGGTAGCAATTACTTGATATTTCGATCCAAACACAATATGATTCCATTTCGTATGTGATAAACTATTCACGTCATTCACCCCCATGGTGAATGTTCCACCCTGTTATGATTCTTGTGCAGTTGACAGACTGTTCATTTATCATAACAGGGTTATTTCTTTATCGCCATAGGCTCTTTTGAACCACTCGCCTAGTAAGCAATGCCGAGTGTTTCGTACCATTATTTACTGAATGGTAAACACGACATAGTAGCTCTGCTTATCGTAATAATCGACATTCAGCGGATGGACTTCCGATTCCTCAAAAATATCGGTAACACGCAGACACAGGTAGTATTCCCCGGCATCCAGCATATCCACACCCTCCGGCAAATTCAGACGGAACTGCCCCGCTCCATCTTTGGTAAGCAAAATCGGCTGCTCGAGACGGTTGAAGAAACTCCCCAGATAGCCGTGAGGATCATGGAAGCGTTCAGCTGAAAACAGGGTGTAATCATCAACCTGGAGTTCTCCCAGCTGCTGTCCGCCCTGCTGGGTGTAGCTCAGCGTGATCTGGTCAGATGACACATTTGTCACTTCGAAGGCAATCCCCCAGTCCTCACGGTCCAGGAAGTATCCCCATTCGCTGTCTTTGTCCAGATAAAAATAACTGCTGTTCCGGGCAGAGCCGGGCTTCGCAACATCGCTGATGTTGAGTTCTTCGATCAGGGTTTGCTTACCATCGGGGGTTTCATAGAGATCGTAGGAAAGGGTCACTTCACACTCGGGGTAAGTGTAAGTAAAGTGAGTCAGTCCCCGGACGGAGTTGTATGTTTCCTCGCAGAAGCCATTCTGGGCGTCTATACGGGCAAAGGCGAAAATCTCCGCCACGGTGAGCTTTCCATCGCGAATCGCTTCCGGCAGGGAAATATCTGTGCCATTCAGGTGGATGGTTACTTCAGCAAGATTGAAATAGCCCATCTCAACGTTGGTATTTCCGCCAAGTTTTTCCTTGGAAATCACCTTACTCCCCGGTTCTTCCATTTCAATCACAGAAAACTGTAGCTTTCGTCCAGAGTCTGCTTCCGCCACAATTGTGGGTTCTGCGGTGGAGGCTGCAATGGTTTCCGCTTCAGGAATTTCTGTTTTGTGTGTTTGGCCACAGCCGGACAGGAGGGTCAGCAGCATGAGCAAAATCAGAGGGAGTATGTATTTCCTCACAAGGCAAAACCTCACTTACCAAATATTAAATGTAAGCTGTGCAGTATCATTTTGAACACTGAAAAAGACTTCACCGCTGTAGTTCGACGATCCTACAATGCAAGGGAATGAGTATGTTACCGATGCAGCTCTCGTGGCAGTTTCATGGCTGTACATACTAACACTAATTTGGCTGCTAGAATATCCCGGGATTCCGTAATTCCCCGCGCTGGCTATTATATCATAACTTGAGGGATAGATCCTGTACTTCACGTTGGTAGAAGTGAAAGTAGGGCCTTCAAGCACACTGGCAACAAGTTTTACAGTATACCCCAGGTAGCTATCATGGTCTTCTCTAGGTTCTTCATCTTCGATGTCCACATCTGTTACGAACCTGGCAGCAGCAAGCGTTATAATACCATTGTTGTGTTCGGTGTAGGTAATAGTTGTGTTGTTATCAACAGTGCGCGTCTCTTGAATAACGGGATAGATTTTCGAAGTAATTGCCTGTGCTTCACTGTGGCGTGCAGAGCCACGGCCATTCAGTTTTTCCGCATACTCAGGGAAAACCTCTTTGGCCAGTTCGGTAAGCTGTTCCTGATTCATAATGTCATTTTCTGCCGCTGATGCCTGAAGGGGTAGCAGCATTGAAAACACGAAAACGAAGGCAAGCAAAAAAGATAAGAACTTTTTCATGACAAAATCTCCTTTATTATAGTAAAGTTTCGGCTATTACTGTTTGGATGAATTCCTGTATACCACTGATAATCTAATCTCCACTAAAACTTAATCATTCACAACTTGCTATTGCAATTTCAACAGAAATATAAAACAGAAAAAAATTTTTTCATAATGAAATTCCTTCCTGAATTTTATATGCATATCCTGCCCTTATTGTGTTGTAATAATATGATGCTGAATGCGTCAGCCCATCGGAATCACGCCCTCTCTGATTGATAATAAAATTATAATACGAATAATATATCGTGTCAATAGTATATTTAAAATAATATATTAAGATTTCTATAATGTTTATGATAAATAGGCAATAATGAAGAAACGTGAGAGTCTGCATTTTGAAGCGTCATCGCTGGAATGTGCCATTGCAGAAGCCTCTGACGCTGTTGAGCGGGAAAAATAGAAACCGGCATAGAAAATACCCCCAGATGCGTTCACATCTGGGGGTATTTTGGTATCTTAGCTTACAGATACTTGGCGGTGGAAACCTTCACGCCGGGGCCCATGGTGGAAGCCACGGTGCAGGAACGGATATACTGGCCCTTGGCGGCGGCGGGCTTGGCCTTCACAACCGCGCCAATCAGGGTGTCCATGTTCTCCGTCAGCTTCTGAGCGCCGAAGGAAACCTTGCCGATAGGGCAGTGGATGATGTTGGTCTTGTCCAGACGGTACTCCACCTTACCGGCTTTGATCTCCTTGACAGCGGCGGCCACGTTGGGGGTCACGGTGCCGGCCTTGGGGGAGGGCATCAAGCCCTTGGGGCCCAGGACCTTACCAAGACGGCCTACAATGCCCATCATGTCGGGGGAAGCGACAACCACGTCGAACTCAAACCAGTTCTCCTTGGTGATCTTCTCCACCAGCTCCATGCCGCCCACATAGTCAGCGCCGGCAGCCTTGGCGTCCTCCACCTTGGCGTCCTTGGCGAAGACCAGAACCCGGCGGGTCTTACCGGTGCCGTTGGGCAGAACCACGGCGCCGCGAACCTGCTGGTCAGCGTGACGGGAG
>DLAP01000060.1:5246-18738 GCA_002493965.1 Clostridiales bacterium UBA7044
TCATACTGAACGGAGCGGTCAATCAGCTTGGCGCTCTCCTGATACTTTTTGCCTCTAAACAATTTAATTATCCTCCTTATCGTGGTAATGCGGAATAATCCTCCCACATATCCGGGTCAGATGTTCACCCGGTTCAAAAATGTCAATCGACGACGATAACGCCCATGGAGCGGCAGGTACCGGCAACCTGAGCCTCGGCAGCCTCCAGAGTGGGGCAGTTCAGGTCAGGCATCTTGGTCTTGGCGATTTCGGCGATCTGGGCCTTGGTGATGGTGCCGACCTTGGTCTTGTTGGGGACACCGGAACCCTTGTCCAAACCGATGGCCTTCATGATCAGCATGGGGGTCGGAGGAGTCTTGGTGATGAAGGTGAAGCTGCGGTCAGCGTAAACCGTGATAACGACGGGAATCTTGTAGCCCTCCATGTCCTTGGTGCGGGCGTTGAACTCCTTGATGAAAGCGGCGATGTTCACGCCGTGCTGACCCAGAGCAGGGCCTACAGGGGGAGAAGCGGTCGCCTTAGCGGCGTTAATCTGAAGTTTGATAATGCCAGTGACTTTCTGTGCCATAAATAGCACCTCCTGAATAAAATGTGGTAATATGCGATTTTCACGCATTTTTGTCGGGGTAAGCACCCCTCCCACGTTCCGGCCGAGTCAATCGGCCCGATGCGTTTACTGGGAAATGACCTCCACCTGATCAAGCTCGAACTCGACGGAGGTTTCGCGGCCGAACATAGATACAATCACGCTCACCGCATTGCGATCCACATCCACACTCTCCACGGTGCCGGAGAAGGAGGACAGGGGGCCGTCCAGAATCCGTACGGTATCACCTACAGAGTAGTTGACGACGATTTCCTTCTTCTCTACGCCCATGGCGTAGACCTCATCCTCAGTCAGAGGGGTGGGATCGTTGCTGGAGGTACCGACAAAGCCGGTAACACCCCGAATGTTCCGGATGACGTGCCAGGTGTCATCGCTGTAGACCATCTTTACCAGCACATAACCGGGATAGACCTTCCGATCGTAGGTTTTGCTGGCGCCGGACTCGGTAATCTCCGTGACGGTCTCCAGAGGAATGGAGGTCGCCAGGATCTGATCCTGCAGGCCCCGGGATTCCACGGTCTTCTCGATGGTTGCCTTAACGGTATTTTCGTATCCGGAGTAGGTATGCACTACATACCATTTCGCAGCTTCTGCCATGCGCTTACACCTTAGTGGAAGGCGCCGATGAGGGCGTCAATTCCGACCTGTGCAACGAAGTCGAACAGCCAGATGAAGATGCCCACAGCGACGACGCAGCAGACAACGATCACGGCGTTCTTCAGAACCTGCTGGGGGGTGGGCCAGACCACCTTCTTCAGTTCGCTGCGAAGCTCACGGAAGTACTTTCTGACCTTGCCCCAGGTTCTCTTGAACCAGTTTTCCTTTTTAACTTCAGCCATGAATGAAAGCCTCCCTTACTTCGTCTCGGTGTGAACGGTGTGCTTCCTGCAGAATCTGCAGTACTTCTTCATTTCGAGACGGTCAGGGTCGTTCTTCTTGTTCTTCATGGTGTTGTAGTTTCTCTGCTTGCACTCAGAGCATCTCAAAGTGACTTTTACGCGCATTAACGGCACCTCCTTAAATCATTGCCTCCCTGTATCACTCCGGCTAATGAAATTTTAGACAGCGGTGTAACTACAATTCCCGCTCCGAAGCTGAAAAAGGCGCACAAAAAAAGCCCTTTTTCACAGGTAAAATCATTCTATCATGGGGCTATCAGAAAGTCAATCATTTTTTTCTTTATTTTCCGGGAATTGTGTAGTATGATAAGGAAAACAGCGGATACGGAGGAAAAACAAATGCGCGTAATGGGAATTGACTATGGCGACGCCCGGACGGGGGTAGCGATTTCTGACCTGCTTTGCACCATTGCCGGCACTGCCGCGGTAGTGCCCAGCCGGAACCGGGAAAAAGCCCTTGCCGACATCGCTCAATTGGCGAAGGAAAATGAGGTGGGGGAGATCGTGGTGGGCCTGCCCCGGAACATGGACGGAACCGAAGGGCCTCGGGCGGCGCTTTGCCGGGAATTTGGGGAGCTGCTGAAAGAAGCCACTGGGCTGCCCGTCGCCATGTGGGACGAGCGGCGTACAACCGTAGAGGCCCACAACATTCTGTCCCAGCATAATTACCACGGGAAAAAGCGGAAGGAGACGGTGGACGCGGTAGCGGCTACCTTGATTTTAGAAGGGTACCTGGATTTTAAAAAGCACAGCGCATCTTTTTAACGCATAGGAGGAATGAGCATATGGTGCAGTTACAGAAAATCGCTACGGAACAGCGAAACCCCAATACCAGGGACATTGACACCCTGTCCACCCTGGAAATGGTGAAGCGGATCAATCAGGAAGACCACCGTGTTGCGGAGGCCGTGGGCATGGTGACAGAGCAGATCGCCGCCGCCATTGACCGAATCGCGGAAAAGCTGGAGGACGGCGGCAGGCTCATCTACTGCGGCGCGGGAACCTCCGGACGGCTGGGAATCCTGGATGCCGTGGAGTGTCCGCCCACCTATTCCACGGATCCTGAAACCGTTCAGGCTTTGATGGCCGGCGGATATGACGCCATTTTCAAAGCTGTGGAGGGTGCGGAGGACAGTAAGGTATTGGGCGTTCAGGATATGAAGAACATCCACTTTACCCCAAAAGACGTGCTGGTGGGAATCGCCGCCTCCGGCAGAACCCCCTATGTGCTGGGCTGCATGGAATACGCCAAGGCACTGGGCGCTGTTACCATCGCCGTTACCTGCTGCCCTGGCTCGGAGCTGGACACCTTTGCCGATATTGGCATCGCCCCGGCGCCCGGCCCGGAGGTGATCACCGGCTCCACCCGGATGAAGAGCGGCACCGCTCAGAAAATGGTGCTCAATATGCTCTCCACGGGAACCATGATCAAGCTGGGCAAGGTTTACGGCAACCTGATGGTGGACGTGAAGCCCTCCAACGAAAAGCTGGTTCGCCGGTGTGTGAGCATCGTCTGTGATGCCGCCGAATGCAGCGAAGCGGAGGCGGTTGCCGCGCTGGAAAGCTGCGGCTACCGTCCGAAGATCGCCATTACCATGGTGCTTTTGGGCATTTCCGCCCAGGAAGCGAAGAAACGGCTGGACGATGCCGGCGGACGCATTGCCCGGGCACTGGAAAAGTAATACGAAAACCCAATAAAATCCTTCGATTTTATTGGGCCCACATCGTCTGGCGACGATACCGTTTTCAAGACTTTCAAATTAGAAAATCTTGAAAACCCGTCTCATAGGATTCTCTAATTAAAATCTTTCATTAGAGGAATGAAAGATTTTAAAAGAGAATCAGTATAAAAGAGGAGTTTCAGGAGGTTTGCTATGATTTTCTTTGGCGCTGACCGGATCGGGCAGTTCCGGGAATGCTTTTCCGGAAGGGTGGCCCTGCTCACCGCGCCTAGTGGACGGACAAGTGACAACCGTTCCACCATCGATGTTCTGAAAGATTTCTGCGACCTGCAGCTGCTGCTGGCCCCCGAGCACGGTGTCCGGGGAGACAAGGCCGCAGGCGCGCTGATTGAAGATGAGATTGACTTAGAAAGCAGGCTGCCGGTGCGCAGTCTTTACACACAAGCGTCCAAGCGGCTTACAAAGGATAAGCTTGACCTGTTTGACACTCTGGTTTACGACATTGCCGATGTAGGCAGCCGGTATTTTACCTTCATCTCCACCCTGCGCTTCTGTATGGAGGACTGCGCTACCGCCGGAAAACGGATGGTGGTGCTGGACCGGCCGAACCCCCTGGGAAGCGCGGTGGAGGGCGGGCTGCTGCGGCAAGAGACCGCCAGCTTCGTAGGCTGTTATTCCCTGCCGGTGCGCTATGGGCTGACCTGCGGCGAACTGGCGGGAATGATGAACGCGGAACTGGGGATTGGCTGTGACCTGAAAATCATTCCCTGCTCCGGCCTGACGGAAAATATGACCTTTCGGGACTGGGGAAAGCCCTGGGTGATGCCAAGTCCCAACATTCCACGATTTGAAACGGCCCTCCTTTATCCAGGAACCTGCCTGATAGAGGGAACCAATTGCTCCGAGGGCCGGGGCACTGCGGATCCCTTTGCCATCATCGGCGCGCCCTTTATCCGTGCCGAGGAATTTTGCCGGGCATTCAATGACAGAAACCTGCCTGGTGTGATGGCAACGCCGGTGTATTTCACGCCCACCGCCTCCAAGCATCAGGGGGCGCTTTGCGGTGGAATCCACCTGCATATTTTGGAGGAAGATGCCCTGCGCCCAGTGGAGCTGGGCGTGCGCCTGCTGGAGCTGCTCCAGGGAATGTATCCGGAGGACTTTCGATTCCTGGAGCCGGTGCGTCAGGGCGGGAAGCCGTTTATTTCTATGCTTGCGGGCCATCGGGAGTTTGAAAAGCCCGGCTGGGATGCGGATGGCATGCTGGAGCGCTATGCGCAGGAAAGCGAGGAATTCCGCCGCAGAAAGGTGCCCTTTGGGCTGTACCCGCGAGTTTGACGGTCTTTATGAGGTGAAACGAAATGTACATTGCTGGAATTGACGGCGGCGGCACACATACGCGATTAGAATTGCGGGACGACCAAAACCGCCTGGTCTGCCGCAGGGAATTTGGTCCCTTCAACCTGAATTCCATTGGGGAAGCGGCCTTTCGCGGCCTTTTCAAAGAGATATTTGCGGACTGCGGCGGCGCGGCGGCCTGCGAAAGAATCTGCTTTGGCGCGGCGGGAATCTCCAATCCCCGTGTGGAGAACATCCTGGGGGAGGAACTGGAAGAAGCCGGATTTCGGGGAGCGTGGAAGCTCTGCGGCGACCAGGAAATCGCCCTGCGGGGGGCCATGGATGGTCCGGGGGTGGCGGTGATTGCCGGAACCGGCTCCATCTGCTTCGGCAAGAACCAGGCCGGAGAAACGGCACGGAGCGGCGGCTATGGCCATCTCATTGACGACGGAGGCAGCGGCTATGCCCTGGGAAGGGATGTGCTCAGCCAGGCTGTGAAAGCGCTGGATGGCCGGGGAAAGGGAAATGCTATTCTCCAAAGGGTGTACGACCGGCTTCCCGGGAATACCCCGGGGGAGATTGTTTCCTTTGTATACAGCCCGGATACCCGGAAGTCCCACATTGCCGCGTTTTCCAGCATTGCCCTGGAGCTGGCGGAGGCGGGGGATGAGACGGCGGCGGAAATCCTTGACCAGGGAGCAAAGGACCTGGCAGAACTGACGGTGGCGGTTCAGGGGAGGCTGGGGCTTTCCGGCTGCCCCATCGCTCTGCTGGGGGGCCTGCTTGCCGAAGACAATCCCTACCGCCGGGTGGTGGTGAGGCAGATGCAGGTCTTGGGTGCGCCCATGGCCCCGGCCCATGATGCCCTGTGGGGCGCGGCGCAAATGGCCTGGGAGATGGAAAGCGGAAATGGAGAGTAGACCAGGATGAACACAGAGACATATCGCCTGCTGGAGGATTATATGCTTAGCTGCATGGAGGATGCGGCCCATGATAAGGAGCATATCTACCGTGTACTGTATACCGCACTGGAAATTGCCAAGACGGAAGAGAATGTCCATTATGACGTCCTGATCGGGGCATGCCTGCTGCACGATATCGGGAGAAAAGAGCAATTTGAAAACCCTGCTTTATGTCATGCCATGGTGGGCGGTGAAAAAGCGTGTCAATTTCTATTGAAGCATGGCTTTGAAAAAAACTATGCGGAGCAGGTAAAGGGGTGCATTGAGACCCATCGGTATCGGAAAAACAATCCGCCCCAAAGCATTGAGGCGAAGATCCTGTTTGACGCGGATAAGCTGGACGCGACAGGAGCCATCGGAATCGCGAGAACCCTGCTTTATAAAGGGAACGTTTCCCAGCCGCTGTATTCCCTTCGGCCGGACGGCACCGTTTCCAGCGGAGAAAATGACAGCGTACCATCCTTTTTTCAGGAATATAAGTACAAACTGGAAAAAATCTATGACAAATTTTACACAAAAGCAGCGGCGGCCATGGCCGGGGAGAGGAAGAAGAGCGCTGCCACGTTTTATAACAGCCTGTATGAGGAAGTGAGCGCTTCCTATCAAAATGGTGCAGAGGAACTGGCCCGTTTGCTGGGGTAACGAGCAACAACGGGTTGCTTGCCACAGCAAAGGAAACCTGGTATCATCAGGGTATCAAAATTCAGGAGGGCTTCCTATGGAAATGAAAGATAGACTGAAACAGATACGTGAAAACCACAACCTTACCCAAGAGCAGATGGCACAGCGTTTGCTTGTGACCAGGCAGGCGGTCAGCCGCTGGGAAAACGGCGAGACACAGCCGAATATTGACACCCTGAAACTACTGTCCAGGGAATTCGATGTGTCCATCAATACGTTGCTTGGCGCTCCCCGGCTTTTGATCTGCCAATGCTGCGGGATGCCTTTAAACGAAGACAGCCTCATTAGTCGGGAGAAGGATGGCAGCTTCAATGAGGATTACTGCAAATGGTGTTATGCGGACGGCGCGTTTGTGTACCCATCAAAGGAAAACCTGATCGACTTCCTTGTGGCGCATATGCCAAATCCCGAAAATGAGAAGGAGGAAGACCGGCGCGCGCAGTTTGACGGGTATCTTTCCCAGCTAAAGCATTGGAAGTGATTGCGCATCAGGCTTTGGGCTTATAAAACAGTTCCCGGAGTCCAGTCAGAAGCAGCAGTCCGCCGAACCCCTTTTTCAGCAGTTCCACTTCCATTCTCTGACCCAGCCAGGTAAATAGCACCGCAGCAATACATCCGCAGACGGCTCCGGGGATCACCAGGTCTAGTTTCAGCTGACCCTGCTTCCAGCGGAAAAGACTGGAAACCAGAGCCGCCGGGAGGAAGAAGGCCAGATTGATCCCCCGGGCGGCGGAAGCGGGCATATTGAGAGCCAGGGTCAGCCAGAGAATCAGCAGGCTGCCTCCGCCCACGCCCAGGCCGGACAGAAACCCCAACATAGTACCGACAATCAGGCAGACAGAAAAGCTTTCTAGCATAAATACCGGATTCCTCCCCATAGAATTAGCAGGCCCAATCCCCGGTGAAGCCACTTCACCGGGATTTTTCCGCCCCACTTTCCGGCGAAGAAGCCCCCCGCGGCGCTGCCCAGCAAATAGGGAAGGGCGGCCCGCCAGTCCACGGTCCCAAAAACAACGGTTGCGATCAGCGTGATGGTACAGATGGGCAGGATGATGGAAACGGAGCAGGGAAACACATCTTCGTCCTTTGTCACGCCCAGAAGGGTCAGAAGAGGAACCAGCACCATGCCGCCCCCGGCGCCGAACAACCCCGTGACAGTCCCGGCGGCAAGTCCGGCGAGGGCAGCGCCCATGTACAGCCTTTTCTTCAAAAAAACACCTCCCAAGGAAGTTTATCCTTGGAAGGTGATTTTATTACAAAAGATTCGTATTTTGCAGCCTTTGTTGACAGCTTATCCCCGGTTCAGAACCAAATTGGTACGGATATAGCGGGTGCTGCCATCGGTGGTGGCGGCGTTGTCAACGAGATTTGTATACCACTCGTTCATGTCGACATTGCGCAGGTCATTGGTGATCAGGTAGTCCCGATAGTTCTGCTGGGCATCCCCCACGAAGTACATCACATGGTAGCCGTAGTTGGTTTCCACAATGCCAGTGTCGCCGGCCTTACGGCTCTCATCATAGCACCAGTCGTTGAAGGCTGTGACCATCTGGCCGGGATAGATGTTCTCATACAGACCGCCATTTTCCACGGAACCGGTATCGGTGCTGTTCTCGGTGGCAAGAGCGGCAAAGCTTTCCTCGGTGGCATCGCCATTTTTCCACTGGTTCAGCAGATCCTCTGCTTTCTCCTTGGCGGCAGCCTTTTCCTCGTCGGAGTAGGTGGTGGAGCCAGTGGTGGAATCCGTGGTGTCGCCCTCGAAGCCCACCAGGATGTGGCGGACGTTCTTCAGGGGGAAGGTATTGTCACTGGAGCCAACATAGTAGATGACATAGTAGCCGTCGGTGGTGGTGGTTTCATTGCCGTCGTCATCGGTGGAGGTGGTGGTGCTGGGAACGTAGGTGGTATCGCCTTCCTTCCGGCTGGCATCCTTTACCCAGTCGGCATAGGTGGCGGAGATGGCAGTGGCAAGGGTGCTGTCGTGGGCAGAACTGGAGGCGGTGGTGTCCGCGTTGACGCTCAGGGCGGCAATGGCAGCGTCCAGATCCGCAAGCGTGGCGATCTGTGCGCCGGTCAGGGACTTGGCGGCATCCTCAGCAGCCTTCACCGCGGCGGCACGCTGCTCGTCGGTGTAGGTGGTGTTGCCCTCTTCATCTGTGGTACCGCCCTCCAGGAACCGGGAGGCAGCCAGATAGTAGGTGTTGTAGGTATAGGCGTTGTAGTTATCGCTGTCGGCGGAGCGCAGGTCCTCGTCGGTGTAGGTCAGAGACTGGGAATAATGGGTCCGGTAGCTGCTTGCCAGGGCGCACAGCTCAGAGTAGGCCCGGTAGCTTTCCTCGTTGGCGCCGTTGCCGTACTGGGCCTTCAGGAACGCGTTCCCATCGGCATAGCCATACAGACTGGCATAGAGCTGCAAGCCGGACAGATTGCTTTCCACAGATGCCTGGTCCTCTTCGCTGAGGGTGAAGCCTGCGGCCTTGGCTTCGTCCGCCAGAGCGTAGACAGCCTTGGCGTTGTCCTTGGCGCTTCCCAGGAAATTGTCCGCCCAGGTCATACCGGATTCTTCGTCAAAAATCTGCTCATCCAGGGGCGCGGTCACGTCCAGGCCCATAAAGGAGGCATAGCTGCCATAAGAGCTGTAGAAGTTGTTGACAGCGTCCATGTAGAAATAGTTCAGCTCGGCGTTGCTGATCTTGTGGTCGTTTATTGTCATGGCAACGGTATTGCGTTCCCGGACGCCCTTGCTGGTAATGGTCTGGTTGACGCCGACCACAATGGCCGTCAGCAGCACAATTGCCATCACGACGATAAACGCAATGGTGTAAAGGCTTGTTTTTCTGGCTTCCTTCTGAGCGCTGAGCTGCTTCTCGGTCAGCTTGGCAGCGTCCTGCTCTTTGCGAAGCTTTTTCTTGCTGGATGAACTCATACGATCAATTCCTCTCATTTGTCCTCGGGAAACGGGGGCTTCCCTCGAGATACTTGCGCAAATGGATGTAAATGCACATAGACCAATGTATTATAGCGTATCTTTCCCCCAGTTTCAAGGGGCAATCTTGGCGGCAGAGACGAAAAATAAAAAAATTTACACTTTTAAAGCTTTCCCCTCTGGGGAAGGCGGCATGGCGTAAGCCGTGACGGATGAGGTGTTTGATGATGGAAGTTGTTATTGAGCATTCTTTAATGAAACAGCTCGAACCTATCACTACTTCACCCTCCCCAAAGGGGAGGGCTTTGGGCCGCAATAAAACGCGGGGAGCCGAAGCTCCCCGCGCACCCGCTTTAGCCGTATCGCATCCAATTATGACCTGCACGAAATGGCAGGTGGGATGCCGCTCCATACCGTTACTGCTCCCAGCGTCCACCTATGGTCTTAAGCCTAGGCGGGAGGTCTGCAAACAGGCAGGGAAGTCTAACGTCCCGATTAAAAAATGTGGGTCCAAAAGGACACGCTACGCACCAAGCAGGAAATAAACATTATAAATTTACGTTTCTTCGTCCTCTTCTTCGTAGAGAGAATCCATAAGAAGATCATAGACGGCCTGAAGCTCCCCCTCGTCCTCAATGGCGCAGAGAATGGGCTCTCCGTCTTCCTCAATGGATTTGAGAATGGTGACCTCCAGTTCCAGGGTCTCCTGACTCTCCTCAGCGGGAATGACGGCCAGGTAGGTCTCCCCGTTATACTCGATGGTAGAGAGGATCTCCAGCTCGTATTCAATTCCGTCCTCATCGGTGATGGTCAGAAAATCCGATCCGTACTGATCCATGGGCTGCCTCCCTCCGTTTCACTGCCCCTATTTTACAGCCCCAGGGCCAGAAAATCAATAGGGAATTTTGTACAGAATCCGGGGGCAGAATTTATGACAGATAATCGTCAAGCAGAGCCTCCAGATCCCGGTCGTTGCGGACGATGATCCCCTTTTCCAGGGAGGCCTGGTCGGTTTCGGGCAGAGAAGCAATCTGGGTGGGATAAATCTGCTTCGGCTCCGTTTTTCCGCCTTCAAACAGGGCAATATATCCTTTCCAGGTGCCAAGCACCAGATAAAGCAGCAGCAAAGCGGATAATCTATTTTTATATCGCATACGCAAACGCCTCCCCTTGGGGGTAGTGTCTCCCAAGTTTTCATCTTTTATTTATAAATTGGGGCTTTCGTTTTAAGATTGGGTATGCTATAATTGTATCTGTATTGCTATGCCCGCCGGAAAACGGGGGCTGGCAGAAGCGCCGTGAACATACGGCGGAACATAGGAAACTTTGAATAAATCGTCTGCGGCTGAGCGGCGGATCTTTTCCTCCATCCGTTCAGCTTCAAAAAGCGGGAAATACATCCAGTATTCCTCCACTTTTGAAGCTTCTGACTGGGTGAAAATCTCTCGCTGTCAGCGCTTGCCGATTTCATCAGAGCTTTCGCAGAAATGACTGATTTGCGCACTTTTTGTGCGGTTGATCCTATGGAGGTACCCTGTATGGAAGAAGAAAAGAAGCCCAAAAGGAGAAAAAAGCTCCGCCAGGAATGGAATCCCCACTGGCTGATTAAGCTTATCTACGCTGCCTGCTCCCTGGCCCTTTCCGCTGTGAAGGTGGCGGTGATGGCGGCGGCCACGGTGCTGCTGATCGTTATAATCTGTGGTACGGTGTTTGTGGGCACCCTGGGCGACTATTTGCAGGACGATATTCTGGCAGAGGCAGCCGACTGGTCCCTGGATGACTACGTTCTGGAGGAGACTTCCTTTATTTATTATGTGGACTCCGCCGGAGATATTCAGCAGCTTCAGCAGATTTATACTACCACGGACCGCCAGTGGGCCTATCTGGATGAAATCCCCCAGGCCATGATCGACGCGGTGGTGTCCATTGAGGACAAGCGTTTCTACGAGCATCAGGGCGTGGACTGGATCACCACGGTGAAGGCCTGTCTCAATATGTTCTTCGGAGGCGGCGACCAGTTCGGCGGTTCCACCATCACCCAGCAGCTGGTGAAGAACTCCACCGGCGACAAGAGTGTCACCGTTCAGCGGAAGGTCATGGAGATTTTCCGGGCCCAGATCTGTGAGCGGGATTACGACAAGGACGTGATTATGGAGCAGTACCTGAACCGTATCTATCTGGGCAAGGGCTGCTATGGCGTTAAGAGCGCCGCGGCGGAATACTTCGGCAAGGAACTGCAAAACCTGTCTGTGGCCGAGTGCGCCAGCCTGATCAGCATTACCAACAACCCCTCTCTGTATAACCCCTATTCCGACAACGTCTTTCTGTTTCGGGGCGAGGAACGGGACGGCGCGGGCCGGAACCGTGTTCGGCAGTTGAGTGTCTTAGAGCAGATGAAGGAGCAGGGCTACCTGACCGAGGAAGAATATCAGGAGGCGGTGGACCAGGAGCTGGTCTTCAAGGAAGGCATCGACGACAAAGACCGGTGGACCATCTGCGACAACCCTGCCTGCGGCTACGGCGGCACCCGCAGCAACTTCACGGCAGGGGAGGATGGGAACTATTACTGCCCTGTCTGCGGCAGCCTGACGGCCGTCTCCATCAACGCCTCTCAGCACATCTACAGCTGGTATGTGGACGCGGTGATTCTGGATTTTGCCTCCTATCTTGCGGAGCAGGACGGGAAAATCTGGGATGATATGTCCAAGGAAGACCGGGACCTTTACCTGGAGCGGATCCAGAAGGGCGGCTACCACATCTATGTGCCCCTGGATATGGACGTCCAGCGCCAGGTGGATGAAATATACCAGGACATCAGCAATATGCCCCGTACCAACAGCCAGCAGCAGCTCCAGTCCGCCATTGTGGTCATCGACAACCGCACCGGCGATGTGGTGGCCCTGTCTGGCGGCGTGGGGGAGAAGACCACCTTCTTAGGCTACAATCGGGCCACCCAGGCAACCCTCCAGACCGGCTCCTCCATGAAGCCCATCGCGGTGTATGCCCCTGCTTTCGAATCCGGCAAGGTAACACCGGCCTCCGTGTTCAAGGATCTGCCCTACAGCTATGACGGCGGCACGGGCTGGCCCAAGAACGACAACCGGCAGTATCAGTACGCCCGGACGGTGTACCAGGGCATTGTGTCCTCCGTCAACGCCATCTCCGTCAACACCCTGGACTATATCGGCGCGGAGTACGGCTACAGCTTTGCCAAGTATAATTTCGGCCTGAGCCATCTGGTGGAAAGCTATGAGGCCAGTAACGGGGAAATGAAGTCCGACGTGGGTCTGGCGCCTCTGGCTCTGGGCGCCTTGACCGTGGGCGCAACTGTGCGGGAGATGTCCGCCGCCTACGCTACCTTTGCCAACGACGGCGTCTACCGGGAAGCTCGGCTCTTCACCAAGGTCTACAACAGCAATGGCGACCTGGTGGTGGACAATACCCAGGACACCCGGAAGATCTTAAGCGAGAAGACCGTCAATTATATAAACTACTGCCTGTATAACGCCGCCAACAACGGTACCGGCGGCGCGGCTATTTTCCCAGGCCAGCAGATCGCGGGCAAGACCGGCACCACCTCTTCCAACCGGGACCGGTGGTTCTGCGGCTACACCAGCCACTATACCGCCGCTGTCTGGGTGGGCTACGACCAACCGGAGCAGATCTATGTAAATACAGGCAACCCGGCGGCCATCATGTGGCGGAAGGTCATGCAGCCCATCCATCAGGGTTTGGGTTCCGAGCCGCTGTATAATGGCAACGCTTTCCACAGTGTGGCCATCTGCCTGGATTCCGGAAAGCTGGCGACCAACGCCTGCCAGCATGACGCCCGGGGTATTCAGAGAGTGGTCTACGTCAACGTCTATAACGGAGATGGGCCTACCGAAACCTGCGATAAGCATATGATGGTGGACTACTGCACCGAAGGCGGCGGCGTGGCAGGCCCCTACTGCTCTGATTACGGCGATGTGTCCTCCCGTGCCCTGGTCCGGCTGACCTCGGATGAGGTGGAGGAAATCCGGGCTGCGGCCCACTGCGGCCTGGTAGATGGCTATCTGAACGACGGCTATGTGTACTATCTGGACGGCGATTGGCATGGCTTCTCCGGCAATGCCAATTATGGAGAGAACGCACCCTATGTGGGATGCCCGGTTCACAGCTCCGCCTATTGGGATGAGGGCGATGACTTTGGCGGCGGTAACTGGGACGACGAATATGATGGCGGCGGCGCCGATATGGGCGACGACGGATATTGGGGATAGCTCACGGCGCTTGTGCCAGACCTGCTCCCTCTCAGTCACGGCGCTTTGCGCCGCGACAGCTCCCCCAAAGGGGGAGCCTAGGCTGTCGAAAAACCGTGTCATTCTAAGCCAGTGCGCACGAAATTATGGAATAAC
>DLAP01000060.1:19051-19178 GCA_002493965.1 Clostridiales bacterium UBA7044
CACTGGCAGTTATCCAAATTCAGATTCCCTGCGCGGAGCACCACTGGCGTGAGAATCCCACGGTTTTTCGAACAATTTCGGGCAAAAAGGTGGGGTGCTCTCGTAATTCTGGGGGATTGCCACACCA
>DLAP01000072.1:0-1150 GCA_002493965.1 Clostridiales bacterium UBA7044
GTGCGCACTGGCTCAGAATGACATAGTTTTTCGACAGCCTGAGGGGACTGCCTTGCGCAGTCCCCAGGGAATTACTTGGGAAACGCTGAATCAATCGTCTGCGGCTGAGCGGTGGATCTTTTCTTCCAGCTGTGTAGTTCGAAAATTGGGAAATACATATAGGATTCCTCCAATTTTCGAACTTTCACCTGAAAGAAAATCTCTCCGCCCCAGCTCTTGCCGATTTAATCAGAGCTTCCCTTGCCTTTCAGCAGATCCCGGATTTCTGTCAGAAGCACTTCCTCCGCACTGGGAGCGGGGGGAGCGGGCTCTTCGGCGGGCGCTTCCGCTTCCTTCTTCTTTCCAACCTCGCTGAGCTTATTGAGGCCCTTCACCAGGAAGAAGACCACCAGGGCCAGAATCAGGAAATTGATAATGGCGGAGATGAAGCTGCCATAGTTCAGGGTGTTGGGAATCACATTGCCCATTTCGTCCAGCACCGGATCCCCGAACAGCCGGGGCAGGGTGACTTTTAATTCGGAAAAATCAATGCCGCCCATGAAGATGGCAATGATGGGCATGATCACGTCGTCCGTCAGGCTTTTGGTGATGCCGGAGAAGGCGGCGCCGATGATGGTACCAACGGCCAGAGCCATGGCGTTGCCCTTCACGGCAAAAGCGAGAAATTCGTCCCACCACTTGGGTTTGCCCAGCTTCTTTTCCATATAAAATTTCCTCCTTTTACTTCTTAGGGCTGATGACTTCCAGACCGCCCAGGTACTTGCGCAGAGCCTCAGGAATCACCACGGAGCCGTCGGCTCTCTGGTTCTGCTCTACGATGGCGGGGAAAATCCGGGAGGTTGCCAGGCCGGAGCCGTTCAGGGTGTGGACATAGTCCAGCTTGCCATCGGCACGGCGATAGCGGATATTGCCCCGGCGGGCCTGATAATCCCGGGCATTACTTACGGAGGAGACCTCCTTATAGCCGTTCATAGAGGGAATCAGAATCTCGATATCATAGGTCCGTGCCATGGAGGCGGAGCAGTCGCCAGCCGCCAGCTTCACGGTGCGGAAGTGGAGGCCCAGGCCGGAAACCAGGTTCTCTGCCTTGTGGACCAGCTCTTCAAAGGCCTCGTCGGAGCCTTCCGGGGTGGTGTACTGGAACATCTCC
>DLAP01000072.1:1441-29940 GCA_002493965.1 Clostridiales bacterium UBA7044
GCAGGGGGTGTAGGCGAAGAACTTCTTGGGAAGGTCCTTTTCGGTGAGAATTTCATCCCGGTATACGGAGGCCAGGGCCGCTTCGGCGGTGGGCAGCATATAGAAGGTGGAGCCTTCAATGGGATGGTTGGCGATCTTAAAGACCTCGTCGGCAAACTTGGGGAACTGACCGGCGGTTTCGCCGCAGGCGTACTCCAGCATATGAGGGGGCAGGATCATTTCGTAGCCGTCGGCAATGTGGGTGTCGATGAAGTAGTTCAGCAGCGCCCATTCCAGTCTTGCGCCCATGCCAGTGTACATCCAGTTGCCGGCGCCTGCCAGCTTCACGCCCCGCTCGTAGTCGATAAGACCCAGGTCTGTGCACAGGTCCACATGGTGCTTGGGCTCAAAGTCAAAGGAATGCTTCTCCCCGATGTAGCGCAGGGGCTGGTTATTTTCCTTACCGCCGGGCAGCAGGTCGGGGTCGGGCAGGTTGGGCAAACTCAGCATAGCGGTGCGGTACTCGGCGGACAGCTCCTTGAGAAGTTTGGTGTCCGCTTCGTTTTCCGCGTCCAGGGTCATGGCGGCGGCCTTGTTCTCCTCAATCTGTGCGTCCAGGGCGGCAGTCTCCTCACCGGACTTTTCTGCCTTCTTCTTCATGCCGAAGAGCTTGCCGTTTTCCTTGGCCAGCTTATTCTTCTGAGCGGTGCGGGCCTCAGAGGAGGTCTTCAGGGAGCGGATTTGTACGTCCAGCTCCAGAATCCGGTCTACGACAGCGTCGCAGTCTACTTCCTTGGCTTTCAGTCCGGCCTTGACAGCGTCGGGATTTTCCTTGATTTTCTTGATGTCTAACATGGCTTCTTACCTCTCCTTTTTGGATGAAATCAGTTTGCGTCAACAATATTGGCGGGTCTTTCCGGGATAATCAGCATGGCAATAAAATAACACAGGATCCCGCTGCCGCCCATCAGGCAGAAGATGATCCATGCCAGACGAATGATGGTGGAGTCCACGTCAAAGTATTCGGCGATGCCGCCGCAGATGCCGTCGATCTTTTTGTCGGTCCGGGATTTATACAGCTTTTTCTTCATAATACGCTCTCCTTATTTTTGAATGGTCATCAGGGCTTCCAGCAGAGCCTGCAGGTCGTCCTGTCCGTAAAATTCCAATTCGAAGCGCCCCTTGCGTTTCCCATTTACAATGGTCACTTTTCGTCCCAGGTGCTTGCTCAGATTTTTTTCGCACTCTGCTACATAGTCCACGGCAAAAACCTCCTTCTCCTTGGGGGCAGGGGGCTTCCTTATGTTTTTGCAGAGGGTTTCCGCCTGCCGGACGGACAGGGAAAGGGCAATGATCTTTTTTGCCGCCTCCTGCTGCTTCTTCGGCTCCTTCAGCGTCAGAATGGCTCTGGCGTGACCGGCAGTGATTTCCCCGGTTCGCAGCAGCTCCAGCACCTCCGGGCACAGTCCCAGCAGCCGCAGGGCGTTTGCCACGGCGGGACGGGATTTTCCCACCCGAGCGGCGGCGTCCTCCTGGGTCAGGCCGTACTCGTCAATCAGGGAGCGGTAGCCCAAGGCTTCTTCCACCGGATTTAAGTCCTGCCGCTGGAGATTCTCAATGAGCGCCAGCTCCATGGCCTTCCTGTCGTCCGCTTCTATAATCACGGCGGGAATATCGCTTAAATTTGCCAGCCGTGCCGCCCGCCAGCGCCGCTCTCCGGCGATGATCTGGTAATAGCCCGTGCCGGTTTCCCGGACGGTCAGGGGCTGAATCACCCCGTGGACGGCGATGGAATCCGCCAGGGCCTGGAGTTCCTCCTCATCAAAATCCTGTCGGGGCTGATCCGGGTTGGGTTCTACCTTGTAAATCGGCAAAAGCTGATAGGGGCTTTTCTCTGAGGTTTCCGCCGGGAAATCTTCAATCAGGGCCCCCAGGCCTCTGCCAAGACCTTTCTTTGCTGCCAAGTGCATCCGTCCTTTCCTTCTTCACGATTCACGTTTCACTCCCCCGCTGGGGAATGCCGCTATAGCTTCTTTTGAATCTCTTCCGCCATGGCGCGATAAGCTACCGCACCCCGGCTGCTGCGGTCATATTCCGTGACAGGCAGCCCATGGCTGGGAGCCTCCGCCAGACGGATGTTCCGGGGAATCACCGTGGCGAACACCTTGCCGGGGAAATGCCGCCGGACCTCCTGGGCTACCTGGGCGGAAAAGTTGGTTCGGCCGTCAAACATGGTCAGTGCCACACCGAAAATCTCCAACCGTGGATTCATCCGCCGCTTCACCATCCTGAGTGTCCCCATCAGATCGCTTAATCCCTCCAGGGCAAAGTACTCGCACTGCACTGGAACCAGGATCCCGTCGGCGGCGCACAGACCGTTCAGGGTCAGCAGCTCCAGGGAGGGAGGACAGTCAATGAAAATGAGGTCGTAATCATTTCGTATGCTGTGGAGGGCCTTTTCCAATTGCCCCTCCCGATGGGGGGTATCGATCAGCTCCACAGCAGCCCCGGCCAGCTCGGAACCGGAGGGGAGAATGTCTCCATAGGGGGTGTGAAGAATGGCGTCCGTTGCCGGTACCTCGTTGATTACCACATCGTAGACGGAGTGCCGGATCTTCCGCTTGTCCACGCCTATGCCGGAGGTGGCGTTTGCCTGGGGGTCAAAGTCGCACAGCAGCACCTTCACGCCCAAGCTCTTGAGAGCCGCTGTCAGGTTTACGGCGGTGGTGGTTTTTCCCACGCCGCCCTTCTGATTGACCACTGCAATGATTCTACCCATTTTGCTTCTCCTGCTTCTCTCTATCGGAATTGTTTCACATGAAACATTTTAACGGTTCCCACCCAAAAAGTTTCACGTGAAACATCAATGCTCCGGCGTGACCGCCGCCTGTCCGCCTGTGGAGGCAGGGACGGTGGAGGCGGGGACAGTGGAGATGATGGCGGTGTAGTTCTGCCCCGGACGGAACTGAGGGCGGGGCAGCACCCGCCACCACACCACAGCCAGCACGGCCAGGACCAGAAGCGTGGCAATCCACAGGACCGTCAGGGTGCGGATCCGCTTTTTCATCCCTTTGATCTGCTCTTCGGGAGAAATGGTCCGCCGCTTGGGGGCTTTCTTGGGGACAACCCGTTCCTGCGCGGGAAGCACCACGGGGGTTCCCGGACGAACGGGATATCGCTGCATCTCCAGCAGGCATTCCGAACAGAAGACAGCGCCTTCCTCCGTGTCCCTTCCACATTTCAGGCAGCCCATGACCACACCTCCTCTTTTTCTGTAGCAACTATTGTACAACATATTTTTCCGTTCGTAAAGAGGGGAATTGCTGCTCTGCCAGAGAAAAATCAGGAAAAGCAAACCGCCGTTTCAGCAGATTTTAAGGTTTACACATTTTTAACAGAAGAGAAGTTGACAAAAGGGGAGGCTATGGTATGATAATTCCAGGAAGGCAAACGGGTAATTTGCTGAAACAGAGGTGTTAGACCCCTCTATTTTGCGAAAACGATCCTGTTTGATTCGCTTGTATTGTGATAAGATTGAGACTGTAAACCAAAAAGGAAAGGAAGAAAACCATATGGATGAAAACGGAACCTATTCCTGGACACCCAAGCAGGAGCCGCCCAAAAGAAAAATCAGCGCCCGGGGCATCGTCCGCAGAGTGGTGATCGGCCTGGTGGTGGTTCTGGTACTGGTTATGGCCGGGACCTGCTTCTATACCGTGGACGACAAGCAGCAGGCGGTGGTGACTACCTTCGGAAAGGTGACGGACGTCACCGACGCCGGTGTCCACTTCAAGCTGCCCTTTGGAATTCAGAGCGTACAGAAGGTGGACGTGAACGTGTACCAGCAGATCAAGCTGGGCTATGACAATAACGACCAGTTCAACACCCACGAAAGCTCCATGATCACCGGCGACTACAACATTGTGAATGTGGACTTCTTCGTGGAGTACAAGGTCTCCAACCCGGTGCAGTATCTCTACTCCTCCAACGATCCTGTCACCATCCTCCGGAACCTGATCCAGAGCCAGGTCCGCAACGTGGTGGGCTCCTCCACCGTGGACGCGGTGCTTACCGACGGCAAGGAAAACATTCAGATGCAGGTCAAGGAGCTGGTGACGCAGATTCTGGAGGAATACGACATCGGCCTGAGCCTGGTGGACGTGAAGATCCAGGACGCAGAGCCTCCCACGACGGAGGTCATTGAAGCCTTCAAGGCGGTGGAGACGGCAAAGCAGCAGGCGGAGACGGTGATCAACGATGCCAAGGCCTACCAGAACGCCCAGATCCCCAAGGCCCAGGCGGAGGCGGACAAGCTGACCCAGAACGCCGAATACTTAAAACAGAACCGGATCAACGAGGCCGTGGAGCAGGTGGCCATGTTTGAGGCCATGTACGAGCAGTACGCCAAGAACCCTGCCATTACCCGCTCCCGGATGTATTATGAGGCCATCACAGAGGTGCTGCCTGGTGTGAAGCTGTATGTGAACACCAGCAGCGCAGACGGCGGCGACGTACAAATGATTCTGCCCCTGGAGGGCTTTGTGGAAACCCAGGGAGGTGACGCCCAGTGAAAAAACGGAATGTTTTCCTGATCGTGATTGTGGTGCTGGCACTGGTTTTAGCAGCGGAATGCCTGTTCACCGTCCGGGAGGACGAGTACGCCTGCACGGTCCGGTTCAGTAAAATCATCGACACCACATCGGAGGCGGGCCTGCATTTTAAGCTTCCCTTTATGGACAGCGTGAAGTATTTTAGTAAAGCGACACAGCTTTACGACATTCCGCCCTCTGAGGTGCTGACCTCCGACAAGCAGAATATGACCGTGGACTGCTATATCCTCTGGTCCATCTCCGACCCCAAGCTGTTCTATCAGACCCTGGGCACCAAAGCGATCGCCGAGCAGCGTCTGGACGCCCTGACCTATAACGAGCTGAAAACCGTTATGGGCACCCTGGCCCAGGCGGATATCATCAACATGGACGACGCCTCCAAGCGCAACGACATCTACGGCGGTATCGCCACCGACGTGGACGCTCTGGCCAGAACCTACGGCATCCGGGTGGAGGACGTGAAGATTAAGCAGTTCGATCTGCCAGAAAGCAACTTAAACGCCGTCTACAACCGGATGATCTCCGAGCGGAACCAGATGGCGGAGAAGTACACCGCCGACGGCAACTACGAAGCTTCCATCATCCGCAATGACGTGGATAAGCAGGTGAACATCCTGGTGTCTGACGCCAAGGCCCAGGCTGCCCAGTTGGAGGCGGAGGGCGAGCAGAAGTACATGGAAATGCTGGCGGAAGCCTACGATACGGAAGACAAGAAGGAGTTTTACGAGTTTACCAAGGCCCTGGAAGCTCTGAAGGCCAGTCTGAACGGCGACGAAAAGACCGTGATTCTGGACGGAAACTCGGAGCTTGCCCAGATCCTTGCCGGGGCGAAATAACCGCCGGATCCACGGAACAAAAAATGAGCGATACCTGATCAAAAGAACCGGGTATCGCTTGTTTTTCGCGGCAACCCCCTGATACGGGCATGGTCCCGTATCAGGGGGAGTTTCTATTTGGGTCAGGTTAGCCCCAATCAGAATTCCGCCCGGAGCACTTCTTCCCTGGTGGGGATGGACACGGAAGCGCCCTTACGGCTTACGGAAATGGCCGCGGCTTTTGTGGCCTCTTCCAGGGCCTGCTCCAAGGGCTCTCCTGCGGCGATGCCGGCGATGAAGAAGCCGGAGAAGGTATCGCCGGCGGCAGTGGTGTCCACAGCCTTCACTTTTTTCGCCGCGACGCTCAGACGCCGGGATTTGTCCTGATAGATGCAGCCCCGAGACCCAAGGGTAAGCACCACCCGGCTCTCGGGGTACTTTTTCAGCAGCAGCTGGGGATATTGTTCCTCCGGTACCTCTTCGCCGCAGATATCCCTTGCCTCCACCTCATTGAGGAGAAAGTAGCGCACATAGGATAGGGGCATTTCCAGCAGGGCCGGGGACATGGGAGAGGGATTAAATACAATCGTCAATCCGGCCTTCCCGGCTGCCTCCATCAGGTAGCCCAGCTCGCTGATCTCATTTTGCAGCACCAGGATGTCACCGGGAGCGAAAAAGGAAAGAGTTTCGTCGATTTGCTCCCGGGTGATCTGCTGATTCGCGCCGCCAAAGAGGAGAATGCAGTTTTCTCCCTGGGCGTTTACCTGGATAATGGCGTGACCGGTGGGACAGGGAAGGCGGCGAACCAGCTTGCAGTCAACGCCGCTATGCTTCAGGGCATCCACCAGCATACCGCCGTCGGCTTGCCCAACGGCACCGGCGTGATAAACTTGTGCGCCTGCCCGGGCCAGGGCAATGGACTGATTCAGCCCTTTGCCGCCGCAAAAGGTGTTCAACTCGCCCGCTGCCATGGTTTCACCGGGGCGGATAAAATGGGGAACCTGATAGACCCGGTCCAGATTTAAAGAACCAAAGCTGAGAAGTTTCATATGCCATTCTCCTTACAGATCCTGATAAGTGAAGTTTCCAAAGGCGGTGCGACCCATCTTGCAGGAACCGCAGCCGAACATACCGTGGTCATAGGCATCATCCGCCACTTCCAGCAGACGCTGGCCATCGACGGTCAGGGAAATCTGATTGCCGTTGCAGCAGACCTCCACCTGATAGGTTTTACCCAGTTCCCAGTCAAAGCCGCATTCCGCCAGGGTGGTGTAGCCAAAATCGTTTTTCAGGATCACGGTGTTTCCATTGGCGCCAAAGCCTGCGGCGTAGCCCCTCTGGGCGGCCTGGGCGGCGGCCCGGATGTGGCAGAGGAAGCGGATGTGTCCATTGTGGTGCTCCCCATTGTTCGGGGCCGCACGCCCTCTATTGTAAACCGGGTGTTCACCTGCTGCACACCCGGCCAGTGTGTTGCCTGCGTGGTAACACAGGCTGGCATCGCACTGAACCCCAGCCACCGAAACTATGAAATGCTGAAACGGGATCTGGCCTCGGCGGGCATCCAAACCGTTTCCATCGAATCTCTGCGGGATCTGGCTCTGTCCATTACCGGGACGCCCAAGCCCATTGAGACCACGGAGGAAGTGGTGGCAATTGTGGAGGCCAGAGACGGAACCGTGATGGACGTGATCCGCCGGATCCGATAACCGCGCGAAACAGCGCAAGAGGAGAAACGCAAATGCTTTCCAATGAATGGATTTTCATTCCCGAAAAACCGTGATCTATCAGGTGCGGCACCGCATTATGGAAGGTGACTGCCAGGTGGAGCATGGTCCTGTGGCGGTGCACATTCCCGCCTTTTCTATCCTCCGTTATCCCGTCACCAACGGGCAGTATATGGCGTTTGTCAGGCAGACCGGGTATACCTCCC
Organism: Clostridiales bacterium UBA7044; assembly: GCA_002493965.1. Lineage (GTDB taxonomy): Bacteria > Bacillota > Clostridia > Oscillospirales > Oscillospiraceae > Faecousia. The sequence continues at coordinate 8,776 of DLAP01000072.1, forward strand.
GGAGCAGACCCGGTTCGCGATCGCGCGCTGGCATACGGGGAAACTCAAGGATATGGCCATAGAGCGGGCCGTATTCAACGGGGAGGGCATGGTGATCTGGCAGGACGTATTTGGCTGCTGGCTGCCCTATTCCCAGGGGCAAAAAGAGAAAATTGCCGGTTGGAAGCGGATTTTCAGGGAATACCGGCCTCTGTTTGGGTCCCTGGATGCTATCCCGCTGATCCGGACAGAGCATCCGGGTCTCTATGCCAATCTGTTCCCACAGGGAGACCGGGCTGTCATCACCCTCTATAACGATGGGGAGGTAGCGCTGGAGGGCCCGCTGGTTTCCGCCCGGGCGTATTCTTTTGCGGAGGCGCTCCGGGCCGTTGAGGATCTGACCATCACAGCGGGGACAATCTGCGGCAAGCTGTGCCCGGGTGCGACAGCCGTGCTGCTTCTGCATAATTAAATGCTTCACCCCATAAAATCGTCTAAATATGGGAAAACGCCCCGGTTCGTTAAGAACCGGGGCATCGTTTGTATGTATGCGGTTATCCCCACAGACCGTCGGGGTATTTCCCTTCGTCCGTCATGCGTTTCAGGGCAGCCACTACCACGGGCTTATCCGCGGCGTAGGTTACGCCGAACCATTGGTCGGGGGAGGTCAGCACCTTGACCCGGGCCTTTCCCTCCTGGACCAGCTGAGAAATGGGGGAGGGCAGATAGTATTCGCATTTGCGAGGATTGCCGGGAAGAGACGCTTTCAGGAAGGCGGCGAACCGGGCCTTGGCCTCTGGCAAGAAGCCGGGCATAAAGCCCCACAGGTTCATGGACACAATGGTCTGAGGCGGCAGATCCGTCCAGCTTTCCCCGTCCACGGTAAAGTGAATACCGCCTTCGTACTTTTCGATCCGGGTGCGTTCGGTGATCTCCGTGAGATAGCCCTCCGGGCAGGTCTGGCAGACGCCCCGGGACACGCTGCCGTTATCGGTGACGGTCTTCTCCAGGCAATAGCCCACCATGCAGTAGTCGTGTTCTCCCTGAGAGGCGGCCAGATGGTTGTAAATGGTCTGGAAGCCGGACTTGCCGTAGTAGTCGTCGGCATTGATGACGGCAAAGGGAGCCCCGTCAATGGCCTCGGCGGCGCAGAGCACGGCGTGGCCGGTGCCCCAGGGCTTGGTCCTGCCCTGGGGTACAGAAAAGCCTTCAGGCAGATTCTCCATCTCCTGATAGGCGTATCGAACCTCCACGGGCGCTTTTTCCAGCCGCCTGCCTACGGTTTCCATAAAGTCCTTCCGGATGGCTTCCTTTATAATAATCACAACGGTGTCGAAGCCGGCCTGATGGGCGTCATAAATGGAGTAATCCAAAATCGCCTCGCCGTGGCTGCCCACGGGATCAATCTGTTTCAGCCCGCCGTACCGGCTGCCCATTCCGGCCGCCAGTACCACAAGAACAGGTTTCTTTTGCATAATGGTAATCTCCTTGCTTTTATGTTGGAACGGCTTCCCATTATAGGCCATACCGGAGGAAAATACAAGAGAAGCAGGCGTTTTTTGTGTACTTTCACAATGGATTTTGGCTAGAAAATCCGGACCAATTGGTCGGCGGAGAGAAAAACGCTGTCCCCGCGAACCTTCTCCCAGGAAAAGACCGCGCTTAACTCCTGGACGGAGATTGCTTCTGGCTTCTGGAGAAGCCCGGCGCTGGCGGCAAGAATCCCAATCAGCTGCTGGGGGGTAAGATGCTTGCGAATTTCCCCCAGGTCCAGATCCCGGTCCCGCTTGCTCAACCGCCGTCCGTCCGGGGCCAGGAGCATGGGCACATGGGCGTACTGGGGATGAGGAAAGCCCCACAGTTCCTGCAAGTACATCTGCCTGGGGGCGGAACTGAGTAGGTCCATACCCCGGACCACCTCCGTGACCCCGGCTTCTCCATCGTCCACGGTGACGGCAAGCTGGTAGACATAGACCCCGTCTGCCCGGCGCATGACCATGTCCCCGCAGTCTGTTTTCAGATTCCACCGGGAATCCCCCTGGACCAGGTCGTGAACCTCCCAGGTCTTGTCCGGCACCTGCACCCGCCAGGCGGGATCCCGCCGGAACGCGGCCCGCTGCTCTGGGGTCAGATTCCGGCAGGTGCCGGGGTAGACATAGGTTCCGTCGGACAGATGGGGAGCGTCCACGCTGTGAAGCTGACTGCGGGTACAGTAGCAGGGGTACAGTAGCCCCTGGTCCCGGAGACAGTCAAAATAGCGGTCATAGACCCCGCTTCTCTGGCTCTGCGGCGGGGTTTCCCGGTCCCAGGTTAGGCCCAGCCAGCCGAGGTCCTCCCGCAGAATTTCGGCGTACTCCCCGCTGGTGCGCTGGGTGTCCAGATCCTCCATCCGCAGAACCATTTCTCCGCCCCGGCTCTTTACGGACAGCCAGGCGAGCATGGCGGAAAACACGTTTCCCAGGTGCATCCGTCCGGAGGGGGTGGGAGCGAACCGGCCCACCGGTGTTACCGCAGCCATCGGTACCACCACCAGAGCATCCCGGCAATGCCGGCAAGTTCCAGGAAAATCACAAAGGGGAGGCAGCCCACCCCCTTCTGTTTCTCCTTTTTCTGCTTTTCCACAAAAACCGCTTCGTTTTCTTTTTTTACAGATTCATCGGCATAGACCGTCCGACGGTAGTCCCGGATGTCATGGGCCGGACGACCGCTGGGGATGTTCTCCGCGCCTTCCTCCTCCGGGAGCCAGCTGCCATCTTCCTCATCAAAGAGGCCGTCCAGAGAGGGGATCTCCTGACTTTGCAGCTCCTCCAGCTGCTCCTCGTAGGATTCCGCCCGGAGCTCCTGATCCAGCCGGTTCAGTTCCTTTTTGGGGTCGTCAAACATATACAGCCCTCCTTTGCCGCCTATTTTACCTGAAAAAATGGGGATTGTAAAGGGAAATTCGGACGCTCCCCAATGGGAGAGCGTCCGAAGGTCAAATCTTGGGAAACGCTGAATCAATCGTCTGCGGTTGACAGAAGGATCTTTTACCCCAGCCGTGCAGTTCTGAAATTGGGAAATACATCCAGTATTCCTCCAATTTCAGAACTTTCGTCTGTGTCAAAATCTCGTAAGTCAACTTTTGACGATCTAATCAGAGCTTCCCTTGTGAATCAAGCAGCGATCCGGGCCTTATTCAGCTTGTCGGCTTTGGTAAACAGCACGAAGCCCACGGCAAACAGCACCATGAGAATGCTCACGGCGATGTTCTCGTTTTGCAGCTCCAGGCCGAAAACATGGATGGTGATTCCGGCGGTGAGCTGGCTTACCAGAGCAACCAGCATGGTGCCCATGAAGGAAGCGCCCTTGCCGCAAATGTCCATCAGCCCGTAGAATTCGCCGCTGCGTTCCGCAGGGATAATTTTCCCTAAGTAGCTCCGACTAAGGGCCTGAATACCACCCTGGAACATGCCCACAGCGATGGCCAGTACCCAGAACTGCCACTGGGTGCACAGGAACACGGCAAACAGCGTGATGCCGGTATAGGCGGCAATGCAAATCTTGATCAGCAATCCGGTATCATATTTGGCGGACAGCCGTCCAAACAAAATGGAGCAGGGGAAAGCCACAAACTGGGTCAGGAGCAATGCCAGAAGCAGGCCCGTGGTGTTAAGACCCAGGGCGGCGCCATAGGCCGTGGCCATATCGATGATGGTATAAACGCCGTCAATAAAGAAGAAGAAAGCCAGCATATACAGGAAAATATGCTTTTCCTTTTTCACTTCCCGGAAGGTTTTGGCAAGCTGCCGGAAGGTGTCCCCCAGCGGAGTCTTCTGGGTCTCCACGAAAGCGGTCTGCTTGTAGCCCTTCACCAGGGGCACCGTGCACAGAGCCCACCAGATGGCAGTGATCAGGAAGGAGAGAATCATGGCGGTTCCCATGCCGATGCCAAAGGTATCATGCATCAAAACCAGAACCAGACAGAGAATAAAGGGAATTACGGAGCCGATGTAACCCAGGGCGTAGCCCATGGAAGAGACATGGTCCATCCGCTCATGGGCGGAAACCTCCGGCAGCATGGAATCATAGAACACCAGGCTGGAGGAATAGCCCACCTTGGCAACCACGAAAATGGCAAGGAACAGGAGCCATCCAGAAGCCAGGCCCAGGGCGGCGCAGCCCAGGATTCCCAGGCCCGCACAGAACATAAAAATGGGCTTCTTAAATTTCCGGTCCGCCAGAGTGCCGCAGATGGGGCCGATGATGGCAACGCAGATGGTGGCAATGGAACCGGCATAGCCCCAGTAGCTTAAGTACAGGTCCTCATTGACGCTATCTGCGGCGGCCAATGCGTTAAAGTAAATGGGAATCAGGGTGGATACCAGCAGGATAAAAGCGGAGTTGCCGATGTCGTACAGGACCCAGCTTTTTTCCAATGGGGTGAGCCTAAATTTCTCTTTCATAATTCTCTCCTGTCAATTTGGTTTACATAACACACTAACAGCAAATCAGCCGAAGGTGACGTCAAAGGCCTCCCCCAGTTCTTTCCCTTCCTTCATCAGGTCCAGCAGCTGCTGTGCCATCTGGGGATAGGCCCGGAGGGCGCGGTTATAGCGGACGAGAAGCTCGCTATCCATCCGGGCGTAGTGTTCCACCGGCTGGGAGGGCACCATCTTATTTGTGAGGCCGGGATAAATCCGGTTGATCTGCCGCCGAATCTTTTCCTGATCCTGCCCGGCCAGATACCGCAGGACGAAGCGCATGAACCCCACCCCCCGATGAACGGTGCCGGGGGCGGTGGGAGGATAGAGGGCGGCCACGGTGACGCATTCCCCCCGGGTCAGCCGGATCTTTTCGCTCATATCGTAGGTGGCGGGATCGGCCACGCCGTCCATGCTCAGAAGATACCGGTCAAATTCCGCTTCCAGGGCCACGTGATCCGCCTGACCGGCCTGCACCACCTTGTTCACATAGGGGTGGCAGTTAGAATCCAGGCAGTAATGGCCCAGCACGCCAAGAAGATAAGCTTTGGCCGCTTCGGTAGTGGCCAGGGAAGCGGCCATGGTAAAATATTCCCGGCCGGTCTGCTGATGGTAGCTGTGTCCCAGCTTTACGCAGGCGGATTTGGGGAAGGGACTACTGTAGAAGAAAAAGTCCGGACCCTGCTGACCCATTTCATACAGGCGGCGGAATCGGGTAATGCAGGAACGGGCTTCCTCAGGAAGATCCGGAAAGGCCAGCTTTCCGAACCGGTGGTGGGCGCAATTGGATGGCATAAAGGATCACCTCAGAAATATGCGTTTTCTTTATCATACACCGAAAGATTCAAAATAGCTAGGGTTTCTCCGTAAAATTTTCGAAAAAACATGGAAAATACCAAGCCGTTGCATTTTGAATTACCCCATGATACAATAAAAACAAAACCGCAGAGGAGCGAACCGCGATGACGCGAAAGTTATTTTATGAAGATTCCCACATGGCAGCCTTTTCCGCAAGGGTGCTGTCCTGTGAAGGTCTCGGCAAGGGTTTTGCCGTGACCCTGGATGCCACCGCCTTTTATCCCGAGGGCGGTGGACAGGCGGGGGATACGGGCACCCTGGGCAGCGTCCGGGTGCTGGATACCCGGGAGCAGGGAGAGCAGGTGGTGCATTTTTGCGACGGCCCCCTGACTCCCGGGGAAACCGTAGAAGGGAAAATTGACTACGATCTGCGGTTTCTCAGAATGCAGCAGCACAGCGGGGAGCATATTGTCTCCGGTATCATCAATCGCCGGTGGGGCTACCACAATGTGGGCTTCCATATGGGGGCGGAGAGCACTACTATCGATTTTGATGGAGTGATCCCCCAGGAGGCTCTGCGGGAACTGGAAGCAGAGGCCAACGCCGCTGTCTGGGCCAACATTCCCCTGCATATCTGGACGCCCAGCGAGGAAGAATTGCCCCAGGTTCCCTACCGCACCAAGCGGGCGCTTCCCTGGCCGGTGCGGATCGTGGAGGTTCCGGGGTATGACATCTGCGCCTGCTGCGGCACCCACGTCAGCGCCACGGGAGAAATCGGTCTCATCAAGCTGTTTTCCACGGTGAATTTCCGCAGCGGCACCCGGATGGAAATGGCCTGCGGGAAACTGGCCTTCTCCCTTCTCAGCGCCGCCTACGAGCAGAATAAGCAGGTGTCCCAGGCGTTTTCCGCGAAGATGATGGAGACGGGAGCGGCGGCCCGGCGGATGAATGAACTGCTGGAGCAGCAGAAGTACCGGGTCATTGGATTGCAGCGGCAGATTTTTGCCGGCATCGCGGCAGGGTATGCGGGACAGGGAAATGTGCTGCATTTCGCGGAAGACTTAGACGGAAACGCCCTGCGGGAGCTGACGGACAAAATCGCGGAAAGATGCGGCGGCCGGGCGGCGGTGTTCTGTGGCAAGGATGCGGAAGGGTATGCCTACTGCTTATCCTCCCGGGAGGAAGATTTGCGGGCCTTCGGTAAGGCGATGACTGCTGCCCTGAATGGCCGGGGCGGCGGAAAGCCAGGGTTCCAGCAGGGAAGGGTCAGTGCCAATCGAGTGACGATACAGGCGTTTTTCAATCAGAAATAAGGATGCGAAGCAGCCCGGACATTTGTGTGTCCGGGCTGCTTGCGTTGCGGTTGCCTTTAGGGGGTTACTCCAGATTGTCAATTGCGTATTGCGCTTCTTCTGTTGTGAACTTCTCGCCATACTCGGAAACCAGTTGATCGTAGATTGCCTTGGGCGACATACTCATCGTATCCTGATAGCTTTTTGCCTTGCTGAGTGCGTTGGCATTCCAATCTGCCACAACATTATCGACGGCATACTGGGCTTCCTCCGGGGTGAACTGCTCACCATATTCAGAAATCAACTGATCGTAAATTCCTGCTTTAGACATATGCATGGTTTCGCTGTAACTTTCTGCTTTTGCAAGGGCATTTGCATTCCAGTCTGCTTCGAGCTTGTCCATCGCATACTGGGCAGCCTCTTCAGAGAACTGCTCACCGTATTCAGAAATCAGCTGATCATAAATCCCTGCTTTGGACATATGCATAAGATCGCTGTAGGACTTGGCTTTTCTCAATGCGGATTTATATTCGCTAGGAACATTTTCTTCCGTGGTTTCGGGAACGGCTTCTTTTGTAGCTTCGGGAGCATTCTCGCTTATGGGTGCGATTTGCTGCTGCGCTGCGACTTCCGCTGTGGACTTGCTGCTGGTGAAGGCATCATTGTTTCCTCCGCATGATGTGGCGGTAATCAGAACAATGGCGACAATCAGACTGAACCACCATTTTTTGCAGTTCGGGCATCCAAACGGGTTTCCTTTCTTTGCCATACTGTTTCCTCTTTTCTGTGTGTTTTCGTTTACATCTACTCTTTTCGATGATATTTTTATTATACCATTACAATTTTTGAATGTCAACTATTTCAGGATATATTCCTGAAACGGTGTCTATCATTCCGGTACAATGTACATAGATTCAGGAAAAAGGAGTGCTGATCGTGTACTTGCCGGACATTGGCGCAAAACTGAAGCAACTGCGCATACAACGGAATATGTCGCAGATTTCGCTGGCAAAGCAGCTGGGAGTTTCCAAGTCTGTCATAAGCTCCTATGAAAATGAGGTTCATTTACCGCCATATGATGTGCTGCTGCAAATCGCAAGACTTTTTGGGGTCAGCACCGATTACCTTTTGGGAGCCGCGAACAACCGTGCTATCAATGTAGACGGTCTGACGGATCGACAAATTGATGCCATTACCATGATTGTGAATGAGTTGAAGGAAACTAACAAGGGCTGTAAGGAATAGATTCCGGCTTGCCCATCAAAAAGCAGAAAGAGAATCATACCCTCCATAGAAGCAGGAATAACCGAAGACTCACGGCATCCCGGAAGGACGAAAATCCTTCCGGGATGTTTTTTTCGGGTCGATGCAGGAAAAAAACCACCCGAGCCGGGGATTTATTCATAAATTCGACTTTTATTCTCCGGTCAGGTGTGATATAATACGGAAATAAAATCCGGCTTTATGACCATTTGTCTGTGGAAAGGAATCTGTCATGGGACTGATCAATAAACTATTCGGCACCCGCTCTCAGCGGGAAATTAAAAAACTCCAGCCCACGCTGGACAAGATCCTTGCCCTGGAGGACGAATACAAGGCCCTTTCAGAAGAGGAACTGCGAGGGAAAACTGCTCAGTTTAAGGAGCGCTTGAATCAGGGGGAGACCCTGGACGACCTGCTGCCGGAGGCCTTTGCCGCCATCCGGGAGGCCGCCGACCGGGTGCTGGGCCTGCGGCCTTACCCCGTCCAGCTGCTGGGCGGTATCGTGCTGCATCAGGGGCGGATCGCGGAAATGAAGACCGGCGAAGGAAAAACCCTGGTCGCCATTCTTCCCAGCTACTTAAACGCCCTCACCGGCGAAGGGGTCCATGTGGTCACGGTGAATGACTACCTTGCCAAATATCAGTCCGAGTGGATGGGCAAGGTCTACCGCTACATGGGCCTGACCATCGGTCTGGTGATCCCCGGTATGGAACCGGCAGAGCGGAGAAAGGCCTACGCCGCTGACATTACTTACTGCACCAATAACGAGCTGGGCTTTGACTACCTGCGGGACAATATGGCCATCTACAAGCAGGAGCTGGTCCAGAGGGGACACGCCTTTGCCATCGTGGACGAGGTGGACTCCATCCTCATCGACGAGGCCCGTACCCCGCTGATCATCTCCGGCAAGGGGGAGGATTCCTCCAAGCTGTATGAGATGGCGGACTATTTCGTGTCCACATTGCGCAAGCAGGTCTTTGCCAAGACTGAGGACAAGGAGGTCCACGACGACTACGACTGTGACTACTTCGTAGACGAAAAGGCCAGAACCGTGTCCCTCACCGCTTCCGGTATTGCCAAAGCGGAAAAATACTTTGGCGTGGAAAACCTGGCGGATTCAGAAAACGCCACCCTTTCCCATCACATCAACCAGGCCATGAAGGCCCGGGGCCTGATGAAGAAGGACATCGACTATGTGGTGAAGGACGGGGAAATCATCATCGTAGACGAGTTCACCGGACGGCTTATGTATGGCCGGCGGTATAACGAGGGCCTGCACCAGGCCATCGAGGCCAAGGAAGGGGTCAATGTTGCCAGTGAAAGCAAGACCCTGGCTACCATCACCTTCCAGAATTTCTTCCGGCTGTATCATAAACTCTCCGGCATGACCGGCACCGCCCTGACGGAGCAGGAGGAATTTGCCGCCATCTACCGGTTGGACGTGGTGGAGATCCCCACCAATAAGCCTGTCATCCGGCAGGATCATTCTGATGTGGTGTACAAGACCGAGGCGGGCAAGTTCCGGGCTATCATCGCCCAGGTGAAAGCCTGCCACGAAAAGGGTCAGCCGGTGCTGGTGGGCACCATTTCCATTGAAAAGAGCGAAATCTTAAGCAAAATGCTGAAGCGGGAGGGCATCCCCCACAGCGTGCTGAACGCCAAGCACCATGAGCAGGAGGCCCAGATCGTGGCCCAGGCCGGTAAGTACGGCGCCGTCACCATCGCCACCAACATGGCAGGCCGTGGTACGGATATCATGCTGGGCGGCAACGCCGACTTCCTGGCGAAAGCCGAACTGGCGAAAATGAACCTGCCCGAAGAACTTCTCCGGGAGGCGGATTCCTACGCGGAAACCAGCGATCCGGAAATCCTGGCCGTCCGGGCAAAGTACGAGGAGCTGCTGAAAAAGTACAAGGCATCCATCGCCGACGAGGCGGAGAAGGTGCGCGCCGCCGGGGGCCTCTATATCATCGGTACCGAGCGCCACGAGTCCCGGCGAATCGATAACCAGCTTCGCGGACGGTCCGGCCGTCAGGGAGACCCCGGCGAGAGCCGGTTCTACTTAAGCCTCCAGGATGATTTGATGCGGCTGTTCTCCACCGACCGGGTCATGGGCATGATGGATTCCCTGGGTCTGGACGAGGACACACCCATTGATGCCAAGATCCTCTCTGGCGCCGTGGAAAACGCCCAGAAGAACGTGGAATCCCGGAACTTCCGGGCCAGAAAGTCGGTTCTCGAATACGACGATGTGATGAACACCCAGCGTGAGGTCATCTACGCCCAGCGGCAGAAGGTGCTGGACGGGGAAGACCTGCGGGAGAATATGATGACCATGCTTCGCGGTCTGGTGGAGAGCAATGTGTCTACCGCTCTCAGCGAAAGCGGCGGCGTAGCGGACGAAGCAGGGCTTACCCGTCTGGCAAGAGCCATGGAGGGCATTTACTTCGCCAAGGGCACCCTTTCTTCCCGGAAGGAGCAGCTTTTGGGGAATCACGCCCAGGAGCTGACGGACACGGTTTACGAAATTGCCCAGCGCACCTATGAAGCCAAGGAAGCCGCCTACGGCGCCCCCATCATGCGGGAGCTGGAGCGGGTGGTCATGCTCCGGGTGGTGGACGAATACTGGATGGACAACATCGACGCCATGGACGACCTGAAGCAGGGCATCGGCCTGCGGGCCTACGGCCAGCATGACCCTGTCGTTGCTTATAAGGAAGAGGGCTTCCAGATGTTCGAGGCCATGATAAACGCCATCCGGGAGGAGACCATCCGGCGGATGTTCCTGGTGCAGCTGCGGCCCAGCCAGGAGGTCAAGCGGGAAAAAGTTGCGAAAGAAACCGGCACCGCCGCCGCGGGTCAGACCGTGGTGAAGAAGCAGCCCATCCGCAACGCCGCCAAGAAAATCGGCCCCAACGATCCCTGCCCCTGCGGCAGCGGCAAGAAGTATAAGAAGTGCTGTATGCAGAAGGACAAGGCGGCGGGCATGGAGAAGTGACCGCCCCTTCCCGAAATCATTAAGGATTTACCTATGGAAACCATCAAAAAAGGAACACTGGAGTATCTCCGGGCAGAAAATATCCCGGTTCCCCACGCTTTTACCACTCGCTTCGGCGGCGTCAGCACGGGAATCAACGCAAGTCTCAACCTGGCTCTGAACAGCCAGGACACCCTGGAAAATGTGGAAACCAATCTCCGCATTCTGGCAGACGCCCTGGGCTTTGATCCGGAGAAGTTGATTATGACCCGGCAGATTCATTCATGTTTGGTCCGGGTGGTGACGGAAAAGGATCACCTTACACTGTGCCATCGGGATTATCCCGCCTGTGACGGCCTGGTGACGAACACGCCGGGGGTGGCGCTGCTGGTATTCACTGCCGATTGCACGCCCCTGCTCCTCTACGATCCGGTGACGGGGGCGGTAGGGGCGGCCCACGCGGGCTGGCGGGGCACGGCCAAGGCCATCGGCGCCAGGTGCGTGGAGGCCATGGCCCGCAATTTCGGAACCAACCCCAAAGACATCCGGGCTGCCATCGGCCCCAACATTGGTTTCTGCCATTTTGAAACCGACGCCGACGTACCGGAGGCCATGCGTGCCGCCTTCGGGAAGGAAGTGAATCCCTTCATTGAGAAGCGGGGCGACAAATACCATCTGGACCTGAAAGCCATCAACGCTCTGGTGCTGCGCCGGGCTGGGGTAGAGAATATCACCATCAGCGAGGATTGCACCTGCTGCCGGCCGGACAGATTCTGGTCCCATCGGGTGACCAAGGGAGCCAGAGGCTCTCAAGGGGCGATTATTGTCTGTAAGGAGGCGGCAAAAAAGTGAAGAAATTACTCAGTGCGTTTTTGGCTCTTTCTCTGATTGCCGCCCTGCTTGTCGGCTGTGGAAGAACCATTGACAATTCCGGCTACGTGCCCACCGGTGACGCCATCTTAATGGAGGGGCAGGATCCGGAGGACATTATGCCGGAGGAAGAGGATACCCAGGAACTGACCCTGGCCTATTACCCGGACAACTCCCTGAATCCCCTGTTTGGCAGTAACTACACCAACCGGGTGCTGATGAGCCTCATGTATCAGGGCCTGTTCGCGGTGAATAACAAAAAGCAGGCGACCCCCATTCTGTGCAGCAGTTATCGGGTTTCCGCCGATGCCGCCCAATGGGTCTTCTATTTGGAAAGCAACGCCACCTTCTCCGACGGTACCCATGTGACTCCCCAGGATGTGGTGGCAACCTACGAAAAGGCCAAGGAAAACGATTACTATAAAGGCAGGTTCTTCCACCTGCACAGTGTGACGATTCTGGAGGACAACGGCATTGCCTTTAATTTGGATACACCCTACGAGAATCTGCCTCTGCTGCTGGATGTGCCCATTGTCAAGTCCTCCGAGGTAGACGCGGACATTCCCCTGGGCACCGGACCCTACACCTTCTCCGAGGGCGTAGGCGGCGCGAACCTGTACCGGAACCCCGCCTGGTGGTGCGGAAGCCTGAAGATTCCGGCCACGGACCCCACCATCACCCTGGTGGATGTGAGTACCGTGGGAGAGGTCCGGGACGAATTTCAGTTCGGAGAGGTCAGCGTGGTCTGTACCAATCCTATGAGTGCCATCTTTGCCGAATACCGGTCGGACTATGAGCTGTGGGAGATCGAAAGCGGTTATATGCTGTACCTGGGCTGCAACGTTACCTACAGTTCCTTCTTCGATGACGGCACTCTGCGCACCATGCTGACCTACGCCCTGGATCGGGAAACCCTGGCCCAGGACAATTACAAGGGCATGGTGGACTGTGTGACCCTGCCCTGCGCACCCACAGAGGTCTACTACAGCAAAACCCTGGCCCAGGAATATGAGTATGATTCTCTGAAGTTCCTGGAAAAAATGAGCGCCTACCGGATCCCCCAGAAGAAGGGGGGCGGCAACCAGGAAATGAAGCTGCTGGTGAACAGCGACGATTCCGCCCGGGTCAACATTGCGCGGTCCATCGCGGCAACCCTGACGGATTTGGGCCTGCCCTGCAGCACCCTGGAATACGGCGCTGCCGCCTATAAGACCTGCCTGCAAAACAGCAACTTTGACATTTATCTGGGGCTCACCCGACTGTCCCCTACCATGGACCTGACGGATTTCTTCCGGCCTTGGGGAGAAATGGGCTGGGGCGGCCTTGCCAATGACCACCTTTACGACCTGACGCTGAAGTCTCTGGAAAACAGCGGTACCTACAGTAGCCTCTATAAGCTTCTGGCGGACGACGGGCGGATCATCCCCCTGATGTTCGGCCACTATAACGTCTATGCCCAGCGCGGCCTGATCCCCGACTTAAACCCTGCCCGGGACAATGTGTTCTATTACTCCCTGGGGAAAAATATGTCGGATATCCAGCAGCCCACGGTTTACGATTAAAATCCTGTTTACGCAGGGAAGCAAAGAAATGATGATTTTTCTAATTGGAAGGAAGAGATTGAAAATGAAAAAAATGATCGCGCTCACTTTGGTCCTGGCTCTGCTGCTGGCCGGCTGCGGAAGCAAGCAGGCGGGAACTGACACACCTGCCAAGGAAACGGAGGCGGCTGCGGCACCTGTGACCACGGAAGCCCCCACGGAGGCAACCACCGAGCCCACTACGGTTCCCACCACGGAACCCGTGGTCTACTTTGACCCCCTGAACGGAGAGATTCTGGACGCCCCCTTTGACGGCCGGATCTATGCCTCCACCATCAGCAATATCCGGGACGCTCTGCCTCATGTGGGTGTTACCAAGGCGGACGTGCTCATGGAGATGTTCGTCAACGGCTCCATCGTTCGAGATTTGGCCCTGTTCTCCGACATCGGCGATGTGGACGCTCTGGGCTCCACCCGTTCCACCCGGATGATGTTCAACAACATCGCCCAGCACTATGACGCCATTCTGACCCACGGCGGCGGCTCCGAACAGTGCATCCAGGATGCCAACAACCGGGGGCTGATCCACTACAACGTGGACTCCCTCATGCGTCAGGGAGACCCGCTGATGCAGGGCACCGCCTATCGGGATAAGGAATATAAGTACGGCGAGCATAACCTGTTCACCATCGGCTCCGGCGTCAAAGCCTACGCGGAAAGCCAGGGCGTCCAGCTTACTGGCAACCCGGAGAGGGACTATGGCTTCCGGTTTACCGAGGACGGCACCCCCGACGGGGAGGACGCCAAGGAGATCACGGTGATCCTGACCTATAATAAGGCTATGAAGGACACCACTATGCGCTATGACGACAGCCTTCAGAAGTACGTCTACAACCAGTATGACATGGAGATGCATGACCAGATCACCGACGAGGTGGAAGCCTTCCGGAATGTGGTGGTCATGTATACCGATATCAGCTATGACGGCATCTACCACATCGCCAATTTCAACGCCGGCGGCACGGGCTACTTTGCCTGCGGCGGCAAGATCATCCCCATCACCTGGAGCTGCGAAAGTGACGACGCGCCCTTCCGGTATTTCCACGAGGACGGCACGCCTCTGGAGTTCGGCCAGGGTAATACCTACATTGCCATCTGCACCCCGGACTCCGCTGTGACCTGGAACGCGGAAGTCACCCCCGCAGAATAAATGGAATTTGGCTGGATTAACCTCTGGAATCTGCTGATTTTAGCGGGAATGCTGGTCCCCAACATCCGCTTTGCCCGCCAGACCCCCGGCGGGGAAAGGAAAGCCCAGGGAAAGGGCATTACGGTGCTGGAGCAGATTGGACGTTATGCTTCCATGGCGCTGATGGTGCTGCCCCTGGGCGTGTGGAAGTTTGGCTTTTCCAGCGTAGCGGAAATGCTCCTGTACAGCATAGGAAATCTGGGCCTTCTGATTATCTATTGGGCGGTCTGGGGTCCTTTCTCCCGCAAGCCCACATTGGGAAGAGCCATGGCCCTGGCGATCCTGCCCACGACTACATTCCTGCTGTGCGGCCTGACCCTGGGCCACCCGCTGCTGGTGGGAGCGGCCCTGCTGTTCGGGGCGGCCCATATCTCCATTACCTACCGCAATTTCCGATAAAGAAGAACTCCGATTGTCCTTTGCATGGGCAATCGGAGTTTTTAAGTAAGCGGCTCAATCCAATTTGGCTGCCGCGGGAGATTCTTCCAGACTGCGGCTTACTCTTTTGATGCAGTGGAAGTAGGCGGGGATCAGGAACAGATCCGCCATGACCCAGGCGGCAGGGGCGGCGAAGCATACCGCCGGGAAGCCATATGCCGGAACCAGGCTTAAGCCAAAGGTACCCCGGGCGATCATTTCCAGAACCCCGGCCAGCATGGCAAGCTCTGAGTAGCCCAGACCCTGGATGGTGAACCGCAGCACATAGATGAACATCAGCGGAATGTTGAAGAGCGAGCAGGTAATCAGGAACTGACGTGTCAGAGGCAGGATCGCGGCCAACACCTCCGGATCCCGGCTGTCCAGGAACAGCATACTGACCTGGCCGCCGAAGAAATAAGCGATCAGAAAAACCAGCAGGGAATAAACGCCGCCGACGAAAGCGCAGTCCTTGACGCACTGACGGACCCGCTGGGGTTTTCCCGCGCCCACATTCTGCCCGGAAAAGGTGGCGGCGGTGGTTCCCAGGGCTTCCAGAGGGCAGCACAGCAGACCGTGTACCTTATTTCCGGCAGTGATGGCCGCCAGAACATGGGCGCCCAAACCGTTGACAGCGGTTTGCAGCAGGATGCCGCCGATGGCGGTGATGGAGCACTGAAGCCCCATAGGCAGTCCCATGGCAAGAAGCCGCCGGGCATAGAGGGGCCGATACTGAAGATCCTCCCGGCTTAGGTGGAGGATGGGGAACCGCTTTGCCATATACACAAGGCACAGCACGCCGGACACAAGCTGGCTGACCAGAGTGGCCCAGGCCGCGCCCGCCGCGCCCATCCGGAACAGGAGGATGAACACCAGGTCCAGAACCACATTGAGCAGACTGGACAGAATCAGGAAGAATAAGGGAGACTTGGAATCCCCCAGGGAGCGGATGATACCGGACAGGGTGTTATACAGCATGGTGGCGGGGATGCCCAGGAAGATCACCACGATATAGCTGTAGGCGTAGTCGAAGACCTCCTCCGGGGTATGCATCCAGACAAGGAACCGGCGGCACAGGGCGGTGGTGAGAGCGGCAGAGAGAAGGGCGATGATAGTGCCCAGCCAGATCATATTGCCCACGAATTTGCGAAGACCATCATAGTCCTTTGCCCCGAACTTCTGGGCCACAGGAATGGCAAAGCCCATGCACACACCGGTACACAGACCCAGCACCAGGAAATTCAGGGAGCCGGTAGAGCCAACGCCTGCCAGGGCGTCCACGCCCAGGAACTTGCCTACCACCATGGTGTCCACCATACTGTAAAGCTGCTGGAAGACCAGCCCCAGAAACAAAGGCGTCATGAAATTCAGAATCAGCTTCATAGGAGAGCCGACGGAGAGATCCGTCGTCACGGATTTCGTCATAAAATCTACCTCGCGAAGAAAGTATTTCAAAACATTGCACAAAATAGTAGCACTGTATTTGTGAAAAGTCAATAGGAAACCCGCGCTTTTTTCATATCCTCCGGGGACGAGGCATAGGCTGTACCACAAATTCTGGGAGGGATGGATATGAAGCGGGCTGTATGGGTTTTAACGCTGCTGATTTTGCTGGGAACGGTGCTGCCCCAGCAGGCTCAGGCGGTGGAACTGGCACAGGAGGCCAAAAGCGCCGTGCTGATGGATGTGGCCACCGGAACGGTGCTGTACGAACACAATTCCCACGAGGCGCTGGCCCCCGCCAGCGTGACGAAGATCATGACCATGCTGCTGATCATGGAGGCCATCGATTCCGGGAAAATCGGCTGGGATGATATGGTGACGGCATCCGAGGCCGCGGCGGCCAAGGGCGGCAGTCAGGTCTATTTAAAGGTAGGGGAAACCATGACGGTGACGGATATGCTCAAATCCATTGCCGTCAGCTCCGCCAATGACTGCGCCTGCGCCATGGCAGAGCATCTGGCAGGCTCGGAAAGCGCCTTTGTGGAGCGGATGAACGAAAAGGCCAAGGAACTGGGGATGAACGACACCCATTTCGTCAACTGCACGGGCCTGGACGACAGCCCGGAGGCGGTAAACCACAAAACCTCCGCCTATGACATTGCCCTCATGTCCCGGGAGCTGCTGGGGGTTCACCCGGACATCAAGAAATTTACCACCATCTGGATGGACACTATCCGGAACGGGGCTTTCGGCCTGTCCAACACCAATAAGCTGATCAGGTTTTATAACGGGGCCACAGGGCTGAAGACCGGCTTTACCTCCGGGGCGGGATATTGCCTTTCCGCTTCTGCCAAGCGGGAGGATCTGGAGCTGATCGCCGTGACCATGGGCTGCAAAAGCAGCGCGGAACGGAATGCCGCCTGTAAGTCCATGCTGGACTACGGCTTTGCGAACTTCGCCCTGGTTTGCCCGGAGGTCAGCGATATGCCTGCTGTGCCGGTGAAGCTGGGGAAAGAGGCACAGGTGGCGGCAAGGCTGGGAAACAGCGCCTCTCTGCTCATCGATAAGGGGCAGAAGTCCTCTGTCACGACGGAGGTTCAGGTGGAGGAAGCGGTGACCGCCCCAGTAGCCCAGGGCCAAAGGCTGGGCACCCTGCGTGTACTGTCCGGGGAGCAGGTGCTCAGCGAGGTGCCGCTGGTAGCGGCCCAGGGAGTGGCGCGGCTTAGCTATGGAGAGCTGTTTGGAAAGGTACTGGGGAAAGCGGCTATGGCGAAGGAAACGGCCTAGCCTTCCCCTCTGGGGTAAGGGAAGCGCAGTCGCGGTAGTGAATGACAGCGTAAGTGGACTGTCAGAGCCGCGGCCGGGGCTTGCCGCAGCAAGCCGGTGGCAGCCCGAAGGGCTGACGGATGAGGCATTCCAGCGATGGAACCAATTCGAGCCTTTCACAACCTCACCCGCCCCCTACGGGGGGACCCTTACACCGTAGTATTGCGTAGTACACCACCCCAAAGGGGAGGGCTTTGCGCCCCATTCCTTTACCGCCCCGAAAGCCTGAGTTTGTACATGACAACCGGGAGAAAGTGTGGTACTATACAAATAGATAGAAAGGCGGTGAAGCCATGCTGACCTACAACCTGAAAAAATCTCCGGGCGTTCCTCTGTATGAAGCTCTGTACCGCTGCATTCGGGAGGATATCCTGTCCGGCAGCCTGGCCCCAGGGGAAAAGCTGCCCTCCAAGCGGGCATTGGCGGAAAACCTGGAGGTCAGCAAGATCACCGTGGAGACCGCCTACAGCCAGCTCCTGGCAGAGGGCTATATCCGTTCCCGGGAAAAGGTGGGCTATTTCGTGGAGGCGGTGGAGCGCCCGGAGGCCCCCGGGCAGGACAAACGCTCCCAGCCGGTGCCGGAGGCGGAAACGCCTCTGCTGGACCTGACCACCAACGGCACGGAGCAGTTTCCCTTCTCTGTCTGGAGCCGCCTCCAGCGGGAGGTTATGCTGGACTATGGGGAAGCCCTTCTGCGTCCCCTGCCAAACCGGGGGATTCCGGAGCTGAGGAAAGCCATTGCGGAGCATCTGGCGGCCTTTCGGGGGATGCGGGTCTCCCCGGAGAACATTCTCATCGGCGCGGGCACCGACTTCCTGTATAATTTGCTGATCCAGCTTCTGGGCAGGGAGAAAACCTACGCCGTGGAGGAACCGGGCTATGGGAAGATCCGGAAGATTTATGCCGCCGGGGGCGTGGCCTGCGTCAGCGCCCCTATGGATGGTCTGGGGGTCAGGCCGGAGAGCCTGGAAAATGCGGATGTGCTCCACTTTTCCCCCTCCCACCACTTCCCCACCGGGCTGGTTACGCCGGTGAGCCGACGGATGGAGCTGCTGGAGTGGGCCAGGCAGGAAAAATGGATCATTGAGGACGATTATGACAGTGAGTTCCGCTTTGACGCCCACCCCATGCCCGCCATGCAGTCCCTGGACCGATGGGGGCGGGTCATCTATATGAACACCTTCTCCAAAAGCCTGGCCCCCTCCATCCGGATTAGCTACATGGTGCTGCCGGAAAATCTGATGGCTCAGTTTCAGAGAAAGCTGGGCTTTTACAGCTGCACTGTGCCCAGCTTTGAGCAGTATACCCTGGCCCGGTTTTTAAGCCGGGGCTATTTTGAAAAGCACATCAACCGAATGCGCAAGTTTTATAAAAACCGGCGCAATCGCCTGGTGTCCCTGCTGGAAAATTGCGTCTTTTCGGACCGGCTCACCATTTTGGAGCAGAACGCGGGGCTTCATTTCCTCCTGCGGGTGAAAACGGACCGGGAGGACGGAGAACTGACCCGGATGCTGAAGGGCCTGGGCATCCGGATTCACGCCTTGAGCGAATACTATCACGACAGTCCGGGAAGCCGTCACTGTCTGGTGGTCAACTACTCGGGGCTGAAGGAAGAGAATCTGGAGTCTGCCCTGGAGAGAATGGAAAAAACCCTGTCGGGAGAATTGTAACCCTTGCCTTTTTCCCGGGAAAAAGCTATAATAGGGGCAGACAATCCGAAGGGAAAAGGAGGGGACGAGCATGGCAGTGCAGCGAACGTCCTATCGGGGGTGCCTGCTGGGTCTTGCGGTAGGGGACGCCATGGGCTACACCGTAGATAGCCGGAGCTGGCAGGAGATCCGGGAAGACTACGGCCCCAACGGCCTGCTGGGCTACGACCTGGTCAACGGCTATGCCGACGTTACCTCCTATACCCAGATTGCCGCCTTTACCTGCAACGGTCTGCTCTTTGGTCTGACCCGGGGGCAGATGCTGGGGAAAATGGCCCCCTTCATTCAATATATCGCCCTGAGCAGCCGGGAATGGGCGGCCTCCCAGCGGGCCTGGGGACGGCCCAGTAAGTGCTACTGCTGGCTGCTGCGGAAAAGCGAGCTGTGTACACGCCGGTGCATGGACACCCGGATGCTGGACACCTTAAACCGCCAGAGACCGGGCACCCTGGAGACCCCGGTGAACAATTTTGACTCTCCCGCCGGAATTACCAGCGCCATCGGCGTGGGCCTGTTCTATAACCCCGACCGGATGGAGCAGGCGGAAGTGGATCTGCTGGGAGCAGAGGCTGTGGCCCTGACCCAGGGCAGCCCCACGGCCTTCCTCGCCGGCGCGGTTCTTGCCCATATGATCAGCCGCCTGCTGGATAACCCCAAAGCCTCCCTGAAGGCCGTGACCCTGGAAGCGGTGGAGGCCATGAAGGAGCAGTTCGGCCATCAATACAGCCAGGCCTTTGAGGTGGCCACCGCCATTCGGCATGCCATCACCTATGCGGAATCTCCGGGCTTAAACCCGGTGGACGTGATGGAACGCTTAAGCTGCAACGACGGCGCCCGGGTGCTGGCGGGGGCGGTCTACGCCTGCCTGGCGGCCCGGGAGGATTTTGACACCGCCATGATCCTGGCGGTGAACCACTCGGGAAGAAGCGCCGCCGTAGGGGCCATCGCCGGGGCCATTCTGGGCCTTCGGCTGGGAGAGGAAGCACTGCCTGACTTCTATCTGGAGTGCCTGGAACCGGCGGAAACGCTCCGGGAGCTGGCGGACGATCTGTACACCGGCTGCCCCATGGAGAAGGGCAACAAGCTGTTCGACCTGGACTGGGACTATAAGTACCTGGGCGGCGGCCACTGACGGAAATTCATGCCCGAAGGGAGGGGCATCGTTCATGACCGGAACGTGCCTGAGGCAGTGCCCCACCCCAAATGGGATGAATAAAAAAGAAAAAGAAAGGAACTACATTATGACAGAAATGACCCGTACTGCGGTGAACACCCACAAAATGGTTCTTGCCGCGATTTTCGCCGCAATCATGGCAGTGTGTGCCTGGATCAGCATTCCCGTGCTGGAAATCGCCTTTACCATGCAGACCTTCGCCATCTTCCTGGCCTTGGGCGTGCTGGGGGGCAAATGGGGCACGGTGAGCATTCTCATCTATATGCTGCTGGGCGCTGTGGGAATGCCCGTATTCTCCGGCTTCCGGGGCGGCCCCGGCGTGCTGTTTGGTGTGACCGGCGGCTATATCATAGGCTTTTTAGGCTCCGGCCTGGTCTACTGGCTGATTACGGCGCTGGCAAAGGAAAAGCCCTGGAGTAAGCTTCTGGGCATGGTGGCGGGACTGCTTACCTGCTATGCCTTTGGCTCCGCCTGGTTTATGGTGCTGTACATTCAGAAGGGCAATGCCATAACCCTGGGCGCTGTGCTCATGACCTGTGTGGTGCCCTACCTGATTCCCGACGGCTGCAAGATCGCCTTGGCCTGGGGGCTCAGCCAGAGGCTGAGAAAAATCACCCGGAGATGATTTTTAGTGAATAGTGAAGAGTGAATAGTGAATAGTGAATAG
>DLAP01000072.1:30211-35014 GCA_002493965.1 Clostridiales bacterium UBA7044
AGTGAATAGTGAATAGTGAATAGGTAAGGTATCGCCTTCTGCGATGATATGAAATATTTTAATTCGTCCCCGAAGGGGACACCACACTTCTTCACTCTTCACTATTACTTATTCACTCATATCCTCCCTCCCCTGGGCATAGATTGTCCACAGGGAGGGGATTTCTTATGCGGAAACGGGATGTGATCTTACTGGTGCTGGCGGTGGCGGCCGCTGTGACCGTGGCTCTGAGCGTATTTGCTTCCAGCGCCCTGGAAACCGGCTCCTGGGGGTTAAGCTTCCGGCAGGAGGGGCAGCCGCCGGTGGGCAACGCCGGGGTGGATCAGCTGCGGCGCTATGACGCCGCCTACATCGGGGACACCACCAAGCAAACCATTTATTTAACCTTCGACTCCGGCTATGAAAACGGCTGCACCGGCAAGATTCTGGACACGCTGAAAAAGCACAATGTGAAAGCCGCCTTCTTCCTGGTGGGCAACTACATTGAGCGCAACGCCGACCTGGTGCGCCGGATGGTGGAGGAAGGACACACCGTAGGCAATCACACCATGCACCACTATGACATGAGCAAAATCGGAGACAAGGCGACCTTTACGAAAGAGCTGGGGGACCTGGAGGCCCTGTTCAAGGAGGCCACCGGGAAGGACCTGCCCAAATTCTACCGGCCGCCTCAGGGAATCTACAGCGAGGATAACCTGAAAATGGCCCAGGAATTGGGATATAAAACCGTCTTCTGGAGTCTTGCCTATGTGGACTGGAACCAGGATTCCCAGCCGAGCAAGGAGCAGGCCTTCTCGAAGCTGCTGCCCCGGATTCACAATGGAGCGGTGGTGCTGCTCCACTCCACCTCTCAGACCAACGCGGAAATTTTAGACGAGCTTCTGACCAAATGGGAGGCCCAGGGCTATTCCTTCGGCACGGTGGATGAACTGTTCTCCTGACATTAAAACAGATTCCAAAGGGTGAGTCCATGGGCCTGGCCGACGGCGTCCACCTTTTCCTTCAGCGCCAGACAGGCGGCGGCAAAGTCCGCCGTCTCTTTTTTTGCCCTGTAGGCATCCAGGGCGGCAAATTCGGCGTCAATGTCCTCCACCGGGGTGTGATCGGCAAAGCACAGACGGACGTGGGCCCAGGCCTCCCACCCGTTTTGTGCCCTTTGGGCCAGGGCGCTTGCCTCTGCCCAGTCCTCCGCCAGGGCATACTCCGCCGCCTGACGCAGATCCTGGGCCACCGGCCTGTGGATTTCTGTCATGATCCAGGTCACGGTGAGGGCCAGGGCCAGCAGCACCACCAGCAGCAGAAAACCAAACCAGCTTCGTTTCATGCCTTCCCCTCCTTCCCCAGCCACAGGACCTTCTCGCCGGTTTCCAGGGTCAGAAGCAGGGTGTCCTTCACCTGGGCGTGATGGGCTTCCAGCTGGGCTTTCAGCCAGGCCTCATCCTTTTTGGCCCTGTGCAGATTCTCTTTGGAGAGGAAGCCGTCCTCAATGATGGTAATGGGCAGGGCCTGAGGCTTTACACGAATGCCCGCGTCTTTGGCGCTGGCGGGCTGATCCTTGGGATAGGGAAACACGGATACCTGGCCGTCGGTCTCCAGAATGGCGTACTGGACGGCGGTGAAGCTTAAAATATCCTTCTCCCGCAGCTGCCGACTCAGCTCATCCAACGTCACCCGGGTGCGGCGCAGGCTCTTCACATCCAGGACCCCATTGTCAATGAGGATCACCGGCTTGCCGCAGAGGAAGCGACGAAACCGGACGCTGGTGAACACAATGCCGGACAGGGTAAGCTCCGCTCCCAGCACCGTGAGAATGGGGATCAGCCCCGAATACAGGGGAATGGCCCCGTCCTGCATGGGGATGGCGGCCAGATTGGCAATGAGCATGGTGACAACGAACTCCGCCGGTTCCATTTCCCCCACCTGACGCTTGCCCATGAGCCGGACGGAAAAAATCAGCACCAGATACAGGGCTATGGTGCGGATATAGGAAAGAATCAAAAAAACCACCTCACGGGAGTAGCATTCCCGGAGGTGGTAAAATTATGCTTAGATGGTTTGCGTGCGCTATCGGCCAATGTGCGCTCTCTCAGACGCGGCTGTAAGCCGCGTCTGAGAGGGCGCAGCGGGGGGGGGACCCTCAGACATTAAAAACGTATTTGTCCAGCCGCCGGAAGGCTTCCTCCACCCGGCGAAGCGGCAGGGCCAGATTCATGCGGATATGGGTGGGACCGTGGAAGGCCCGGCCGTCCTGCCACACAACACCCACATCCCAGCCGGCTTTCAGCAGCTCGTCCATGGTCTTTCCCGTTTTCTCCAGCCACTTGCCGCAGTCCAGGAACAGCATATAAGTGCCCTGGGGGCGGGAAACCTCCACACCGTCAAAGTGCTCCCGGATATAGTCACAGGCAAAGTCCACGTTGCCGGTAATGACTTGCCGCAGCTCCTCCAGCCATTCGTACCCCTCCGGACAGTAGGCACCCAGCAGGGCGTGCATACTCATGACGTTCATGGAGTTGTAGTGGCTCAGGCTGCTTTCCTTCTCACACCGATCCCGCAGCCGGGGATTGTAGATGATGTGGTAGCTGCCAATGAGGCCCGCCAGATTGAAGGTCTTGGAGGGGGCGTACAGAGCCACGGTCCGCATTCTGGCATCCTCACTGATGCTCTGGGTGGGAATGTGTTTTTGGCCGGTGAGGAGAATGTCGCTCCAGATCTCGTCGGAAACGACCATCACGTCATATTTCTGGTACAGCGCCATGGCCCTTTCCAGTTCCCACTTTTCCCAGACCCGGCCGGTGGGGTTGTGAGGGGAGCAGAGGATGGCGGCGTGGATCTTCTGCTGCTTCAGCTTGCGCTCCATGTCCTCATAGTCCATCCGCCAGACGCCGTTTTCGTCCTGCTTTAGGGGAGAATGGACGATCTCGTAGCCATTGTCATGGAGGCTGTGGGTAAAGCCCACATAGGTGGGACTGTGGACCAGCACCTGATCGCCCCGGGAGCAAAAGACGTTCAGGGCCGTCACCACGCCGCCCAGGACGCCGTTTTCATAGCCGATGTTCCCCCGCTTCAGGCCGGTGACGCCGTTATGGCTTTCCTGCCAGCGGATGATGGCGTCATAGTAGGCGTCCGTGGGCGCAAAGTAGCCAAAAGTGGGCTCCATGGCCCGCTTCACCATGGCCTGCTGGATAGTGGGCAGAGCCGGGAAATTCATGTCCGCAATCCACATGGGGATCACATCAAAGCCCTCCCGGGGGGCGGGATAGCCGGAACCTGCCGCGCCTACGGCGTCCACCGCGATGGCGTCCTTGCCCTTCCGGTCCAAAATCGAGGTAAAATCATACTTCATGGGGATATGCCTTCCTTCCGGAGATTATATTTCGGATTCATTATATTTCACTTACCCGCAAATGGCAAGGAAAAATTTCCGGATCCGTTTTTCCCTGAGGGAACCGGGTCCGGAAATGTTCCTGCCGTGGAAGAGGCTCAATCACCGGCGCTTTCATAGGACAGCTCCCAAACATCCGCGTAGGTCCCCAGGGGATCCTCCGAAAGAATGCACATCAGAAGAAAGCACTCATAGGGATTGGCGACGTAAAGCGGCCCCATGCAGCAGCCCTCCAGCATCCGGTTGGTGGTATCGATAAAGTGGAGATACCGCTGCTTTTGCCTGGGATAATCGTCCACCTGCAAAGCATAGACGAAAAATTGGAGGGTAATCAGGTCAAAACGGTCGATTTCTGTTTCACCCGCCAGAATGCGGTGGACCCGGCTGCGGCTGAACCGCTTGCCCAGGAACTGCCCATTCAGACTGGAATTTTTCCCGGGGGTCAGGTTCCCGAAGGAATCTGTGGGAATGGCGGAACAGATCATCCGCTCCATATCCCCGGCGGTAATCTCCTCCCGGGTGCGTATATGGCCGGATTCCCGGCTGTACAGCGCCGCGATCCGGTCCCGGGCTTCGTCGTACAGACGGGTAAAGCTGGCTCGGGCGGCGGCGCTGAACTTTGGCGTGTTGTCCGCTGTTTTCAACTGGGTCACATAGGTGAGCAATGCCATATCGTCCTGGATCATGTGCATCCTGCCCCGCATATCAATGGTTCGGTCCTGGTAGAGCAGGCGCAGATCCAGACTGTCCGCCGGCATGGACTGGTACAGATCCCACAGCTTCTCATATTTGGGGAAACGGTAATGATGCTGATAGCAGTACCAGCAAATGACCTCAAAGGGGTCCTTGGCGTTCATCTCCGGTTCCCGCAGCCCCTTGGTCAGAAAGGCGTTCACGTCTGCCGTGTCCATTCCCAGCCCAAAGCCCAAAAGGAAGACGACCTTTCGGCTTACGGTCTGCTGGGTGAGCCAGTTTTTGGTCTGCGCGCCCATTTTCACGGTGGTGGGGGAAAAGGCGGAGGGAGTCAGGTTGTCGGAAAAGGCGTCACGGATGATCTGCTGATACTCTTTCAGCGGGATCTGCTTCCAGTCCCCACTTAGTTCCGCCTTCTGGTAGAGATAGCGCTTGAGATAGTCTCCGAAGGGAATGGCTTTCAGCCGGTGCCGCAGGGCGTGGTAGATGAGAAAGCTGTCCTGATCCCGAAAATAGGGGTCATCCACGATTGTATACAGGGATTCCGCGGCGTAGGCGGTAAAATCCAATTCGTCAGGGCCTGCCAAATTCATTCCCGGATGCCTCCTTTCAGAATGTTCTCATACTGAAATTTGAATAAAAACTTTCATTCGGGGAATTGAGGTTTTTTATATGAAGATCATAATGAGACGGATTTCTGAAATTTTCCTTTGTGAAAATTACAG
>DLAP01000003.1 GCA_002493965.1 Clostridiales bacterium UBA7044
GTGATCCATCCAGCCGTCCTCCGTATTTTTGGTGTCCCGGACTTGGTCCATGACTGTCAGGGGGTCGCCGCCGTCGGCGTAGACCGGGTCGTAGAGGCTTACCGGAGCACAGACCGCGTCCATGGCCTGATTCACATCCTCCAGAGGAAGCTGGAGCTCCTTCGCGATTTCCTCCAGAGTGGGTTCCCGGCCCAGGCGGAGAGTCTGAGCCTCCTTGCATTGCAGCACCCGGTAGGCAACGTCCCTTATGGACCGGGAGACCCGGATGGCGCTGTTGTCCCGGAGATACCGCCGTACCTCCCCCGCAATCATGGGCACGCCGTAGGTGGAAAACCGGACCTGTTTGTCCGGGTCAAAGTTCCGGATGGCCTTAATGAGGCCGATGCACCCCACCTGAAACAGATCGTCCGGGTTTTCTCCCCGCTTGTCAAAGCGCTGAATCACCGACAATACCAGCCGGAGATTTCCTTCAATCAGTTTTTCCCGGGCGCTTTCGTCCCCCTCTCTGGCCCTGTGGAGCAGCATATCCATCTCCACGGGAGACAGGACGGTGAGCCTGGATGTGTTCACGCCGCAGATCTCTACTTTTCCCTGCATGGTGTTCCTCCTGAAATCCTTAAAATGAGTGGCGCTCTGGGAGAAGTATGCCCCGACAATGCCAGATAATACCATGGTCCTGGGGCGTCCGGGCGGGAAAGGGGAGAAGGTAGGTTCCCAGGGATTTTTTTGGCGGTTTTTCACAAAAATTTTAGAGAGAGGCAGGAAACGGAAACGGTTTTGACATCGATTTTTTACAATTTGTAAACTTTTTCGACGAACTTTGACAGTGGTTTGTTTTCAAAAAACGGGGACGTAACATAATTTTTTGAGGGTGTTTCGGAGGAATTATGCAAACCAATGTCAGGTTTTCCACAGGAAGGGCGGTCTGAAGAAAGAGAAAGAATACCTGTTGATAACTCAGAGTTTTCCACATTCTCCACAACTTTTTCCACAGGGTTTATCCACAAGCGGGGATCTGTGTGGAAAAGGCAAAATGGTTCACATAAAAAGAAGTGGCACCCGACCGGAGATTTCGCACTTTTTCGGGGCTGTGGATTTTACCATGGGAAAAATTTTTGTCGGAAATTTCCATCTTGACAAACAGGCGGGCCGGGCAGGGAGAAGGTCGGGCTTGGAGAAAAGAGGACAGTCAGAAAAAAACGAAAAAAAGACTTGATTTTAGCCCCAAGAGGCGCTATAATGTATTCCTGTATGGAAAACGAAAGAAGGAGGTGGAACCTATGCCCAACATCAAGTCCTCTAAGAAGGATGTCCTTTCTTCCAAGATCGCTTATGAGAAGAACAAGGCCAATAAGTCCGCGCTGAAGACCGACCTGAAGAAGTTTGACGCCGCCCTGGTGTCCGGCGACAAGACCGCTGCCGAGGCCGCATATAAGGCTGCTGTCAAGGCTGTGGATCAGGCGGTTATCAAGGGTCTTCTGCACAAGAACAACGCTGCCCGCAAGAAGAGCAGCATGACTCTGAAGCTGAATAAGCTGGCCTGATTTCTCTGAAAATATCTCCCTCCTGACTTTTTCGGAGGGAGTTTTTTCATGTCCGGCGGCGCATTCCGCCGGACATGAAAAAAGTGAATAAGTAATAGTGAATAGTGAATAAGTGTGGGATCGCCTTCGGCGATGAATTAATAAGAAGTTTATCATCGGAGACGATTCCTTTTGACATTTTTCCATTGCATTGGCAGGGAAAATTGAGTATAATACAGGGAAAAGAAAGGAAATACAGAGGGGAGAAGGAAGATGGCAAGGCTATCCGATCCCGTGACGATCCTGAAGGGGGTCGGCGCGGCCAGGGCAAAACAATTTGAAAACCTGAATATCCGGACCCTGGGCGATCTCATCTGCCATTTTCCCCGGGGCTATGAGGATCGGACGGTTCTTCGGACCATCGATCATCTGGAGGTGGACGTACCGGCCTGTTTCAAGGCGGTTGTGATGAACACGCCCAGAACCAGTCATATCCGCAAGGGCCTGGATCTGACCAAGGTCCAGGTGGCGGATCACACCGCCCGGCTGAATCTGACCTTTTTTAATAACCGGTATGTGGCTGACAACCTGGTTTATGGCCGGGAGTACATTTTTTACGGCGCGGTCAGCGGAGATTTTATCGGCTACAATATGACAAATCCCGTCTTTGAGGCGGTAGACGCCCCCGGAGTGACCACCCGGCGGGTTCTCCCGATTTACCCGCTTACCGCGGGCCTGAGCAACGCCGCGGTGCTGAAAGCTGTGACCCAGGCTCTGGCCATCTGTGATCCTCCGGAGGAAATCCTCCCGGAGGCCGTCCGGACGGAATACGGGATTTTACCGGCGGAGGTAGCCTATCACGCCATTCACGCCCCGGACTCTATGGATGAGGCCCAGCAGGCGAGAAAACGGATGATCTTTGAGGAGTTCTTCGTCTTTTCCGCCGGCCTTTCTCTCATGCGGGCGGCCAGGGCGGAAAAAAAGGTGCGGCCCTTTGAAGACACGGATATGACGCCCTTTTATGATGCGCTGCCCTTTTCCCTGACGGGGGCCCAGAAGCGGGCCATCGACGAGATCCGGGGGGATTTCGGGAAGGGTGCGCCTATGAACCGGCTAGTCCAGGGGGATGTGGGCAGCGGAAAGACCATGGTGGCCGCCGCCGCCGTCTACTGTGCCGCCCGAAACGGAAAACAGTCCGCTCTGATGGCCCCCACGGAAATCCTGGCGGAGCAGCACTATGCTTCCCTGCAAAAGCTGTTCGCCCCCCTGGGCATCTCCGTGGTCCTGCTGACCGGCTCTATGACGGTGAAGCAGAAGAAGGTTGTCCGGGAGGCCATCGCCTCTGGGCAGGTACAGCTGGCGGTGGGCACCCACGCTCTGCTTACGGACAGTACAGAGTTTCGGGATCTGAGCCTGGTCATTGCGGATGAGCAGCACCGGTTCGGGGTTTCCCAGCGCTCTAAACTCTCCGGGAAGGGGGAGGATCCTCATCTGCTGGTGATGTCGGCCACGCCCATCCCCAGAACCCTGGCGCTGCTCATGTACGGGGACCTGGACGTCTCCATTTTGGATGAATTGCCCCCTGGACGGGAAGCGGTAGACACCTTCCTGGTGCCGGAAAGCTACCGCCCCCGGATCAACGCCTTTATTCGCAGACAGGCGGCGGAGGGACATCAGTGCTTCATCGTCTGTCCGGCGGTGGAGGAAAACCAGGAACTGGGGGTCAAGGCGGCTGTAGCCTGGGCGGAGACCCTGCAAAAGACCGTGTTTCCGGACCTGCGGATCGCCCTGCTTCACGGCCAGATGAAGGGAACCGAAAAGGAAGAAACTATGGCGGCCTTTGCCCGGGGAGAGGCGGACGTGATGGTTGCGACCACCGTGATTGAGGTGGGGGTGGATGTGCCCAACGCCACGCTGATGGTCATTGAGGACGCGGATCGGTTCGGCCTGAGCCAGCTTCACCAGCTTCGGGGGCGGGTTGGACGGGGAAAGGCGAAAAGCTACTGCATCCTCACCAGTCACAACCGGAATCCGGACACTTTACAGCGTCTGAAGGCTTTGTGCAAAACCACTGACGGCTTCAAAATCGCGGAGGAAGACCTGAAGCTCCGGGGTCCCGGCGACTTTTTCGGCTCCCGGCAGTCCGGCCTGCCTGCCTTCCAGATGGCGGATCTCAGCTTTGATCTGGGAACGCTGAAGCAGGCCCAGGTGGCCTCCGCCCAGTGGATTGAGCAGTACGGCACCTCTGACACACCGGAAGCGGCAGCCCTTCGGGCGCGGATCGGGGAACTGTTCCGGCGGTCGGAAGGAACCATGAATTGAAAAAGACCAGTGATATGGTTTGGAAAGGTATAGATACATATGAAGAAAAGTAATTTTGCCGGTATTCTGGCAGCGGTCCTTCTGCTGCTGACCCTGGCTCCCGCCGCCTATGCGGAGGAAACGGAGGCCATAGAGGAAACAGAGGAGACGGTGGGGGAGATGAGTACGCCCTCCTCCAAACAGACCAGCGGCACCTGCGGCGACAATTTAACCTGGGAGATCAGCGGAACCACCCTGACTATTTCCGGCAACGGCGAAATGGCGGAAGGGGCCTCCTGGGCGGGACAGGAACGGATCAAGACTGTGATCCTCACCGGCGGTGTCACTACCGTGGCGGCGGGAGCCTTTGAGGGCTGTGAGAATCTCACCGCTGTGGACTTTGGGGATTCCCTGAAGGAGATTCATGAAGGGGCCTTCCGGGACTGTACGGGGCTGACGGCCATCAGCCTGCCCAAGGCTTTCCGGCTGTTTGGGGTGGAAAGCTTCTATGGCTGCACGGATTTGGAGACCATCCACTGCGCCGGAGGAATGCCCTCCTTCAAGGGCAACTGCCTGTGGAATGGGAATCACATCACCATTTATTACCCCACGAATAACCCCTGGCCGGCGGAGCAGATGCAGATTCTGTCGGATAACTTCGGTGGACGACTGGAAATGATTGCCGCATCCAGCGACACGCCCCAGCCTCCCGTAGTAGAAGCATCGGCCCAGGCGATAGAAACGGAGCCTACCACCGTGCCCACCACGGCGCCCACCCAGCCCCCGGAGACAGTGCCTGCGACAACGGCAGCGCCTACGATGCCTGAGACCACTGAGGCTGTGGCGGAGACCACAGAAGCGGCAGTGTACACCCTGCCCACCATGGCCACCCAGCCCCAGGAGGAAGCGGAGGAGCCGGAGGGCTTAAGCGGTGGCATCCTTGCGGTCATTCTGATTGTGGCGGTGCTGACCTTCTTCATTGTGGGGGCGCTGATAGCCCGCAATGCCAGTCGCCGGCGCTATGAGTAATCGCCGGAAAGCCTGCTGACAGATTCAAACAAAGGGAACTCTGAATAAATCGTCTGCGGCAGCTGTCGGATCTTTTGCCCCAATCGTGCAGCTTGAAAAATCGGAAATACATCCAGTATTTCTCGATTTTCCAAACTTTCGCTTGGGTCAAAATCTCTCGGCATCTGCTCTTGCCGATTTAATCAGAGTTTCCCTAATTTAACAACTCCCGGAAAAATCACTCATTTTTGGATTTTTCCGGGAGTTTTTTTGGTTGTTACGGAAAAAATAAAAAAGTGGTTGTAAGTTTCTTAAAAATGATGTAAAATAAACTGACTTGTAATGTACAGCAATCTGCGACTTGCTCGCTTTTTGGAGGGAATCAACATGGAAAAACCGATTGTATTAGTGATTATGGACGGCGTCGGCAAGGGCGACGGCGGCAGCGGCGACGCGGTTAAGGTCGCGAACACCCCGACCCTGGATCATCTGCTTGCCACCTGTCCCCATACTTACCTGAAAGCCCACGGCACCGCTGTGGGTCTGCCCAGCGACGAGGATATGGGCAACTCTGAGGTGGGCCACAATGCCCTGGGCTGCGGCCAGGTGTACTCCCAGGGAGCCAAGCTGGTGGGCGAGTCCATCGAAAACGGCACCCTCTATCAGTCCGAGACCTGGAAGGATCTGTCTGCCAACGCCGTGGCAGGCCATGCCATGCACTTTTTGGGGCTGCTGTCCGACGGCAACGTCCACAGTAACATTTCCCACCTGATCGCCCTGCTGCGGCAGGCTAAGGCCGAGGGCGTGAAGAAGGCTTACTGCCATATCCTGCTGGACGGCCGTGATGTGCCTGCCACCTCCGCGCTGGAGTATGTGGATCAGCTGGAGAAGGTTCTCTCCGAGCTGAGTGCCGACGGCTGCGACTACGCCATCGCCTCCGGCGGCGGCCGTATGCAGATCACCATGGACCGCTACCAGGCCAACTGGGCCATGGTGGAGAAAGGCTGGCGCACCCATGTGCAGGGTCAGGGCCGGATGTTTGCTTCCGCAAAAGAGGCCATCGAAACCTACCGGGCCGAAACCGGCTGCATTGACCAGGACCTGCCCGCCTTCGTGGTAGAGCGGAACGGAAAGCCTGTTGCAAAGATCGAAAACGGGGACAGTGTGATCCTCTTTAACTTCCGGGGTGATCGTGCCCAGGAGATTTCCCTGGCCTTTGACCGGAAGGACTTTGATAAGTTTGACCGCCCCGGCTATACGGGTGTAAAGTTTGCCGGTATGCTCCAGTATGACGGAGACCTGAATATCCCCGAGCACTACTTGGTTCAGCCCCCCGTTATCACCAACACCCTGACCGAGGTCCTCTGCGCCGCCGGTGTGACGGAGTACGCCCTGTCTGAGACCCAGAAGTACGGCCATGTGACCTATTTCTGGAACGGAAACCGCTCCGGCAAGGTGGACGAAAAACTGGAGGTTTACGAGGAAGTGCCCTCCGACGTGATTCCCTTCGAGCAGGCGCCTGCCATGAAGTCCAAGGAGATCACCGAGAAAATGGTTGCGAATATGGCGTCCGGTAAGTTCCAGTTTCTGCGCTGCAACTACCCCAACGGCGACATGGTGGGCCACACCGGCGTTATGGAGGCGGTGGTCTACGCCATGGAGTGCGTGGATAAGGGCCTGAAGGCCATTCTGGAAGCTGCTGACAAGTATGGCTACACCGTGCTGATCACCGCTGACCACGGCAACGCTGACCAGATGACCGAGACCAAGAAGGGCAAGACCACCGTCCGCACCGCCCACTCCCTGAATCCTGTGCCCTTCATCATTTACGACACCGACCGGGAATGGAAGATCAAGGACGGCGCTTACGGCCTAGCCAATGTGGCTCCCACCGTTGTGAAGATGATGGGTCTGACCGCGCCCCAGTGCTGGGAAGAGAGCATGGTGTGATGCCTTGCTGGCGGGCTTCGACAGCCCGCCGGGCAAGTGTAATAAAAATTAGGAGGTACGGAATATGATCCGTCATGCGTGTGAAAACGGCAGCGTCAATGTCAGCACCAATGTGTACACGGACATTGTAGGCACCGCGGCCATCAACTGCTTCGGCGTGAAGGGCATGGCTGCCCGGAGTCTGACCGACGGGGTATACCATCTGCTGCGCAAGGAGTCTGTGGGGAAGGGTGTCCATGTGACCTTCAATGACGACGACTCCATTTCCATTGACCTGCATATTATTGTTGATAACAACGTCAACCTGAACGCGGTAGGCGCTTCCATCATTTCTGAGGTGCGCTATGTGGTGACTTCGTGCACGGGCACCGAGGTTCGGGAGGTCAATGTCTTTATCGATTCTATGATGATCGGCTAACGGAGGGATAGAAATTGAAACAAACCATCAATGGCATCGATCTTCGCAGAATGATCATCAACGCCGCCGCCGCCATCGGGCACAATCAGCAGGCACTGAACGAACTGAACGTGTTCCCCGTCCCCGACGGCGACACGGGCACCAATATGTCCATGACCATCAACGCTGCCGCCGCCGACCTGCGCAAGGCGGAGGACCCGGATCTTTCTAAGGCCGCCAAGGTTGCCGCTTCCGCCATGCTGCGGGGGGCCCGAGGCAACTCCGGCGTCATTTTGTCCCTGCTGTTCCGGGGCATTTCCACCAGGCTTAAGGGGGAGACGGACTGTGACGGCGTCCTGTGGGCCCAGGCTCTTCAGGAAGGCGTGGACGCTGCCTACAAGGCGGTAATGAAGCCCGCCGAGGGCACCATCCTTACCGTGTCCCGTCTGGCCGCGGCCGCGGCCACAGAGGCCGCCCGGGAGAATAATCACATCGAGTTTGTCCAGGAGGCTGCCATTGCTGAGGCAAAGATTGCCCTGGCCGATACCGTGAACCAGAACCCGGTGCTGAAAAAGGCCGGGGTGGTGGATGCCGGCGGCAAGGGCTGGCTGGTGGCCCTGGAAGCCATGCTGCTGGCCCTCCGGGGGGAGGACGTGGCGGCTTCCGACCCGGAGACTGCGACAAAGGACAGCGCGGATTTCTCCGATTTTAATACCGAAGATATTACCTTCTCCTACTGCACCGAGTTTATCATCTCCCGGGAAAACGATAAGGATCCGGAGGAACTCCGGGCCTTCCTGAACACTCTGGGCGACAGCCTGGTGCTGGTGGATGATGAAGAGATCATCAAGGTTCATGTGCATACCAACGACCCCGGAACGGCTCTGCATAGGGCCATTGAATATGGCTCCTTCGTCACGGTAAAGATTGAAAATATGCGCCTGCAGCATACGGAAAAGGTGATGACCGAGGCGGAAAAGGCCCCCAAGATTGCCGAGCCGGAAAAGCCCTTGGGTGTGGTTTCCGTCTGCGCTGGTGACGGCCTGCGGGACGTATTCCTGAATCTGGGGGTGGACGCCACCATTTCCGGCGGCCAGACCATGAACCCCAGCACCCAGGATATTCTGGAGGCAGTGAACCAGGTAAGCGCGGAGACTGTGTTCGTGCTGCCCAACAATAAGAATATCATCATGGCGGCGGAGCAGGTGGATGCCCTGACCCCGAAGACGGTGGTGGTTATCCCCTCCAAGACGGTACCCCAAGGCGTGACAGCTATGCTGAGCTTCAACCCCGAGGGATCCGTGGAGGAAAACACGGCCGCTTTGACGGAGGCCCTGGGCACGGTGGACACCATGCAGATCACTTATGCCGCCCGGAACTCTGACATTGACGGCTACGACATCCATGAGGGCGACTATTTGGCCCTGTACGGCAGCTCCCTCTTTGGTACCAGCGGGGACATTCGGGTGCTGCTGAAATCCCTGGCGGAGAAGGTCCGGGACGAGGGGAAGGAATATATCACCATCTACTATGGCGCGGACGTAAAGGAGAAGCACGCCCAGAAGGCGGCGGATCTCTTTGCGGACATCTGTCCGGAGGCAGATGTGAACCTCTTAAACGGCGGACAGCCGGTGTATTATTACCTGATCTCTGCGGAATAATGGCAGAAAGCCCGCTGCCTTATGGCAGCGGGCTGCTTCATTTCTATCGGGAAGGGAGGGAAAACGGGTGAGCGGTCTGAAGCATTTCGGCAAGCGCATCAGGCGGGAATTTCCCCAGGGAGGCCTGATCGGGAAGACCATGGCCCTTTGGAAGAGAATATCGGCCTTGCAGATCCCCATGCACGCGGGTTACGCCTCTTACTTTATCGTGCTGGCCGTTTTCCCGGCGTTGCTGCTGGCTCTGGCCCTGCTGCGCTATACGGGGCTGCAGATCCGTGATTTGATGGAGGTCATCGGCGACTTTATGCCATCGGCGCTGCTGTCCATGGCAGAGGGCGTGATCTACCGGCTCTATAAAAGCTCCTCTGGCGCTATCATCGGCGTGTCCGCCATCACGGCGCTGTGGTCGGCCAGCAAGGGGGTTTACGGCATCCTCCGGGGCCTGAACGCCATCTACGGCGTGTCGGAGGATCGGGGCTATGTCTATACCCGAGGTATCAGCGTGGTGTATACCTTTTTCCTGATGGTCATTCTGGTGTTGACTCTGGTACTTCATGTGTTCGGCAACAGCCTGATCTCTCTGCTGGCCCTGGCAGAGCGGCCGGTGCTGTCCTTTATCGGGGAGATCATTGATTTCCGGTTTTTCTTCCTGCTTATTTTGCAGAGCCTGTTTTTCACGCTGATGTATATGAAGCTGCCCAATCGGCGCAACCGCTTTCTGGACAGTCTCCCCGGCGGAGTGCTGGCCAGTATTGGCTGGATGGTGTTTTCGGACCTTTACTCCATTTATGTGGAAAAATTTTCCCGGTACGCCAGCATCTACGGCTCGGTTTATACCATTGCCCTGAGCCTGCTGTGGCTGTACTGCTGCCTGAACATTCTTTTTTACGGCGGCGTGCTGAACCGGCTGCTGGTGGGAAAGCCGGAAAATGTTGACAATTTGTAAAATTTGGAGCTGTTTAACGACTGTTCACAGTTATTTTGTAAAATTAAGGAGGTTCTGATTAAATCGGCAAGAGCGGATGGCGAGAGATTTTCTTTCAAACTGCACAGCTGGAAGAAAAGCTTAACCACTCAGCCGCAGACGGTTTATTCAGAGTATCCTTAAGAAAAAAGGAGGGGAACGTCTGTGTTTGGGTATGTGACGGCGAATTACCAGGAATTGAGTAAAGAGCAGCAGACCCGCTATGGCGCGGTCTACTGCGGAATCTGCCGAAAAATCCGGGAGCAGTCGGGAAATGCTGCCCGGCTTGGACTGCGCTACGATATGGCGTTCCTGGCCCTGTTGCTGATGAGTTTATACGAGCCGGAGGAGGAGCAGGGGAAAAACGCCTGCGTTCTCCATCCCATCCATCACCGGCCATGGATTGACAACCAGTATATCCGCTACGCCGCGGACATGAATGTGGCTCTGGCTTATTATGACTGCCTGGATGACTGGAAGGACGACGGAAAGAGAACTGCCAAGATCATGGCAGGAGTGCTGGGAAAGCAGCTGCCGGAAATTGAGGAGCGCTATCCCAGGCAGTGCGGCGCCATCCGGGACTGCATCGAAAGCCTCTCCCAGAAGGAAAAGGAAAACTGCCCCAATCCGGACGCCGCGGCCGGGGACTTTGGGGCTCTGATGGCGGAACTACTGGTTTATGAGGAAGATCTGTGGGGGGACACCCTGCGGACCCTGGGAGACAGCCTGGGGCGGTTTATTTACCTTTTGGACGCAGCCCTGGACTATGATAAGGACGCCCGGAAGGGAAAGTACAACCCCTATCTTGCCATGGGAACCGGTAAGGATCCAAATAAGTGGGAGGAATATCTGGTGCTCACCATGGGCAGGGCCACGGAGGCCTTTGAGCGGCTGCCCCTGGTGCAGGATAAGGCACTGCTGGATAACATTTTGTACAGCGGCGTGTGGGTAAGCTATCGGGGAAAAGGGAGGAAACCAAATGGCGCAGGATCCGTATAAGGTATTGGGCGTCAGCCCCGATGCCAGTGACGAGGAAATCAAGCAGGCATACCGCCGATTGGCGAAGAAATATCACCCGGACTTAAACCCTGGGGATCAGGAAGCGGCAAGAAGAATGCAGGAGGTCAACGCGGCCTACGAGCAGATCAAGAATCCCGAGAAAGCGGCAAGCGGCAATCCAGGCGGCTATGGCGGTTACGGCGGCGGGTACTACGATCCCTTCGGCGGCTACCGGCAGCAAAGCGGCGGCCAAACGGGAGATCAGTATCAGCAGGCGGCCTACCAATATCTGCGGTTCGGCCAGTACCGGGAGGCTTTGAACGTCCTGAAAAACTGTTCCGAGCGGAACGCCCGGTGGTATTACCTCAGCGCCATGGCAAACAGCGGCCTGGGCAATCAGGTCACGGCCCTGGAGCACATTCGCAAAGCCGTGAGCATGGAGCCGGATAATCCGGAATACTTAGATGCTCTGAACCAGATCGAAAACGGCGGCACGATTTACCGCCAGCACGCCGGGAATTTCCGGGGCTTTACCATGGGCGGCAGCCCCTGTGCAGGCCTGTGCTTGTTCTACCTTGCCCAGATGCTTTGCTGCGGGGGAAGACCCTTCCTGTTCTGCTGCTAAAATTGAAAATGATCTATCAGCGGTGCTGCTCATTTCCCCATCCGGGCGTGAGAAGCACCGCTTTTTGCTCTTGACAAACAAAGAAATCGGCGTATAATAAGAAACAAAAGTTGCGCAACAAATATTTCCTATAGGGGGAGATGCGAATGCCGCCAAAGTACAAATTCACCAGACAGCAGATTGTCGATGCTGCCGTGGAGGTTACACGGAAAATCGGCATTGAGGGCCTCACGGCAAGATCCCTGGCTTCCCAGTTGGGTTCTTCGCCAAAGCCGATTTTCGGTTTGTTTCACAGCATGGAAGAAGTGCAGGGGGAGGTCATCCAGTCAGCAAACAGACTTTACCAGTCTTATGTGCAAAAGGGGATGGCAGACAGCAAATATCCGCCCTATAAGGGCGGCGGCATTGCCTATATTCAGTTCGCGAAAGAGGAACCGGAGCTGTTTAAGCTCCTGTTTATGCGAAACAGAACTGGGGAACGGCTCGAGGAGAACCGGGAAGAAATCCGCCCCCTTTTGAATGTCATTATGAAAAACCTGGGACTTAGTGAGGACGAAGCCTTTCAGTTCCACTTGGAAATCTGGCTGTATGCTCACGGCATCGCTACCATGGTGGCAACCTCTTACCTGGACTGGGATATGGAATTTATCAGCAAGGCGCTGACCGATGCCTACGAAGGCTTAAAATACCGTTATACGGGAGGAAAATGAGAATGGACGCAATCCGAACAGAAGGACTGACCAAGCGATACAAGGACCTGACCGCTGTGGATCATCTGAACCTGACCGTAAGGCAGGGAGAACTGTTCTCCTTGCTTGGTGTCAACGGCGCGGGAAAAACAACGACCATTAAAATGCTCACCTGCGTGTCCAGGCCAGACGGCGGTGACGCTTTCCTGAACGGCAGCAGCATTCTGACAGATACCGCAGTTGTCAAGGGGCTCATCGGCGTGTCGCCCCAGGAAACCGCCGTTGCGCCGAATTTGAGTGTGAAGGAAAACCTATCTCTCATGTGCGGTGTCCATGGCTTTGATAAAGAGAAAACGCAGGCGAAAATAGAGGAACTGTCCCAGCAGTTTGAACTGACCGCAATTCTGGGCAAGCGGGCAGGGAAGCTGTCCGGTGGCTGGCAGCGCAGGCTGAGCATCGCCATGGCCCTGATCGGAGAGCCGGAGATCCTGTTCCTGGATGAACCCACCCTGGGCCTGGATGTGCTGGCAAGAAGCGATCTGTGGGATGCCATCCGGGCGTTGAAGGGGAAAATCACCATGATTCTTACAACCCACTATATGGAGGAAGCAGAGGCACTATCCGACCGGATCGGGATTATGAAGGATGGGAAGCTGCTGATCCTGGGCACCGCCGAAGAAATCAAGCAAGCGGCGGGCAAAGAAAAATTTGAGGATGCCTTTGTGGCGATCGTAAAGGGGGCGGCAAGATGAAGCGATTTCTTTCTTTTTCCGACAGAACCGCAAAAGAGATTCTGCGGGATCCCCTGAATCTCTTCTTCGGCTTGGGATTTCCTCTGATTCTGCTGGGGCTATTGACGGCGATCCAGGCCAATATTCCGGTATCCATGTTTGAACTTGAGAACCTGACCCCCGGCGTTACCGTGTTCGGTCTTGCTTTTACGACCCTGTTTTCCGCCGTGCTGGTGTCCAAGGACAGGGAAAGCGCTCTGCTGCAAAGGCTTTACACCACCCCGCTGACGGCAGCCGACTTTATCTTTGGCTACACGCTGCCTATTTTGCCCATTGCCATTGCCCAGGGGCTGATATGCTATCTCGCGGCGTTTTTGCTTGGACTGAGATGGAATATTACAACTCTTTATGCGCTGCTTTTCCTGATTCCCACGGCCCTATTCTACATTTCCCTGGGATTGATCTGTGGGACTGTGTTTACATCCAAGCAGGTTGGGGGAATCTGCGGCGCGCTGCTGACCAACCTGTCCGCCTGGGTGTCCGGGATTTGGTTTGATGTATCCCTGGTCGGCGGCGCTTTTGAGAAAATCGCCAATGTACTTCCCTTTATCCACGCGGTAGAGTTGGAACGGGCGGTTTTTAGAGGGGATTTTGGCGGTATTGGACCTCACCTGTGGTGGGTGCTGGGGTATGCTGTTGTTTCCACTGTGGGTGCCGTGCTGCTGTTCCTGCGGCAGATGCAAAAGCAGTAAGTTTTACCCTTACGAAACGAGAAAAGGCTCAAAATCAAGCTGTCA
>DLAP01000085.1 GCA_002493965.1 Clostridiales bacterium UBA7044
GGTATCCATCATGCAAAAGCTAAACGCCGCAGCTATCTCCTGATGACCTGTGCTTTTGCGACCTGCCTGACATTGTTCTTAGGCTTCTGCACATTGGTTCCCTTCATGAAAAATGCCTTCATGCCGAAGGAATGGGCTTCTGAGCTTTCCATCGTCAGTGAATCCAACACCTGCTCCATCCCATTCGAGCAGCGGAACGCGGTATCGGAGGTTCCTGCTGTCAGCCATGTCTTTGGGCGGATGTTTGCTTATGATGTACCGGCAGAGATCAGTGGGACGCCCCACAACAGCAATCTGATTTCTTATGAGGAAAATCAATTCCGTTGGGCACAGGATCGGCTGGCATCTGGTTCCGTGGATGCGGTTGCCAATACGCCGGGTCAGGTACTGTTTGTAGCAAATACCGGGACACCGGCACAGGTTGGCGATACAGTCACTCTGGAAATCAACGGAGTGACGCAGACAGTCACCATCGGCGGCATATTGACCGATGATCCTCTCGCCCGCGCGGAAGGCACTGAGACATTGATTTGTTCGGAGGAAACCTTTACGCAGCTGACCGGCGAAACCGGCTACACGATCCTGGATGTCCAGTTCCGCTTCGGCGCAGGAGAAGAAGATGTAAAGGCCGTGGAGGCGCTGTTTGCGGATGGTGTTGCCTTTACCGACACGCTGAGCAGAGCGCAGCAGCAACGCGGACTCTACTACGCTTTTTCGGTGCTGGTCTATGGCTTTTTGTCAATTATCGTGGCAATCACGGTGTTTCATATCATGAACACGATCAGCATGGGGGTATCTGCCCGTACCCACCAATACGGAGCTATGCGGGCCATTGGCATGAGTAACCGGCAGCTGACCCGTATGATCGCATCCGAGGCAGCAACGTATGCTACCAATGGAGTGATACTTGGGTGCCTGTTGGGGTTGGCTTTTCACTGGTTTCTCTATACCAGCCTTATCACCCGCACATTTGGTGACGCATGGGGCATCCCTTGGCCAGAACTTTGCCTGATCATCGCAGTGATTTTGGGCACGACGGCCTTGTCTGTGCGTGGACCGGCAAAACGAATTCAAGCCATGTCTATTGTGGAAAACATCAGCGCGCAATAAGTTTCGGATGATAGGGGCTCTGCCTTTTAGCAGGGCCCCTGTCATCTTACAAAATCGCAAGCTAAAATTCACCTGTTTGTAAGGTTGGACAAGTAGAATTAGCTCAACCGATTACAAAGTGACTTTAACTCTGCCGGACGACGGCAAAAGAAAAAAGCCGTCGTTCAGCAGGCAATCGCTATGCCATCATTATATATTGCGGCGGCTTTGACAAAATCAAGGCCGCCGTTCCTTATGCCCTCGACAAAGGAGTGACGACTACACGCTGAC
Organism: Clostridiales bacterium UBA7044; assembly: GCA_002493965.1. Taxonomy (GTDB): domain Bacteria; phylum Bacillota; class Clostridia; order Oscillospirales; family Oscillospiraceae; genus Faecousia. Next base: position 1,381 of record DLAP01000085.1, read on the forward strand.
ACGGCGGCTTTAGGAGGGAGCCGCCGTGAAGCAAAGACCGCTTCGACATAATTCGGCAGGGGTTTACCTGTCAAAAAAAGCCTGACCGTCAATCGGCCTCCATCTGCTTATGAACAGGCACTATCGTGGCTGGTCCATGAGCGTCATAAGTCCTCTTTTAGCAGCGCCAGCCGCCGTTCTTCGGATGCTGGCGCTTTTGCTTGTCGTTTTTTCGGGAATTTCCCCGAAAGGTGTCGCTCACCGCCTTCATTTCGGTTCACCCGTCAACCCGTGAATCGAAATGGAGGTACATAATGCAGAAGATCAATCTTCGGGAACTGTATCCCGATGTGTATAAAACCGATGTCTTTGTGGACGTGGCCGAGGAAGTCGTGGCCGCGATCCGGGGCCAGGAACAGGACGATGCCGCCTATGAACGCCGAAAGTTTCGGCACAAGGCCCATTATTCTCTGAACCAGGGGGATGGCATTGAAAACGATGCCCTCAACCGGCCGCTCACCCCGGAGGAAATCCTGGAGCAGAAGCAGCTGCGGGAGGAAGTGTACGCTGCGCTGATGCAGCTGACCGCCATCCAGGCCCGGCGTATCTACGCTCGGTTCTATCTGGGCATGACGGTGGCGGAGATCGCCCGAATCGAAGGCGCTGACCGCCGCCGCGTGTGGGACAGCATCCGGCGCGGGCTGAAGAAGCTGGCGCGTCTGCTGGACGCGGCCCGATAACCTGACCGCCGCACAGCGGCAAAAAAAGAGCCGGTGGGGGCAATTTGTCTCCATCGGCTTTTACTAAGGCCGCGCGGGAACGAATGGATGCCATGCTGCCCCGGATGATGGAGACGGCAGGCGTCACCGAGGAAGTGAAAGCCCGTGACCCCATGCGCTGGGTGGGGCTGATGAATACACTGAAAGCGCAGGTGGAGGAAGTTATTTTAACGGAACTGATTTATCAATAGCTTTTGCAAGCGGAGGCTGCTACTTGCGGCCTCTGTTTGTTTTACACTTCCGACACATCTTCCACCTTGTATTCTTCGAGCTAATGAAATATAATGAAAGAAGTTGTCGGAGGTGTGAACATGGACTACATGACACTCAGAGAGGCAAGTGAAAAATGGGGCGTTTCGTCCCGTCAAGTCAACTATTACTGCGTTGAGGGCCGTATTCCTGGCGCTGTGAAAATGGCTGGTGTTTGGCTTATGCCGAAAGGGGCCGAAAAACCAGTTGATAAAAGAAGAAAGAGTGGTGATGATTATGAGCAAAAATAGTGAAACAATCCTGATTGTTGATGACGAAAAGGAAATTGCCGACCTATTAGAAGTCTACTTAAAAAACGAAAACTATCAAGTCAGGAAATTCTATCGCCCCAAAGAAGCTCTTGCGTGTGTGGAACATGAGCCGATCAGTCTGGCGATTTTAGATATAATGATGCCTGAAATGGATGGCTTTGTATTGTGTAATAAAATCCGTCAAAAATATTTGTTTCCCATCATTATGCTGACTGCAAAAGGCGAAGATATAGATAAAATTCAGGGACTAACTTTAGGGGCAGATGATTATATTACCAAACCTTTCAATCCGTTGGAGGTAGTTGCCAGGGTAAAAACGCAACTCCGCCGGTATAAGCAGTACAATACCAATCAAGCCATTCAAGAAACTCCAGAAGAATATGATAACAAGGGCCTTTATATTTGCCCTGATAGCCACAAATGTACTTTGAATGGCGAGGCATTATCTCTGACGCCATTCGAGTTTAACATCCTATGGTATCTCTGTAAAAATCATGGGCGTGTTGTTTCAGCAGAAGAATTGTTTGAAAATATTTGGTGCGAGAAATTCTTTGAAAGCAACAACAACACCGTCATGGCCCATATTGCCCGGCTGCGGGAAAAAATGCACGAGCCGCCGCGCAAGCCAAAGTATATCAAGACTGTTTGGGGGGTGGGTTACACCATTGACTAAGGCAAAAGACACCGAAAGCCGGGAGATGCACAAGAGGCTTGCATTGAAAATCACCGTCAAGTTCCTTGCCCTGGTTCTCGTTTTTGAGGTGGCCCTCATTCTGCTCGGACTGCTGTTTCTGGTAATCATGGGGGCAACAAATCTGGATCGTACAGTCTGGTTTGAGGCCCTGAAGCCCTTTCTGATCCCGCTTCTTATCGTTTTGTCGGTTGCCGGATGCGGGTATATCTCCTATCGCTTTATGCTACGGCCACTGGAGCATCTGGATGAAGTGGCTGAAGCCGCTAAACAACTTGCCCACCCCACCGATGCGCCGATCCTGCTTTCTCATGACCTCAAAAGCATAGAGGATGAGCTGAATCTTGTTCGGGAGCAGACGCTGAACAGCATCAAAGATGCCCGTGAAGCGGACATCCGAAAAGACGACTTGCTGGTATATCTGGCGCATGATTTGAAAACGCCGCTTACAAGCGTTCTCGGATACCTAAAGCTCATGGAGGACGAGCCGGAAATTGATCCCGCGCTCATTAAAAAGTACAGTGGAATTGCTGGACGTAAGGCCGAGCGCTTGGAGTCGCTGATCAACGAGTTCTTTGAGATCACTCGTTTCAGCACCCACAAATTGTCCCTGGAACCGGCAAAAACAAATCTCAGCAGGATGTTGATGCAGATTACTTATGAGTTTCATCCGATCCTGACAGAAAAGAATCTGGAGTGGGACTTACAGATCCCGGAGAATATAGAAATCGTCTGTGACCGAGATAAACTGGAACGGGCGATTGACAACCTGATCCGCAATGCCATCAATTACAGCTATGCAGGCACGACGATTTTCTTTTCGCTGACGCAGCTGGACGAGCAGGTAAGGATTTGCGTGCAGAACAAAGGACAGACGATCCCGCCGGAGAAGCTGGAGCGGATTTTTGAGCAGTTTTACCGACTGGACGCCGCCCGTTCTTCCGACACCGGCGGCGCAGGACTTGGTCTGGCGATTGCCAAAGAGATTATCGAACTGCATCATGGGACTATCTCCGCGCACAGTGAAAGCGAGACGATTCAGTTCCTTGTCCAACTTCCCCTGGACTGTCAGAAAAATGTAAGAAGTTCATCAGAAAGAAATCATTGATTGCGAAGATAGAGCGAAAACATCATTTCCCCCGTTCTGATATACTTTTTGTATCAGGACGGGGGAGTTTTTTATTCCCTGAGAATAGGGAGGATGCACTATGAGAAGATTGATGATTTTCTGTTTCACCATTTTATTTGCCGTATTATCGGCGCTGTCCTGTCTGAATTTTGCCTTTTCATCGCTTGACCAAGTGGAAGAAGATAAGCTCATGCTGACCATCGAAAAACCGGCAGAACAGTCAAACAGCGACTTTCTCGCTGACATCGACCATGCGATTGCCGAGGTTCACGCCGATTTGATGTTCCGCCATGTGGACAATTCAGGCGAAAAATCCCATTATCAATATTATAAAACAAACCATACAGCAGATTTTCTCAACCTGTCCGCCCACACGGTTTTAGAGAGTGGGGAGTGCTTGTCCACAACAGAGCCAGCGGGATACACCGTTTTTCCTCTTCATGTGGCTTCTCTCATGCAGGACATCTCCTTTTTCCCGTGGGCCGATGCTGGACAATTTGACCTGACCGCCGGGACCTATTATGTAAAAATGGGGCAGCAATCCATTGTGGCCGACACGCTCCGGCAGCTGGGATACACGGTCACCGTCCAGCCCACAAACTACATTTCCGGCCAGTTTTCTGTTTTACTGTTTGGCTTTGTGCCCGCCTTTATGCTGATTGCCAGCATAGCCTTCTATATTCTTTCCAACGGGAAGCAAAATGTCCTGAAAAAGATGGAGGGCTACACAACGAGGAATATCCTGGCCGATGAAGTTCGGTCTGCCGGGTTTCCATTGGCGGTCAGCTTTCTGGCCGTAGAAGGAGTTAGCTTAATCGCTGCGGCAGTTCTATACCGATCCGCATGGGGCCAGTATATTCTATTCTCCCTGCCTAATTTTGCGGTTCTGTTCGTGGCGACCCTGATTGGGCTTGCGCTCGCCGGTCTGTTGGTCAGCCGTCAAAAGAGCGCCGAACATATTAAGGGGCGGGTGCCAAAGCGGGGAATCTATGTAACAACGATTCTGGCAAAAATCGTGTTTGTCACTTTCCTCGTCTTTTTCCTCTCCATTGCAGTTAGGAATGTGGCTATCTCCTATCATTCGATGCAGACGGCGGATTATTTAGCGGAAAAGGTTGCCGGATATGTTACGATCCCGGTCAACACCAGCAATACCTCGACACAGGGACTGGCAGATCATTACAAAGATTTCTATACCGCTACGGTGGATCGGTATCACGGTGTCCTGATGGATGCCAGCAATTATGAGTACGATCTGATTGGCGGAACAACGCTGGCCCAAGAGTTTGGACAGGCCTCTGTTACCGTCAATCGAAACTATTTGGAATTTAACCCGATTTATGGACTGGATGGAAGCCCCATTTCATCCGCGCAGCTGTCAAATGCCGCGTTCAATGTGCTGTTGCCGGAATCGAGGGAGCAGGAAGAAGAATACTGGCGTGAGTATGTCCGCAATGCGTATTCGATGGAGACAAACTTCATTTTCTACGACGGGGAAGCCAGTAAGATTTATAGCTACAATGCCGATACCGGGACCGGGAATTATGGGGCAATCGATGAGCCTGCGATCCTTGTGGTGGAAGAAGAACAACTGGAAGGTATTTTTGTACTGAGCTATTGTTCGCAGGGGTCTTATTTCCTAAAGGTAGACGGAACCGATCCGTACCAGGAACTGCTGCCGGTTCTCCGAGAAACCGGGATTGCCGGAGTGACGCTGAGTACACCCAGCATTTCCGATACTTTCTCTGACGCTATTCAGCATCAGCGGCAAATGCTGATCCTTTACGGAACACAATCGGCTGTCCTGCTGGCCGGCCTGTTCTGCCTGATCCTTTTCAGCGCCAAACTCTACTGTGAGAATTACAAAAAGAAGATAGCTTCCTGCCTGATCGAAGGGTACTCCACATGGAGCTGTTTGAGAAGGCATTTCATTGTAACAGTTCTTTACTATGCTGCCGTCATCCTCATGCTTCAGGCTCTAACCGCAATGATGCAGGTATCGCTGGACTACATTCTTTTGCTCGGCTCACTGGTCGGAGAGTTGGTCATAACACTGATCGTGGGACGAACGTATGCACATCGAAATCTATACCAAATCGTGAAAGGAGCGGACTGATATGGCTGATATTATCCTATCTAATATCCACAAGAAGTTTGGGAACAAGACCTTATTCCGGGATTTTTCTCTGAAAATTGAGCGTGGGGAGTTTCTGGCAATCATGGGTGAGAGCGGTGCCGGGAAAACAACACTGCTGAACATGATGGGCTTGCTGGAACGGCCGGACAGCGGCGTAGTCACGATCTGCGGCCAGAAGAATCCGGCGTTCTCCTCTCACGCCGCTGTGGAACTGCGCCGCCACCACATCTCATATCTTTTTCAAAACTATGGCCTGATTGACACGGAAACCGTGGAAAGTAATATGCGGACGGCTACCCATTTCAAACAGGTCAGCAGAAAAAAGGAGCGTCGTCTGATTGCCGCCGCATTGGAACAAGTCGGCCTGCAGGGGTATGAGCAGAGGAAAGTCTACACATTGAGCGGCGGAGAGCAGCAGCGGGTGGCTTTGGCCAAGGTCATTGCAAAGTCTCCGCAAATCATCTTTGCAGACGAGCCGACCGGGAGCCTCGACGAGCGCAACCGCAGCTATGTCATGGAAATTTTGAAGGAGTTGAATCACCGGGGAAAAACCATCGTTGTGGTCACCCATGATCCGTTTGTCAATGCCTGCGCGACAAGCCACATGATGCTGAAAGGCGTGTCATAAAAAGGATGATGAAAATGAGAAAGAAGAAAATGTGTTACAGCCCTGAAGAAAAAGAGTACATTGCGGCGATGGATCGTTTGCATTTCCAGCCGGAGGATAAGGAGGCAATCGTGAATCAGGTTGTCTCTGCGATGGGAAAAGGGACGACGCAGGGTCAAGCAGGTAAGGGAGCGGAAAAAACGTCTGAGGATACACACAAAGAATAAAATAACTATTCTCCTCATTCTGCCGGACGACGGCAAAAGAAAAAAAGCCGTCGTACAGCAGACGTATTGACACGCCCATATTAACTTTACGGCGGCTTTGAACAAATCAAGGCCGCCGTTCTTTATGCCCTCATGAGGATGACGACCCCATTTCAAAAGTGACGGCGGCTTTAGAAGGGAGCCGCCGTGAAGCAAAGACTGCTTCGACATAATTCGGCAGAAATCTACCTGCCAAAAAAAGCCTAACCGTCAATCGGTCCCCATCTGCTTATGAACAGGCACTATCGTGGCTGGTTCATAAGACCTATAAGACGCATATAGAAAGCGCCAGCCACCGTACATCGGAAGCTGGCGCTTTTCCTTGTCGTTTTTTCGGGAATTTCCCCGAACGGTGTCGCCCGCCGCCTTCGTTTCGGTTCACCTGTCAACCAGTGAATTGAAACGGAGGTACATCATGCAGAAGATCAACCTTCGGGACCTGTATCCCGATACATATAAAACCGATGTCTTTGTAGACGTGGCCGAGGAAGTCCTGGCCGCGATCCGGGGCCACCAGCAGGACGATGCCGCTTACGAGCGCCGGAAGTTCCGGCACAAGGCCCATTACTCTCTGAACCGGGAGGATGGCATTGAAAGCGATGCCATCAACCGGCCGCTCACCCCGGAGGAAATTCTGGAACAGAAGCAGCTGCGGGAAGAAGTGTATGCCGCGCTGATGAAGCTGCCCGCCATCCAGGCCCGGCGCATCTACGCCCGGTTTTACTTGGGCATGACGGTGGCCGAGATCGCCCGGATTGAGGGCACCGACCGCCGCCGTGTGTGGGACAGCATCCGGCGCGGGCTGAAGAAGTTGGCGCGTCTGCTGGACACAGCCCGATAACCTGACCGCCGAATAGCGGCAAAAAAAGAGCCGGTGGGGGATTTTTATTCCTCCACCGGCTTATTTCTCCTCTGCTTTTTTATCCTGGTCACATTCGTCTGCCTGCGTCATCTCTTTTAGTTCATCAGCCAGCGCACGGGCCGAGTTTAACAGCGCCTTTCTGGCCGCCGGAGGGCACGAAAGGTAGAGCTGCCGCATATCGTTGGCGGATTGTTCATCTTCGGGCAGATCGAGATTCATCAAGGAATCTAAAGATAAATTCAAGACTTTGCAAAAAGCGCGTAGAACCTCAAAAGAAGGGTTCTTCACCCCTCTTTCGCAGCCTTGAACGTGCTTCAGAGAAACATGGCTCAGATCTGCGAGTTCCTGCTGCGTCAAACCTTTTCCCTTGCGCGCTTTTTGTATCCTTCGTCCCAGCTCTTTTATCAATTCCATAGGCACTATCGTCTCCTTAATCATATTTTATCGTGCCCATTTCCTTGCAGGAAGAACCTTATAAAAGGTGTTTTTGAGTACGATAGTACCTATTTTATTGTGCTTGCTGTATGCTTGCATCGCCCGCAGCTCTTATGAAGCGGCAAGGCAAAAATATTTTTCAAAAAAATCGCATTACAGGCAGGACAAATCGCCTGTTTTTGTCATGGTTATCAAGAAGGGGATTTTTCCTTCGCTGATCTTTGACAACTGAATACACGGCAGAACAGGTACATAACCCGCGTATGAGCGAGTGCAGGACGCCGCGAAGATGGAGCAGCCAGGAGGTGATGGACAAGCTGTTTCGGAGCGATCAACGGCCCTGTGACCCGGATGGTGGCATATCCGGCGCGATGACTGCGCGGGGGCTTAAAGATACTTCCTCACGGCCCGCCAAAGACTTGGGGGGAACCCTGCGGCGCACGCTATGAACGACGCTGCGGAGTTATGACAGCCGCGCCAGCGGAGACCTGTCCTGTCCCCTGCGTCAGGGGTGCGTGGCAAATGTGGCGTAACACAAAAAAGAATTTCAAAATTAGATACCATGCGCTGGCAGGCAAAACCGCCAGCGCATTCATGTGATTTTGAAAGCCACAACCATATCCTTGACAAAGAAGGGAGAGATTATATGGAAAAGTTATTTACAAGGAAAGAAGCGGCCAAAATCCTGGGAATCAGTATTGCAACACTGGACACGGCCCGCAACAATGGCCTGATTTCCTATGTTCAGTATGTGCAGAACGGCTGCGTCTATTTCACAGACGCAAGCCTTCAGGAGTACATCGCAAAATTCACGCATCGGGCGAAGCCGGTGGAAAAGTGCGCCACATACCGCAAAGTGCGAAGTGCCGAGGCGTGAGCTAATCCGTATCCTTGCTGAAATAAGTGGTGTCTGGTAAAACAAAGATACAGCGCTGAATATGATTCTTGAGAGGTAACGGTATTGGCAAAAAGAAAACGACTAATTCCAGATTATAGTACGGTCACGCTGAATGGCGTAGAGTATTACAGGACCCGAATCGAGGATGCCGATGGCAAGCGGGTCGCCCTTTATGCGAGAACCCCCGAAGAACTGTATGACAAAGAAACGGAGGCGTTGGAGCAGATCGGTCATGCCCGGTTTCATCGGAAATCGCCAACGGTAGCAGAATACTGTGAGAAATGGCTGCTGATGCAGTCGGTCCATGTGCGGCAGACCACCTTGACAGATTACACCTCCAAGGTGAGGCGGCATATCATTAAGGAATTGGGAGAGATGCGGATGGCAGATGTAACTCTGGATGACATCCAGCTCGCTCTTGTCCCGGTTTCCAAAAAATCGGCATCGGTTTACAAGTCCGTGGTGATCCTTTATAAATCCATCTTTCGGGCGGCAAAGGAAAGCCATGTGATTGAAGTGAATCCGACGCTCCATCTAAACGCAAAAGGCGGCGGTATCCCGCAGGAGGACCGCCAGGCGTTGACGGATGAACAGGTCGAGCAACTTTTAGACGCAATCCGGGACTTGCCACCCTATGTGTTTGTAATGATTGGTTTGTATGCCGGTTTGCGGAGAGAAGAAATCCTCGCGCTCCAATGGGATTCGGTGTATTTGGACGCAGAGGCCCCTTATCTGACAGTCCGGCGGGCATGGCATACGGAGCATAATCGGCCAGTCATTCTCACCGAACTAAAGACCAAGGCGGCAGAGCGGAATATCCCGCTCCCGACCTGCCTGGCAGAGTGTTTGAGGGAGGCGAAGAAAACATCTACCTCTGATTATGTGGTGGCGAATCGGGATGGCGGCCCGCTGTCCTACACACAGTTTAAGCGGCTGTGGCAATACATTGTGACAAGGACCGCCAGACCGAGAGTGGCAAAGAAGCTGGTAGACGGGAAATATGTGAAGTATATCCTCTACCCGCAGTTGGGCGAGAAGGCCCGGAACAACGGTCACTGTGTTTATAGCCTGGATTTTGAGGTCACTCCCCACCAACTCAGACACACCTACATAACCAACCTGATTCATTCCTCGGTGGACCCCAAAACGGTGCAGTACCTGGCGGGCCATGAGAGCAGCAAAATCACGATGGATATTTACGCCAAAGTCAAATACAACCAGCCGGATCAGGTCGTAAAAGCGATGGACGGCGCATTTGCCCAATGGGATGCCATGTGGGCATAGAACAGAAAATACAGTAGGAGCGAGGCAGGAACGCCTCGCTCTTTGCTTTTCCCAATCCGTATCTTTGATTCAATCCGGCCTTTCTGATAAAAAAGGAGTGAAGGAACCAATTTGATTTTGCGCATAAGAAAGGAAATTATCTATGGCTAAGAAAAAAACAATTCCCCAGTACACCAGCGTAGAGCGAAAAGGAATCCAGTATTACCGCACACGGATTCTGGACGCCGATGGAAAGCAGGTCAGCCTGTACGCGACAACCTGCGAGGAACTTTACGAGAAGCAATTAGCGGCGAGACGCCAAGTGCAGGAAATCCTCTTTCACCGCCAGCATCCGACCGTTGCGGAGTATTGTGAGAAATGGCTGGTGATGCAGTCAGCAAAAGTTTCGGCAGCCACTTTGAAAGGATACGCCTCCAACATGAGGAACTACGTCATCAAGCCGATGGGTGATATGTATATGGAGGAAGTAACGGCGGATGACATCCGGCTGGCGCTGGTGCCGCTGTCCAAGAAGTCAGAGGGCCTGTATAACAAAGTGAATATGCTCATCAAGTGCGTTTTCTATTCGGCGGAGCGCAGCCAGCTCCTTGAAGATAACCCCTGCGCGGGAATATCGGGTAAGGGCGGGAAGCCGGCACAGAAGAAGGATGCCCTGAGCGACCAGCAGGTGGCGGTACTTCTGGAGACCATCAAAGGATTGCCGCCTTATCTCTTTGTGATGATCGGCCTATATGCTGGCCTGCGTCGGGAAGAAGCCCTTGCCCTCCAATGGGACTGTGTGTTTCTGGATGTTCCCACCCCGTACATTTCGGTACGGCGGGCTTGGCGGGCAGAACACAACCGGCCGGTGATCTCTACGGTTCTAAAGACCAAAGCGGCCCGGAGAGACATTCCCATTCCCAAGTGTCTGGCTGACTGTCTGCGGGAAGCGAAAGCAACCTCTACGTCTGACTATGTGATTGCCGACAGCGAGGGCCAGCCTCTGTCTTACTCACAGTTCAAGAGAGTGTGGCAGTACATTGTTGTCCGTTCCACCAAGGAGCGCACCTATTATAAATACGTGAACGGACAGAGCATCAAATACACGGTAAAGCCGACGCTGGGAACCAGCCAGAAAAACAACCCCAGGATCGTCTATACCCTGGATTTTGAAGTGACACCCCATCAGCTCCGGCATACCTATATTACAAATTTGCTTTATGCAGGCGTTGACCCCAAGACGGTTCAGTACCTTGCCGGACATGAAAACAGCAAAACAACTATGGACATTTATGCAAAGGTCAAGTACAATAAGCCCGAAGAACTTTTTGACGTAGTAAATCAGGCGCTTCACCCATCCGGCACCGCAGATAATGCTGCTGGTTGATTGGGTTAAGGGGTAGGACAACCGGGAGCCACCACCTCAAAAAAGCCCGTAAAATCAAGGAAAAACGGCGCTAAAACGAGAGCAGTACGGCCTCAAAGCCGCCCGTCGCGCTCCCCAGTTCTCCAAGCGTTAAGTTCCCGATTCCGCAAATACAAAACCCGGAAGGCTTCGGCCTTCCGGGTTTTTCGTCCCTTCATTTTTCCACAAAAAGCCCGAAAGCACAGGGCTTTCAGGCTTTTTATAGGAATATTCTCAGTTGGCGGCGACCTCACCCAGGGTGCGCTCCCGCATATACGCCTTCGTTTTGTCTTCCTCAAACCTGAGGACGCTGTGGAGCATTCCATCGCCGTAGATATCCACCATTTCGCCCCAGCTTTCCGCGGGACAGGTTCCACCCTGTTCGATGGTCAGTTCCGATACCATGGGAGCCAGGGTTAGAAGCAGGTCCGTAATTTCTGAGTTGGTCATACTGGTGGTCACCAGCGGCAATACCTTATTGGCAATCTTCTGGAGTCTGGAGGGACTTTTGGTTTTCAGCTTAGCAATCAAGCTTTCCACCAGCTTCCGCTGACGAGATGTTCTGACAATGTCGCTGTCCGAATCGCCCTCGGCCTTCCGCATCCGGGCGTAACTCAAAGCAGTCATGCCGTTGAGTGTATTCATACCAGGCTCTACATCCTCATATACCCAGAAGTCATCGGCGTTTAGGTAATCCGCCTCCGCCTGAGTCAGTTCAATATCCACCCCGCCCAACTCATCAATCACATGAACGAAAGCGTCAAAATCGATTTCAAAGTTGTGATCCACTTCCACGCCGAAATTATTATAGAGGGTCAAGTTCATCAGTTCCATGGAGTTTTCCACTCCGCCGCCGTAGAAGGAGCCCATATGGTAGACAGTGGTTAGCTTGATTCTGCCAAAAGTATGGCCTTTATAGTCTGGCGGCTTCACCAGGGTATCCCGGAGGAAGGAGGTCATCGTGATAGACTTCTCATAGGTATTGACGGTAAATAGAATCATAGTGTCAGCAAACCGTTCTTCTTCCCCACCCCGGGCTGCCTGGCCTACCACTAAAATGTTGATGTAATCATCCTGGGATGCCACATGGGGCTGCGTCGGGGGAACGGTGGTTTCTGTTACCAGGGCCTCCGTGGGGGGTTCCGGAAGCGTCTCTGTTTTTGTGGGTTCCGTTACCGCCTCTGTGTAGTTGATCTTGGGGACATTCACGTGGTTCATTTTGCCCAGCATCGTATTATAATAGATCACAATTGCCGCAACCGCAGCCAGCAGAAGCACCAGAATCACAATGACAACGATCAAAGCCATCTTTGACCCTGATTTTTTGGACTTCTTTCTTTCGTATTTTCCGCTCATAGTCTGTCTCCTAAAGTCGATGTCCGTTTTGCGTTCTTCCGTTTCTTTCCGGAATCGGATGAAACCCAGTATATCATAGGATCCCAACGAATGCAACTGTTTTTCATAGGAAAGGGACGGACGCATAACGCGTCCGTCCCTAAGTTATAAAACGGGTTTCTCAGCGCAGGCCGGCCTGCTTCAGCAGAGCGGGAACCTTGCTTTCCCAGCCCAATGCCATGATGTGCACGCCCTGGCAGTAGGGCTTGCATTCCTTGATGATCCGGGCGGCGATTTCCACACCGGTGATACCAGCCTTGGCCTTTTCCTTATCGGCGGCCAGTTCCGCAATCATGTCGTCGGGAATGTGGATGCCTGCTACGTTCTTATTCATGAACTTAGCCATGCCGGCAGACTTGGGGATCACGATGCCCAGCTGCACGGGCTTGCCAAACTGCTTAGCCTTCTCCATGAAGGCGATGAACTTCTCCGGCTCATATACGGCCTGGGTCTGGAAGTAGTCCGCGCCCGCCATGACCTTGCGCTCCATCTTGGCAAGCTGGGCGTCCACGCTGTCAGAGCAGGGAGACACAACCGCGCCCTTGGCGAACTTGGGAGGCTCCCCTACCAACTCGTTACCGCCCAGGTCCACGCCCTTCTCCAGCTGGCAGACCGTGTGAATCAGGGAAACGGAGTCCAGGTCAAACACAGGCTTGGCGCCGGGATGGTCACCCATCTTGGTGTGATCGCCAGTGAGCAGCAGCAGGTTCTCAATGCCCAGCATGGCGGCACTTAACAGGTCGGACTGGAGCGCGATACGGTTCCGGTCCCGGCAGGTCAGCTGATAGATGGGGGTCAGGCCCTCGTCCTTCAGCGCCTTACAGGTGGCCAGGGAACCCAAACGCATGACAGAAGACTGATTGTCCGTCACATTGACGGCGGAAATGTCGCTTAAGTACTCCTTGGCTTCTTCCAGCAGATGCTCAATATGAATGCCTTTGGGAGGGCCGACTTCGGCAGTGACTACAAACTCACCCTGATCAAAAAGTTCCGTAATTCTCATAATGCATTACTCCTGTCCTTTTTTAACTTCATCATCGGTGGCATAGTTTCGAATCTGGACGGGGCACTTCAGCGCATCCAGACGGCCCACCATTTTCAGTCTCTTATAGATCCGCTCCCAGCCGCATTCCATGGAGGGGTCAACCTCGCACATGCCGTTCTTAGAGCCGCCGCACTGGCCGTTGACCAGGCTCTTGGAGCAGGCGGTAATGGGGCAGATGCCGCCGGTGAGATTTAAGTAGCACTCGCCACACTGCTTGCAGTCATATTCCAGCGGGGTAACACCCTGGAAACCAGGCAGGGGGTAAGTATCGCAGCAGGCGTAGACCTTCTTATTTCCCAGATACTCGCTGAGCGTCTGGACGCCCACGCCGCAGGAGAATACCAGCACGGCGTCAGCAGCGTCGATCTCTGCCTTATGCAGATCCAGACGGAGCTTCATGTTCTCCGGGTTGCAGATATAATCCGTGGTGAAGATGCCCGTAACCTTTCCGGCCTCCTGCATTTCCTTCTGAAGGGCCTTTGCCTCCTGCTCCGGGAAGTGGACTTCCTTACAGCCGTGGCAGTTGACAATGAAAACCTTGCCCTCCGCCAGAGAGAGGATGGTTTCCCTTGCTTTTAATTCGGTGATCAACATATTACTTCATCCCCCTTACTGCCGCCTTACCGGCTTTGATCTTCAGGGCCAGCGGGATCTTGGAAGAGCAGACATAGCCGCAGCTTCTGCACTCGATGCAGTCCATCACATGCTGGTCCTTCATGCCCTGCCAGTTCTCCTCATCGGCGTATTTGGCAAAGTACAGAGGCTTCAGCTCCATGGGACACACATCCATACAGCGGCCGCACTTGATGCACTCCACAGGTGTAGAGTGATCGGTTTCCACGGCGATGATGCCGTTGGAGCCCTTCATAATGGGCACATTGTAGTCGCTTAAGGGGAAGCCCATCATGGGGCCGCCCATCTTCACAGTGATGTCCTCACCCTGGATGCCGCCGCAGTAGTCAATCAGGGACTGAACGCTGGTGCCGATCTTTACAATGAAGTTGCCGCTGCTTGCCATATGCTCGCCGGAGACCGTGACCACACGCTCAATAAGGGGCATACCAGTGCGAACAGCGTCGGCAATGGCCTTGGTGGTGCTGATGTTAGAAACCACGCAGCCAACGTCGGCGGGCAGTCCACCGCTGGGAACCTGACGGCCAGTAACCCGCTTAATGAGCATCTTTTCAGCGCCCTGGGGGTACTTGGTTCTGGCAGCCACAACCTCGATGCCGGGGATGTCCGCAACTTTCGCAGTCATCAGCTCAATGGCGTCGGGTTTGTTGTCCTCGATGACAACGACGCCCCGCTCCGCGTTTACGGTCTTCATCATGATCTTCAGGCCGTAGATCACGTCGTCGGCGTACTCCAACAGCACCCGATGGTCGGCGGTGAGCAGAGGCTCACATTCGCAGCCGTTTAAGAGGATGGTATCCACAGGCTTGGCGGGCTTCAGCTTAACAGAGGTGGGGAAGCCTGCGCCGCCCATACCGACAATGCCCTTCTCCCGGATCAGAGCCACCACATCATCCTGGGTCAGGCTGTCAGGATCGTCCACGGGCTTGACGGATTCGTGGATGGTATTCTTAAAGTCGTTCTTAATGACCACGGCGTCCATGGGGCAGCCACGGGTGCCGTGCATACGAGGCTCGATAGCGGTGACAACGCCGCTGACACTGGAATGGACGGTGCAGCTGATGAATCCGGCGGACTCGCCGATTTTCTGGCCCACCTGGACATAGTCGCCCACCGCCACAACGGGAGTCGCCGGAGCACCGGCGTGCTGGGACAGGGGGATGACCACTTCTTCCGGTTCAGGGAAACGGACAAGAGGCTTACTTTCTGTCAGTTCCTTCCGCTCGGAGGGATGGACGCCGCCGTAGTAGCCGGCAAACCGGCTGTCCCGGATGGAATCCACATATTCTTTGGTCTTCTTGAAATTAACCTTGGAGTAGTCCCGGATCTGGACAGGCTGCTTCAGGAACTCTTCCAGCCGGCCCTGGGCTTTCAGCTTCTGATAGATCTTCTCCCAGGCGCAGTCCTTATTGGGGTCAACCTCGCACTTGCCGTTCTTGGCGCCGCCGCACTGGCCGTTTGTCAGGCTCTTGGAGCAGTCCACGATGGGGCAGATGCCGCCGGTGATGTTCAGGTAGCACTGATCGCAGGCGTCGCAGGCCTTCTTGGTCAGGGCCATACCATGGTGGCCGGTGTAGTTCAGGGAGTTGCTGGCCGCATAAACCGGCAGCGCCTCTTTCTCCAGGTCCGCCACGGTCTGGATGCCCAGGCCGCAGGATGCCACCAGCACGTGCTCCGTACCCGCCGGAATCTTGTCCGCCAGGGCCTTGACCGTCTGGGTCTTATTGCACAGGAAGTCCACCTTCAAGGTGCCTGTGACGGTCTTCCCCAGCTCGGAAGCCAACGCGGCAAGGTTCTCGCAGTCCGCTTCCTCTACGGAAGTGAACTCTTTGAAACACTTGTTGCAGGCAATGATGAAAAGATTGTCCTTGCCTTCCAGCAGGGCCGTCAGTTCTTCCTTTGCCTTCAGAGCATACTTCGTATAATTCTCCAAATGCTTACCTCCTTACAGTATGCTCCCCACTCTGTCTCCGGAAGAGGCAGCAGGAAGCATATGGGTTTCAAAATATCGCATAGGGCCATGGTTGGGGGATTCCGCCCCATGGCAGCGCCCATCCGGACGCCTATCATGTTCATTATACCAGCCTTTTTTAAAAAAGCAACCGGAAATCCTGGAAAACGACAGACTTTCCATTTTGGATTTCCGCAGATAAGAATCCCTCCGGTTTCGGACCGGAGGGATCTGGATTTATCTTGCGTATTTCCCGGCTGGCTTTTTCGCCAGGACGATCACCAGCACAATACACGCGCCCACAGCGCAGACCAGGGCCGCGATCCCGATGATCAGGATCCATGGGAACTCCGCCTCCGCCGCCCTGGGTTCCCCCTCCATCCGTTCCATGCCGCAGGCTGTACAGACATAGGTCACAGTTCCGTCGGGGTTCTCCCTGCCTTCGTCCCAGGCATGAGGTCCCTCTTCCAGGACAAGGCCGCAGCTGCAGGTTTGGATATGGGTTTCTTCGTCGTAGGTCCACGCTTCTCCCTCATGGACATGGCTCAGGGGCTGGACCAGAACCTTGCCGCAGACCGTGCAGACCTGGGGAGTGTCCTCCGTGGCCGAGTCTCCGGGGATGTGGGTTAGGTGATCCCCCTCCTGTCCGCACAGGGTGCAGACGCCCCAGTGACACTCCTCATCATACTGGAAGGTGTCGCCGTAGTCGTGGGCATTGTTCGACACATAGCCGCACACATTGCAGTCCGGGTCACAGGGATTGTCAAAAACATGCTCGGCAAAGTCCTTCTTATCGCCGCACGCTTCACAGGCGTACCAGTGCCCGGTGGCATCGGAGGAAAGCCTCGTCTCATATTTATGGACATGGCCCAAGGCTCTTGTCAGCAGGTAGCCGCAGGTCATACAGATCTGATCCTTGTCCTCCGTGGCTGCGGGGCCAGGGTAATGGTCCGCGATGTCCACCTTTTCACCGCAGACCTGGCAGGTGTGCCAGTGGCCGCCGCCATCCTTTGACCAGATCTTATTGGCAGTATGTTCCGCAATGTCCACCTTCGCACCGCAGACCGTGCAGGTATGCCAGTGGCTTTTGCCATCCGTTGACCAGGTCTTATTGGGGACGTGCTTGATTTCCCGGGTCGCGCCGCAGACGTTGCAGTCCGGGTCGCAGGCATTGTCATAGGTGTGGTCTGCCTTGGAAAGGGTTTCCGTTTTAGTTTCCCCGCAGGTCGTGCATTTGTTTATCACATAGCCCTCTTCAGTGCAGGTTGGCTTTTTATTTTCGGCAACCTCCCAGGTATGCTTGTGCTCTGTGGGCTTCTCTTCTCCCGTATCTCCGCCGCCTTCGCCGCTGCCTGTATCGCCGCCGGTATCACCACTGCCAGTACCACTGCCGCCGGTGTCGCCGTCAGTGTTCTCTTCCGTCTTGTCGTCCTCCCCTTCCGCAAACGCGGTTACGAACACCCCGCCTTTCCCATGCTCTCCACCAAAGGCTGGAAACATAAACGATGCCGCCAGCAGCAAGCATAGCAGCAGGGAAACAAAGGTTCTGGCCTTCATTTTCTCATCTCCTTTTCTCAAGATTATGTATACTTATTTTCCTGATATGGTCATTATAACTGCTTCCTGCGCGCTTTGCAATCCCGAATTGGGGATTTTTTCTTGTTTGGGCTTCTCATTTGGCTGTATTGCCTGTATACTGAAAAAAATGACGAGGTTTGAAACATTTTCCGGTGCTTCTGCGTGTTATGAGTGAAAGGTCAAAAACAGAAGGGATGTGACGCAATGACAGAAGCCTTTTTAGCAGGTGCCATGGGCCGCTACGGCGATGCCGTGTACCGGCTGGCACTGTGCCGCCTGCAAAATACCGCCGACGCCGAGGATGTCTACCAGGATACCTTCCTCCGCCTGTTTCAGGAAGGAAAAGCCGATACCATAGATGATTCCGTATCGGAGCGGTTTGAATACCAAATTGAACTCACCGACAACAGCACCAAGACCGCCGTAAAAACCTTTACAAAATTTACTGATATTCCCGACGCAAATGTTCAGATGAAGGAAATGGTGGTCGAAAAAACAGAGCTGGGTTATACCGTCACCACCACCTATGTGGCCCCTGCTACGTCCTTCTTCCATGTAAGCCTGCTGGACGCCCAGGGAAATTTCCTGAACAGGATTCCCAGCGGTATGCCTTCCCGTGATGAAAACGGTGTCTTTACCGCGGTGAACACCTACACGGATATTCCCTCCTTTGAGGGCCTCCAATTTAAGCTGATCGGCCACGATGCAACCCACGACTCCGACAAGTATGGCCCCTATCAGATTCTCGGCTGACACACAAAATTCCCGGCAAGCATTGCTTGCCGCAGGCTGTCGAAAAACCGTGTCA
>DLAP01000047.1 GCA_002493965.1 Clostridiales bacterium UBA7044
CAGGCGGCGATCAAGGATATGTAATCCAGGGCTTTGCAGGTTGACGAATCACAGTACAGACGCACCGTGTTTAGCGGTGCGTCTGTTTCTGTATGTGGGCCAGATCCCCTTTGGTGTATGGAGGGCGAAACTATTGGGGAAGAGAAGGATAACGCCCGGGAGAAATTTCCTGCGTTTCCTGGGCAGACAGGGAGCCTTCCCATGGGCTTCGGGAAAATTGAGACGTGCAAACTGCCCGGATTTGCGCTTGAGATTTTTGAAAACCTGTGATACAATTTTTTCGCCCGGCTGTACTGGGGTCAAACGCGGGGCTGGCAAGCGGATATGAAGAAAAGAGAAAGGAACTGAGTGAAAACCCATGGCAAACTATACAACCAAAGCAATCATAGATCATTTTGAAGAGATGCTGGTGGAGATGCCCTTTAACAAGATTACGGTGTCTGCGCTGGTGGAGCGGTGCGGGATCAGTTCCAATACCTTTTATTACCACTTCCGGGATATTTATGATCTGCTGGAAGCTTGGCTGACCGCCAAGGAAGATAAATATGCGGTTTCTTTGGATGAGAATCTGGCGGACTGGCCGGAACTGCTGAGCCGGGTGCTGAAAGTGATGCAGAATAACTCCCGGCTGGTGTACCATATTGCCGAGGCCCTTCCCAAGGAGCGTATGGAAAATTATATTTTTGGCAAGGTGCAGAACCAGTTTTACGCGGTGGCGAAAAAGCGGGTGCGGGGAATGGAGGTTCCGGATGATTTCATCCAAAGCCTGGGAGAGCTCTACTGCTGCACGATGTATGGCTATGTTCAAAAGTTCTTGTGGGACCGTATGGAGACGGATGTGGATGAAGCCATGGAACGGTTCAAAAACCTTTTCTGCGGAATCACGGTACGGATGATCACCGAGGAAGCCGACAGACTGCAATCTGGCAGATTGAAGTAAAAGGATTCCCACAGAAAAGGGAAACGCTTACGTCAAACGGACGACGTTTCTTTATATTTCCCATTCTCTGGCGCCGGGAGCGGGATTCGCTCCCGGCGCTGTTTTTGTATATACGTTTTTGCGCAAAATTTTCATATTGCGCAAAATTCGATGAATTTCGACGGTTTCCCCCAAATTCGGAGAAACGTCATTTTTTCTCAATGGCGCGAACATGGGAGATGAAGTATGATGCAATCAGAACAAAAGAAAAGCTTCCTTCAGCGCGAAAGGGAGTATTCAGGAAGGAGTGCCTGCTTATGAAAACCTGCTTCACATCAGAATCCGTTACCTGCGGACATCCGGATAAGGTCTGTGATCAGATTGCCGACCGGATTTTAGACGAAATGCTCTCCCAGGACCCGGCCTCCCGGTCAGCCTGTGAAGTGACCTGTGCCACCGATCAGGTACACATCTTCGGAGAAGTCACCACCAGGGCAAAGGTGGACTATGAGGCCGTTGCCCGAAAGGTAATCACGGAGATCGGCTACACCGCCCCAGGACATGGTTTTGACGCGGAAAGCTGCCGCGTTGCCGTGGACCTCCACGAGCAGTCCCCGGACATTGCCATGGGCATCACCCGCCGGGGGAAGGCGGAGGAATTGAACGCGGGAGCCGGGGACCAGGGCATGATGTTTGGCTTCGCCTGCCGGGAGACAGGGAGCCTGATGCCGCTGCCCATTGAGCTGGCCCACCGTCTCACCAAGCGCTTAGAGCAGGTGCGCAGAACGCAAGAGCTTCTTTATCTGCTGCCCGACGGCAAAAGCCAGGTAACAGTGGAATATGAGGAGGGGATCCCTAAGCGGATCTCCACGGTGGTGCTGTCCGCCCAGCATATGGAGGACATGGACATTGAGGCACTGCGCAGGGATCTGATCCATCATGTGATTCTGCCCACCATGCCCAGGGAATGGATGGATGAGAGGACACAGTTTTTCATCAATCCCACTGGTCGTTTTGCCATCGGCGGCCCAGCCGGTGACTCCGGGCTGACCGGACGGAAGCTGATTGTGGATACCTACGGCGGCTATGCCCGGCATGGCGGCGGTGCTTTTTCCGGAAAGGATCCCAGTAAGGTGGATCGCAGCGGCGCGTATATGGCACGGTATCTTGCCAAGAACATCGTAGCGGCGGGCCTGGCAGACAAGTGCGAGGTACAGCTGAGCTACTCCATCGGCCTTGCCGAGCCGGTTTCCGTACTGATCGATACTTTTGGTACAGAGAAGATTCCCAGCGGGCATCTGTTCAAACTGGTGCAGGAGCAGGTGGATCTCCGCCCTGCAGCGATCATCCGCAAATTTGAACTGACAAAGCCTATCTATTCGAGGGTTGCCTGCTACGGTCACTTTGGCAGCAACGCCGCCGCAATGCCCTGGGAACAGACCGATCTGGCGGTGCGGCTGGAGCAGGCCCAGAGCTGATGGGCAAACGGAATTGTCGGCGCTGTCTTGGGCGTTCCATGATTTTATAAGTGAGGTGCTTTCGATATGAAAGAAAAATGGAAACAATTTCGGGTATGGGCAATCCTTTTCAGCATCTGCATGCTGATCCTGGGGGTACTGACTTTGGTTTGGCCGGACATTTCCGCCGCGGCAGTTTGCTGCATCCTGGGGATTCTCTGCATCGGAACCGGAATCTATGAGATTGTTCGCTATTTTAGGCTGGGCCTTGTGGGTTTCTTTTTCCGGTATGACCTGGTTTTGGGTATTTTCAGCGTCCTGGCTGGTGTGCTGTTACTGATTCACCCCCTTGGCGCGGCCACCTTTTTGCCTGTGATCGCGGGAATCTACATGGTAATGGGGAGCGTCTTTGAGATCCAGGTGTCCGTGGAAATGCGAAGATTTGGAATCGGCAGTTGGATGACCTCCCTGGTGCTTGGAATCATCGGCGCTGTCTTTGCCTTCTTCCTGATTCTGGATCCCTTTAATGGGGTCAGGGCGTTGATGATTTATGTGGGCATTTTGATGATTCTGGGCAGCATCCAGAATTTCCATGCCATCGGCTGTATTTCCCGGGCGATCAAAGAGAGCAAAAACGACAATGTGATCGATGTGGCCTGGGAAGCCATAGATTAAAATGGGAGAGCTGTGACCGGGGTGCGGCGAGCAAATGCCCGCAGCATCCTTTCCACATCCCGAAGAAGGACGAAACCATATGAAAAAGATTGCAGCGCTCAGCGGTGTGTGCGCAGTCATATACACTCTGTGCAAAATAAAAACAGCAGTACAGATCTGGATGCTTCCCGTGGCGTTTCTGGGCTTCTGTTTTCTGTATGCGCTTTTATATTGGGTGTTTTTAGGCCTGTTCTCCCTGCATATCCGGTTGGGAGAGACCTATGACAGACCATCCAAAGTGGATTACCGGCTGCTGAATTCCGCCTACCGGTTCCTCTGCACCGGCGCCCGGGTCAGAATCCACGTAAGCGGACTGGAAAAACTGCCAAAAGGACGGTTCCTGCTGGTGTCCAACCACCTGTCCCGGTTTGACAATATGATTCAGAGCGTGGTGCTGAAGGACACGGAGCTTGCTTTTATTTCCAAGCCCTCCAATTTCAGCATCCCCATTGGAAGACGCTACATCACCCGGTGCTGCTACTTATCCATTGATCGGGGCAGCGCCAGAAACGCCCTCACGACCATCCATCGTGCCGCGGAACTGATTGCTTCCGATGCCGTATCTTTTGGGGTTTACCCGGAAGGACACCGGGGAACGGGAACGACCCTCCAGGAGTTCAGGCCTGGCTGCCTCAAAATTGCCACGAAGGCAGGCTGCCCTATTGTGGCTGCCACCATTTACGGAACACAGGAGATCCACCGCAATTTCCCCTGGCGTGTCACGGATGTGTATTTTGACATTCTGGACGTCATCCAGCCGGGAAAGAAAAAATCCGTAGAGCTTTCCGGGCAGATCAGGACGGAAATGCAGACCCATTTGAATCAATTCACGAATGGAGAAAAACCATGATATATATTTTATATAACCCTTTTGCCGATAACCGGAACGGCAGAAGCAACGCGGAAAACATCGGAAAAATCCTGGAGACAAAGGATGTAACCTATCTGGACATTACGGGGATTCAGGCTGCAGAATTTCTGAAAAAGACCGGGCCGGAGGACAAGGTGGTTTTATCCGGCGGCGACGGTACCCTGCACCACTTTGTAAATGAATGCGGCGGCCAGGCGCCGGAGCATCCGGTCTATTACTATCCGACCGGCTCCGGAAATGACTTTATGGCGGATGTACGGGATCGGGAAAAGGATGGGCTGGTACTTCTGAACCCTTACATACAGAACCTGCCCACCGTGACCGTGAACGGGGAAACCCGATACTTCCTCAACGGGGTAGGCTACGGCATTGACGGCTATTGCTGTGAAGAAGGCGATAAGCAGCGGGCGGAATCGGAAGGTTCCATCAACTACGCGGCCATCGCCATCAAGGGGATGATGTCCGCCTTTAAGCCGGTGGAGGCGGTTGTGACTGTGGATGGAAGAACCTATCATTATAGCAGCGTCTGGCTGGCCCCCACCATGAACGGCCGGTTTTACGGCGGCGGCATGATGGTAGCCCCCAGCCAAAACCGTCTGTCCGGCGACGGCCTCGTGACGACAGTGGTTATGCACTGCAAAAGTAAGCTGAAAACCCTCAGCGTCTTCCCGTCCATTTTCAAGGGTACCCATGTCCGGCATAGGGAAATGGTAGAGGTGCTGACCGGAAGGGATATCTCGGTTTCCTTTAACCGGCCCACAGCCCTTCAGATTGATGGGGAGACGATCCCTCAGGTTTCTTCCTACACCGTCCATTTTCCTTCTGCCTCTTCTGGCAGGGTGGTAGAAGAAGCGTCCATTCCAGTAACATGATATAAAATTTTTAAACGGAGGAAAACATCATGCAAAACAAACTCATTCACGGGGCAGAAAGAAAAGCCTTCCAGACGATCCTGGACAAATTCATTGCCAAGAGCCAGACGGAGAACGCAGCCGAGGTTGCAAACGAGCTGATTGGCAGTGTAGAGAAGATTATGAAGGGCACCTGGCAGGACAGCAGCTTCACCATGCTCCGGGGCGTGGCCGCTGACCCCAACAGCAAGTGGGCCCGCTTTACCGACCGCCTGATTAAGAACAGCGATCCCCACATGCTCTCCACCTTCCTCTTAAACGCCGGCTATGAGGGCGGCTTCCGGGGCTACCAGACAGCCCAGGAAATGTCCCAAAAGTATCGGTGCAACATTCCCTGGATCGTACTGATGGACCCAACCTCTGCCTGTAATATGCACTGTACCGGCTGCTGGGCCGCGGAATACGGCCATAAGCAGAATTTAAGCTACGAGGTCATGGACAGAATCATCACCGAGGGCAAACAGCTGGGCATCCACGCTTATCTGCTCACTGGCGGCGAGCCTCTGGTGCGGAAGAAGGATATCATCCGTCTGTGTGAAAAGCATCAGGATGTGGCCTTCCATGCCTTCACCAACGGCACTTTGATTGACGATGATTTCTGTAGGGAAATGCTCCGGGTCGGGAACTTCATGGTGTCCGTCAGCGTTGAGGGCTTTGAGGAAGCCAACGACGGCCGCCGGGGTGAGGGCCACTTTGAAAAGGCTATCCACGCCATGGAGCGGATGCAGTCCTACAAGATCCCCTTCGGCGTGTCCATCTGCTACACCAGCAAGAACTACCAGGTTGTGACCAGTGACGAGTTCCTGGATATGCTGATTGGGAAGGGGTGTGTCTTTGCCTGGTACTTCCACTATATGCCCGTGGGCATGAACGCCTCCACCGACCTGCTTCTGACCCCGGAACAGCGTACCTATATGAAGAACCGGGTTCGGGAGATCCGGGGCCTGGAAGGCGGCAAGGAAATCTTCGCCATTGACTTCCAAAACGACGGCGAATTTGTCCATGGCTGCATTGCTGGCGGCCGGCTCTACTGCCATATCAACTCAGCCGGCGATGTGGAGCCCTGCGTGTTTATTCACTACTCCGGCGCCAACATCAACGAAAAGTCCCTGCTGGACTGCCTGCGGCAGCCGCTGTTCATGAAATACCACGAAGGCCAGCCCTTTAATGAGAATCATCTGCGTCCCTGCCCCATGCTGGAGAATCCGGAGATCTTGCAGAAACTCGTGGAGGAAACCGGCGCCAAGTCCACCGACCTGGAAGCACCGGAAAGCGCCGAGCATCTGTGCGGCAAATGTGTAGAGTATGCGAAGAACTGGGCGCCTGTAGCGGACCAGCTCTGGAATGCGGATCATCCGGACAGCAAAGTGTAAGTTTCCGATGGCTTGACGCAAAAAAGAGAATGTGAAACGGAATCGTGTTTCAGAGGCGTGAATCTGTGCAAAATCCTTAAAGCGCAGCAGCATGGAGCTGAAGTACCAAACACATTTCTCCTCTCCCCACAAAGCCGGGTCCCGCTTTGGATGGGCCTATGGCACTACAGACGCATAACGCAAACAGACGCACCCTTTGCTTCGGGTGCGTCTGTTTGCTTTTAGTATTCTTCGGTTAGATGATGGTCTCGCTGCTTCTTTACGGCGCTGACCAGGAGCATCATGGGGCGGCGCATTTCATCCGTCAGATGCCACTGTTCCGGCGGCATGGCTTCCTCAACGGCCTCCAAAGAGAAGCCGTTCCGAAGAAGGCCATTTAAGATCTGCTCCAGGGTATGGTGGTATTTCCGAATGGAATGGCCCAGGAAATCCGTCACCCGGGGGCCGGGGTAGTAATACCGATCCACGGGCCAATAGAGGGCCTTTCCGTCCTCCATCACCCACTGCTGATTGACCCCGGCGGTAAAGGTGGGGTGCTCTATGTTGAAGAGAAACTGACCGCCGTCTTTCAGGGTCCTGTGGACCATCCGGTATACGGCGTCCAGGTCCTCCAGATAGTGGAGAGCCAGATTGGAGATCACCAGGTCAAACTGCTGCGCCGGGTAATCGTATTCCAGAATGTCACAAACCCGATACTCGATCCGGCTGCCTCCGTTCCGGAGCTGGGCCTTACCAATCATCTTTTCGCTCTGGTCAATGCCAAGCACCGATTTGGCGCCCATATCGGCGGCGTATTGACAGTGCCAGCCGTAGCCGCAGCCCAGATCCAAAACGGTTTTGCCCTCCAGATCCGGAAACAGAGATTTCAGCTGGCGCCATTCACCGGCACCCGCCAACCCCTGCCGGCTCCGGTCCATTTGGGCGTAGGCATCAAAGAATACCGGATCGTCATAGGGATTCATAGGCGATTCCTTTCTTCCTCAGGATTGTTTTTTCCCTTTTTTCCCGGAGGAGAGAAGGGCTTTCAACCCCTTTATGTAGTGTCCGTTGGCCATATCCAGCAGACCCTGGGCCATGGCGTCGTTCATAGAGCCGTTGGAGCAGATGACAGTGGAACGCAGGGGACAGTCCGTGGCGCACACCAGGCTCATCCGGTATTCCGGGTTGCTGAAATCCTGCTTCCCGTCATAGCCCTTGGCGATTGCCTTGGCTGTGGCATTGTATTGGCGCTTCATAACGAAAGAGCTGCTCTTCATTTCGGCGCAGGAATTGTCCATAGTAAAGCTGCCCTTCTTCGGTTCCGGCTGGACGGGGACAGGATGGCCCATCAGTTTCTCCCAGCCCTCCCGACTGGGATTGCCGGTGAGGGTCTCGTACCAGCTTCCTGTCTGCCAGTCCGGGACGGGGATGGTTTCGCCTGCCACTTCCAGTGCCGTTTCCAGACGAATGTCCTGGCTGGAGGCGCCCATCAAAATCCGGTAGGTTCCGCCGGGCACCTTCCAACCGTCGCGCCAGATGGCAAAGCTCCGGTCATCCAGGCAGAAGGAAACGGTCTTACCTTCTCCCGGCTCCAGCTCCACCCGGGCAAAGCCTTTCAGTTCCTTCTCCGGACGGAAGATGCCATCCTTCGGCGGGGCGATATAGAGCTGCACCACCTCGGCACCCCTGCGGCTGCCGGTGTTGGTAACGGTAACGGTTACTGTCCGATCTTCTGCTTTCAGGTCAGAATATGCAAAGGATGTATAGGACAGGCCGTAGCCAAAGGGATAACGGACAGCCTTGCCCGCCTTGTCGTAATACCGGTAGCCCACATAAATGCCCTCCCGGTACTCCGGGTTCCGGACGCCAAAGGTGTCCTTGGAAATCACATCGGTGTAGGAAAGAGGCCAGCTCTCTGTCAGCTTACCGGAAGGGTTCGCTTTTCCGGTCAGCAGATTGGCTGCCGCCAGTCCGCCAGCCTGACCGGGAAGACCCATGTAGAGAATGGCCTTGACCTTATCGGCCCAGCTCAGCTCCATGGCGCTGCCGCCGAACAGGACTACCACCGTGTTGGGGTTGGCCGCCGCCACCGCCTCGATCATCCGGTTGTGCCCCTCCGGAAGGCCCATATGATCCCGGTCAAAGCTCTCGGATTCATATTGGTCAGGAAGCCCCGCCGCCACGATGGCGACAGGACGGCTCTTTGCCGCCTTCACCGCTTCTTGCAGCTCCGCTTCCGTTACCTCTCCCTGGGGGTCGCAGCAGGGGAGATAGGCCGCGTCGGGCATGGCGTCCGTCAGGCTTACCAGCTTGGTGGGGTTGATATGACTGCTGCCGCTGCCCTGATACCGCATTTCCCCGGCCATACGGCCGATGAGAACCACGTCGTCTGCCTGGAGAGGAAGAATCCCATCCTCGTTTTTCAGCAGCACCGCGCCCTGCTCCGCAAGGGTCTGGGCCAGGGCGTGATGAGACGCAAAGTCCACAGCCTGGGCCTGCTGGGCCTGGGCCTTTTCCACCAAAAGCAAAATCCGTTCCACGGAGGCGTCGATATCCGTTTCCGAAAGAGTGTCGTTTTTTACTGCCTCCAGGGCAGCCTGCTCCATAAACCGGCCGCCGCCGGGCATATTCAGGTCGCACCCGGCCTGGAAGCCCTGAATCCGGTCGCTGAGAGCGCCCCAGTCCGTGACCACCATGCCGTCAAAGCCCCACTCGGTGCGCAGAATGTCCGTTAAAAGCGCCTTGCTGTCACTGCAATGGGTACCGTTGATTTTGTTGTAGGCGCACATGACGGTGCCGGGCCTGCCCTCTCGCACGGCGATTTCAAAGCCCGTCAGATAGATTTCCCGGAGGGTTCGTTCATCCATCTGACTGTCCCCATTCTGACGCTTATATTCCTGATTATTGGCGGCGAAGTGCTTCAGGCTGGACACGGCCCCGGTAGACTGCTGCCCCCGGATGAAGGCTGCCGCCATTTTGCCCGCAAAATAGGGGTCCTCGGACAGGTACTCAAAATTCCGTCCCCCCAGGGGGTTGCGCTTGATATTGCACCCCGGCCCCAGAACCAGCGCGACCTCCTCTGCCAGGGCTTCCTTTCCGATCGCCTCGCCTTCAGCGGCGTACAGTTCCTGGTTCCAGGTAGCTCCGGCGGTTACAGCCGCAGGGAAGCAGGTGGCGGGCAGGGATTTGTTGACCCCGATCATGTCCGTGTTTCCCTTCTGGCAGCGCAGACCGTGGGGCCCGTCGGTCATCATGATACTGGGGACGCCCAACTTTGGCAGGGCCTTGGTGTGCCAGCAGTCCGCACCGGTGCAGAAGGCAATTTTTTCATCCAAAGTCATGCTTTGGATGATTTGCTCTGTGTTCATAAGATCGCTCCTCTCAAAAACCTACATTTTCTCAAACAGGGCCACAGCCCATTTTCTGTATTATAGCATATGTTTTCAGAAAAGCGAGCCTTTTCTTTTCCCCATCAGCAGGCCCTTCAAAATGCCAGGGAACCTGATGCCCCCGGTCGGAGATTTCCGGCAAGAAGCCTGCCACCCAAAAAACGTGGAAAACCCCGACGCCTTAAGCGTCGGGGTTTCCGCAAAGAAATTGGAAAGAAGAGAGGTAGAAAAGAGGATCTATATGGTGAAAGGAGGCGGCTCACGGCTTCCGCAACCTTTCTGTTATTAAGATACTTTTTGATTTTGAACGTCCAATAACAGAATTGAAAACAAAATTCGACATTTTTTTGAACGATTTTTGTTTTTACCCATGGCCCATTTCTGCGGATATCTTATCCAAAAGCAGGCTTTTGGCATAGAACATGGTCTCATAGCGGATGTACATGGTGGCGTTTTCATCCCAGAGAAAGCGCAGATTTGACGGAAACTCCTCGTCTCCCAGCCAGAGTTGAACCACGATGGAAAGCCCGTCAAACAGTTCGACGGCATAGGCGATGTCGCCGCCGGGAAAGGGAACGCCCCCTAAGGCGATGCAGGCATTTCGAAAGCCTTCCGGATCCGCCTGGAACTTCTCCGCCCAGGGGTCCCGGGTATTCTCCAACAGATTCTGGTGGAACATCAGGCCGAAGGAGGTCATATTCTTGAGGCGGCCGCTTAAATACCGATCCTCCCGGCTGTCACACAGCAGATCGAAGAGGGTCAGCACCTCATCAAAGGAATTGGCGTCTATCCAGGCATGGCCCGCCTGTTTTTCCAGGTTCCCGGTAGAACGACATATCCGATAGGGTGTGTGCAGCATGGTGACATAGAGGTAGGTTTCATCAAAATCCAGGTGAAATTTACGGATCAGGGCTTCCTGATCGTAGGTGAGGAACAGATTCTTTGCCTGCTGGGCCTGAACGAGATAATTGTTGGTACGCTCCATAGTGTTCTCCTATAAGCATCCCCGTTTCCAAGAGACTCGGAAACGGGGAATGGGTTTATTTTGCCTCTTTGAGCAGGTCCGCAATGGTGATGCCTTCAAAGAAATCATCGATCATTTTATCCAGCTTGTCCCACATGGGCTTTGCTTCGCAACACTGGGTCCGGGAGCAGGCGGCGGCTCCCTGGCTGGTGCAGGAGACGGCGGAAAGCTCGCCCTCGGTGAGCTTTAAAATGCTGCCCACGGTGTACTGATCCGGACTGCGGTTTAACCGGTAGCCGCCGCCCTTGCCGTGGACGGCGTCCACAAAGCCTGCCTTAGAAAGGACACACATGATGGACTCCAGATACTTCTGGGAGATTCCTTCCTTTTCGGCGATTTCCTTTAACGGGATGTATTCCTCACTGCCTCGTTGGGCAAAGCAGACCATGACCCGCAGGGCGTAACGGCCTTTTGCAGATACAATCATAGGCGTTACTCGCCGTGGACTTCTTCATGCAGATGCTCGTGGTCCACTTCCTTGAACTGCTCGGCGTCGTAGGGAATGTTATTTTTGTCGAAGTAG
Source organism: Clostridiales bacterium UBA7044 (assembly GCA_002493965.1). Classification (GTDB taxonomy): domain Bacteria; phylum Bacillota; class Clostridia; order Oscillospirales; family Oscillospiraceae; genus Faecousia. The sequence continues at coordinate 11,161 of DLAP01000047.1, forward strand.
TCCTTCAGAGCGCTGCGGATGGCTTCCTCAGCCAGAACGGAGCAGTGCATCTTGTGGGCGGGCAGACCGTCCAGAGCTTCCGCCACAGCCTTGTTGGTCAGGGCCATTGCGTCGTAAATGGACTTGCCCTTGATCATCTCGGTGGCCATGGAGGAGGAAGCAATGGCGGAGCCGCAGCCAAAGGTCTCAAACTTCACATCCTCGATGATGTCGTTTTCCACCTTCAGGTAGATTTTCATAATGTCGCCGCACTTGGCGTTGCCTACTTCGCCCACGCCGCTGGCATCTTCAATGGTGCCCACATTCCGGGGGTGCATAAAATGGTCCATGACCTTTTCACTGTAAAGTGCCATAATCGATATCTCCTTTTATCGTCAATTTGAAAATTATAAAATATATTGCCGCTTGCCCTCCTGGAGGTCACGCCACACAGGAGACATATTCCGCAGGTACTGGACCACCTCGGGAACCACCTGAATGATGTGGTCCACTTCTTCCTCGGTGTTGTACTCGCACAGGCTCAGCCGCAGGGAGCCGTGGGCCACGTCGTGAACCCGGCCGATGGCGAGCAAGACATGGCTGGGATCCAGACTGCCGGAGGTGCAGGCGGAGCCGGAGGAAGCGCAGACACCCTTGGCGTCCAGCAGGAGCAGCAGGCTTTCGCCTTCGATGCCCTCGAAGCAGAAGCTGACGTTGCCGGGGAGCCGGTTCACCGGGTCGCCGTTTAAGGCACTGTGGGGGATCTGAGACAGGGCGGCAATGAGCCGGTCCCGCATGGCGGCGACCTTCGGCATATTCTCGTCCATATGGTCGCAGGCGTCCTTCATGGCGGCGGCCATACCGCAGATGGCGGCGATGTTTTCCGTGCCAGCCCGCTTGCCCCGCTCCTGAGCGCCGCCCTCAATGACGTTCACAAGGGGCAGGCCCTTGCGCACATACAGAGCGCCGACACCCTTGGGGCCATGGAACTTGTGGGCGGACAGACTCAGCATATCGATGTTCTGCTGCTTTACATTGATGTGCAGATGACCCACCGCCTGAACGGCGTCGGTGTGGAAGGGAACGCCTGCTTCCTTGCAGATGGCACCGATCTCGGGGATGGGGAGAATGGAGCCAATCTCGTTGTTGGCGTACATGGTGGTGACGAGACAGGTGTCCGGGCGGATGGCGTCCTTTACCTGCTGGGCCTTCACGTTGTGGCCCTCCTTCACGTCCAGATAGGTGACGGTGAAGCCCTCTTTTTCCAGCTTTGCCAGGGTGTGGAGCACGGCGTGATGCTCAAAGGCGGTGGAGATGATGTGCTTCTTGCCCTTCTTCGCCCCCTGCCGGGCGGCGGAGATAATGGCCTGGTTGTCTGCCTCGCTGCCGCCGGAGGTGAAGATGATCTCTCTCGGCTCGCAGCCTAAGCACTGGGCCACCGTAGCCCGGGCCTCCTCCAGGGCTTCCTTGGCCCGCTGGCCGATGGAGTGAAGGGAGGAGGGGTTGCCGTAAATATCTTTCATATAGGGCAGCATTGCGTCAATGGCTACCTGGCTCATGGCGGTGGTCGCCGCGTTGTCAGCGTAAACTTGCATGGAAATAACCTCCTGTTTCTATTTGCCAAGGGAAGCTCGGAACCAATCGTCTTCTGCTGTCAGCGCTTGCCAATTGATTCAGAACCTACCTAGTAATTCCGTAGGTAAGAATAGCATGATTTACCTACTTTGTCAATAGGTAAATCGGGACCTTTTTGGTTCTTTACAAAAACTTCTCAATTTCACGGACGGCGGCAATCAGCGCCACTTTGTCTTCTTCCGTAAAACGTCCGACGGTAGGGCTGTCGATATCCAGCACGCCCCAGATTTCGCCCCCACAGTGCAGAGGCAGGACGATTTCTGAATTAGAGGATAAGTCGCAGGCGATATGTCCCGGGAAATGGTGGACGTTTTCCACAAGCTGGATTTCATCCCGGGCGGCGGCAGTTCCGCAGACACCCCGGCCCAAGGGAATCTCAATGCAGGCGGGTTTCCCCTGGAATGGGTACAGCACCAGGGTGTCTCCCTCCCGCTTATAAAATCCCACCCAGTTGATATCCGGCAGCTCCTGCCACAGCAGGGCGGAGACGTTCGACAGGTTGGCAACCAAATGGGGAACACCCTGGGTCAGGGCGGAAATTTTCCCGGCCAGCGCGAAAAGATTGACAGTTTCTTTCATAAAATCCCTTCTTCCTTTTTCTTAATAGTAAAGGAAGAAGCCCATGGATGCAAGGAAAAAATCGACGAATTTCCAGTTTCCCCCTCTATTTTCGACTTTTTCTGCGGTTACATTTCTCTTCGGCAGGTCATATTAAGAGGGCAGAGAAAAAGGAGGGGAGAAAATGAAACGAAAATTAAACGCGTTGATCATAACGCTTCTGCTTTTTACCGCCATGCCCCTGCAGGCCCACGCCCAGCAGCTTCTGATTCCCGTGGGGGAAGTGATCGGCCTGCAGCTGCTGGACCATACCGTTACCGTGGCGGCCTATGATGATGCCCTTGGACAGTGTGCCAGAGACGCGGGGCTGAAAATCGGCGACGAGATTCTGAAAATCGGGGACAGGGAGATTCACAGCGCCGAGGATGTGCGGGGACTTTTAGATGGGGAAACCGCCACCGTGACCGTCCGTCGGAGTGGGAAAACCTGTACCCTGACCCTGACCCCGGAGAAGACGGAAGAAGGCTACCGGATGGGTGTCTACCTCCGTCAGGGTATTGCCGGTATCGGCACTGTGACCTTTTACGACCCTGCCACCGGGGCCTTTGGGGCGCTGGGCCATGGCGTCAGCAGCCCCAAGGGGAAGCTTTTGGACATGACCCGGGGCTATGCCTATGAAGCCAGCTTAAACGATGTGAAAAAGGGCTGCCCGGGAGACCCTGGCCAGCTGCGGGGCACTGTGGAGGGGCTGGATGCCTTTGCCAGCTTACGCCGGAACACACCCCAGGGAGTTTTCGGCGTGACAAAGCCGGGCTGGAAAGGAGAGGGGCTTCCCGTGGCGGCCTATGAAGAGATCCACACCGGGGAAGCCACCATCCGCTGTACCGTCACCGGCGGAGCGCCTCAGGAATATTCTGTGGAAATTCTGAAAATCTATCCAGAAACCCGGGAAGACGGGAGAAATTTCTTGCTTCGGGTAACGGATCCCAGCCTGCTGGAGCGCACCGGCGGTGTGGTCCAGGGAATGTCGGGCAGCCCCATCCTTCAGGATGGACGATTGGTAGGCGCCGTGACCCATGTGCTGGTGAACGACCCTACCACTGGATATGGAATCTATATTCAAAAGATGCTGGACGCGGCGGCGTAAAAGGAGGCGTGAGTATGGAGCGGGATGATGTGCCCCAGGGCTTTGCCATGGCGCTGATGCAGGACGAAAATGCGGTAAATGCCTACGCCATGATGACAAAGGAACAGAAGCGGGCCATTTTGCAAAGAGCCAGGACGGCTGGTTCCCGGCGGGAAATGAATCAGCTTATGGACGAAATCGCGGAGACGGCGGCCTTTTAGCAGACAAAATAGACGGCGGTGGACAATGCCACCGCCATCTCAGGCCGTCGAAAAACCATGT
>DLAP01000002.1 GCA_002493965.1 Clostridiales bacterium UBA7044
GTGAAAATAGGTAATGCCAACATTTTGAAAACCTCAACCCTTTGGGTTGGGGTTTTTCTTTTGCCTTTTTAGGGGAAAGAGGGCCTCGGGGACCTGAATGATGGGGGCTTGCGCCAAAGGCATTCCCTGCGGTCCCATACCGGTGTTCGCAGGGGTTTGCAATAATATGGTTTTGACTGTTTCGCTTTTATGTGTGCCTTTTTCCACATATTGGAAGTTTTGCACTGATTTTTAATTATTGTTATGATATCTTTTCATTGATAAACTTTTCGGGTTTTTATTGCTTTCGAGTAAAATATTTTATCAAAAAAGTGGCCGTGGCCACTTTTTCCGGTGAATACTATCGTATTCACCGGAATGATGCTTTGAAAAAAACGGGGGTTTCCCTTTTCGACAGCCTTCCTTTGTTTAACGGCTTTTACGGTATTTCAGCAGACGCAAATAGATAGAGAGGATGCGTGAATCAAGTTGAAAATCTGCAATGTTCGTGTAGAAAAAAAGAAATCTGCCTTGAGCCGGACTGGGCGCGGGATGCGGACTTTACTGTGCCTGCTCCTGGCAGTGGCTTTGGGTGCGGCACCGATTCTACCGGTATTTGCAGAGGAAGATCCTGCCTATCAGCAGACGGATGCCCAATCCCCTGCCGGGGCTGCGGAGGAAACTACGGAAACGACCGGGACGCAGACAACGGAAGAAACCACAGCGCCTGCGGGAGATCCTGCGGAGGCGGCTACAGAACCTGCGGAGGAGACAGAGCCTGAGGAGGAAGCTACGGAGGAGACCACAGAGCCGGCGGCGGATCCTATGGAAGAAACCATAGAGGAAACCACCGAAGAAACCACGGAGGAGACGACAGAGGAAACCGTATTAAGGCCACCGCCAACATCTTTGGCAGCGGCGATAGGCGGGCCTACAGCGAGATAAACGGCAACCAGGCCACCGCGGATATCTACGTTTCCCAAACCTCCACCACCTTCCTCAGCAAACGGGTGGATAAGCACTACGGCGAGCTGGATACGGACATCACCTACACCATCACCTATACCAATTCCGGCGAAAATCCCATTGTGGAATCCTATTTCTATGACGTGCTGCCCTATTCGGGAGGCCCCCGGGGCTCCCGGTATGAGGGGGATCGGGATCTGACCGATATCAGCTTCGCGGTGAAAAAGTTGTATACCGGCGAGGTCATTCCCGATTCCGGAGCTTCAGTCACCATCTATGGCAGTGCCATGGACAGCCCCAGCCTGCAAGAGCTGCTGTTCCAGTTCAACAATCTGGAAAATACGTCCGAGCGGAATGAAAAGATCGTGGAAATTCTGGCAAGACCGGATTTCGTGGAGCTGGGCACCACGGAGGACCAAAAAGGTGTCAACGGCATTGTTGTGAAGGTCGAGAAGCTGGCCGGTCATCAGGATATGGAAGTGACCCTGACCATGAAGACCAAAGGGAACAAGGCCGGGGACACCTACCTGAACGCGGCGTGGCACTGGGATTCCGGCAGCGGGGCCCTGCCCCTGCAAAGCAATATCGTCCAGACCCGGGTCATCTCCCGTACCATCTCGGGCCTGGTCTGGTATGACGAAAACCGGAACAGCACCCGGGAGAATAGGGAGCCGCGGATCCCCGGTGTCACCGTCAGCCTGTTCCGAAAAGACGAAACCGGCAGCTACATCCCCTGTACCCAGGGCGTAACCAGTAAGGGAATCGCCACCGGGGGCGGCAGTTATACGAAGAACGGCACCGTAATCACCGGCGCGGACGGCAGCTACTATTTTGGGGAGCTTCTGGAGGGTGACTACGTGGCAGCCTTCTCCGGCGCCCCGCTGGCCGACTATCTGAAGCAGACCAGCTATCAGCGGTCCGGCGTCTCCCAGGCCAGCAACAGCGATGGCGTCCAGACCCTCCCCGGCGTCACTCTGAAAGACGCCTCTGGTACTGATATCACCGCAAACTACGCCTATTTCATCCAGTATACGCCCCAGACCCCCGGCATGCCCCTGCACAGTCTCCAGGAAATCGCGGCAGGCCAGGTCACGCTGAATAACGGCGTGGAGGCCCATCTCCATATGGATTTGGGGCTGATCAACGGCGGCCCCGAGCTGCCTCTGGCCGGCGGAAGCGGGACGATTGTCCTTACCATCAGCGGCCTGCTGCTGACTGCGGCAGCCGGGGCGGTGCTTTTCAGACGCAGACGGAGAGAATGGAAATAATGGGAAAAGCTCTGGATTCTCAGGCAGATGCCTGGGGTCCAGAGCTTTTGATTTTTCGGTTAAAAATACAGTTCTACGGCAACATTGCCATGGACGTGGAGGCACACCGCCTTGCGCATGAATTCCTCGCTGACGTCAAAATGCTCCGCCAGTTCCCAGACTTCCGTGTACCCCTCCGCTACCGCCTCATCCAGCATTTCCGCAGGGATCAGCTGGTTCACCGCCCACTTGTCCGCCGTGTTCTCGTGCTTCCGGCGGCAGTCCACCGTGGCGTAGAGATTGTAAAAGCTGCCCGTGACGCAGTGGCCCAGCTCGTGAGCAAGCTTTAGCGTCTCATCCCGGGTGGAGGTGAGCTGAAACGGGTCAATGGCAATGTAGCACAGCCCCTCCTCGTCCATGAGGGACAGCGCTTCCCGCTTTCCTAAGTCAAAGCAGTCTACCTCTATTTGATTGTCCTGCGCGATCTGGTAGAGCTTTGACAGCCTGGTCATTTCTTTCGCTTCCTCTCCCGGACAAAGGCGGCATAGCGCTTCACATCCGCCAGGTCCTCCTTGTCGATATCCTCCGTGTCCCCCCACAGGGCAAACATAATTTCTTCGTCGCTGATGGCGCGCTCACCATTTTTGGTGGGCGCTTTTTCTTTCCCCAGTAATTCGTCCGTGGTGACACCAAAATAGTCCGCGATCCGCTGGAGCGCCTCCCCACGGGGCGTATAACCCTTCTGCTTCCAGTTGGTCACGTTGGATTTGTTAATCCCCAGTTCCTCCGCTACCGTGCCGGGCTTCTTGCCTATGGACTGGCAGAGAGATACATACACGTCATAAAACATAATTTCACCCCGTTAAATTTGTGTAAGATGCCAAAAGTTCAAGAACATGAACTTTTATACTTGACAAGTTCCACTTGTGGGACTATACTAGGCACATAAGTTGCAGTACTTGAACTTGAAAAGAAAGAGAATAGACGAAGTATTCATGTTCTTGTGCTCTTACAGGAATATGGTAACACGAAAGTCCCAGAAATGCAACTGATTTTTCCAAAAAGGGGATGAAAAACAGAGAAAATACTTAGGTTTCCTGCATAATAACACAGAATCAGTCCGAAATAACGGGTACAAAAAGGAGGAAGAAACATGATTGTGATTCGGTTTTATAAAAAAGGAAGCGGCGTCCACCTGGTCATGGACGGCCATGCCGGGGCGGCGCCCAAGGGGGAGGACCTGGTTTGCGCGGCGGCCAGTATGCTTTGCTACACCGCGGGCCAGGCGGTCCAGTTCCTCTGGGAGCAGGGGAAGCTAAGGTGCCATCCCAGAATTCAGATCCGGGATGGCAGGGCGGTGATCATTGCCACGCCGAAGAAGGACACGGAGGCGGAGGTGCTGTACCTCTTCTGGGTGGTCCAGGCGGGGGCCTGGGTGCTGGCGAGAAATTACCCACGATTTGTCCGAACGATTCCCATTCATCTGGAAGAGGGAGGGGAGGAAGCTTGAAAGAGGAGCGGGAAGAGGAAATGTCGTTTTGGCAGTGCCCCTGGTTTCGGGCCCTGACCCGGCTCCTGTGGGCCATGGCGGTGGACTGCCGGGAGGAGGGGAGAGGAAATAGTGAAGAGTGAATAGTGAAGAAGTGCGGTATCGCCTTTGGCGATGATTAAAAAATGGGGAGGAACTGGCAAGGAATTGGTGAGTACTTGAAGCGTACTTCGAAAGTAGTTGAAAACAATTTTGAAAAGAAGGGGGGAGAAAAACATGAATGGCAGGCGTTGTTTCAGCGGGAAAATTACGGAGAGCGATCCCTTCTATGCCTTGCCGGGGAACGCCCAGGCTCTGTACCTGCACCTGTGTATGGAGGCGGATCACGATGGCTTTGTGAACAACGCTGCCGTAGTGGCGACCCGGGTCTACGGCGGCAGACTGGCTCTGAAAAAGTTGGTAGAAAGCCCGTTTCTGCTGAAATTTGGGGATATTTATGTGATCAAGCATTGGCGGATTTCCAATAGTTTAAGATCGGACCGTCAGAAGCCGCTGAATTTCCCAGACCTGGCTGGGAAAATTTGGATCAAGGAGGATGGGGCCTATTCGGACCAGCCAGGGGAGGGACAGGAAACCCTGTATGACTATCGGATTGGGTTGACAAATGGCTGTCAAATGTCCGCCAATGGTATGGCGAAGAGAAAAGAAGAGAATGGAAAAGAAGAGAAAGGAAAAGAAGAGAAAGGAAAAGAAGAGAAAGGAAGAGAAACCCGGGACGAGGTGTGGAGCACGCTTTTGAATGCGTATCCTCCGGAGAAGCTGGGGAATCTGGAGGAGGCATATGATGTCTTCTGCCGTGCGGCAGCAGATCAGCGGATGCTGGAAAATCTTCCGCTCTGGAAGCAGTCAGAGCAGTGGGCAAAGGAGGACGGGCAGTTCATTCCCTATCTGGCCAACTGGATCGCCCGGGGCGCCTGGCAGAGAAAGCCGGAGAAAATGGCGATTCCCAAGGGCGCTTCCGGAGTGTTTGGTCAGGCGGAGCTGGAGGCCATCCGGAAGATACTAGCGGAGGATGGGCAGTAGAGAAAAGGAGAGGAAAAAATTTGTCGAATGGAAAGGAATGCATATACGTCCGGTGTCCCTATTACCGGCGGGAGGACCGGAAGCTGATGCAGCTGAAATGCGAGGGCATGGTGGAGGGAACGGATCTGTATCAGCGGTTTGAGAATCTGAACAGTCTGCTCAGCCACAAGGAGCGGTACTGCAAGTCGAATTTCAGCCGGTGCCCCCTGGCGGAGGCATTGGACCGGAAGTACGACTTTGTTTCGGAGTCCTGCTTTTGATTTTGGACGGGGAGGGCGCTCCGGCGTTCGTTCCATACCCTTCCAGGCCCCGGGCCAAACAGGTTTCTTAAGCACATTGGATGTTTACAATTCGTAACTTCTGTGGTAAAATAAAAGGAACTCTGATGCAATCGGCAAGATTCGCTGCCCAGCCGCAGACGGTTGATTCAGAGGTTTCGAAAGAATATTTCAATGTTTCGGGAGGCGCGGCCTGTGGCACAGCCCAATACGTATGTCAATATCGATTTAGACGCCATTGCCCATAATTTTGACGCCATTCGGCGCAGAGCGGGGGTGGCGGTCATGGCCATCGTCAAGGCCGATGCCTACGGCCACGGGGCCGTGCCCATTGCTTCCTTCCTGGAGCCGCAATGCGCCATGTTCGGCGTCAGCTCCATGGCAGAGGCCATGGAGCTTCGCCGGGCGGGCATCGAAAAGCCCATTCTGATTTTGGGTCACACCCCCGTGGATGCCTATGAAGAGGCCATCCGCTTATGTCTCCGCCCCGCCATTTTCCGCTGGGAGGACGGCCTGGCCCTTTCGGAATGCGCCCAAAAGCTGGGGCTCCCCGCCTTCTTCCACTTCGCCGTGGACACGGGCATGAGCCGCATCGGCTTCCAGGTAACGGAAGCGGAGGCGGATGTCTGCGCCAGAATCGCCGCCCTGCCAGGGCTGAACGCTGAGGGCCTGTTCAGTCACTTCGCCACCGCGGACTGCGCCGACCTGGAAAGAACCCAGGCCCAGGCAGAGCGTTTCGCTGCCTTTGACGAAATGCTGAAAGCCCGGGGCGTCCAAATCCCTATCCGGCACCTGAATAACTCCGCCGGGATCATTCACTTTGGCGGCCGGTACGAGATGGTCCGCTCCGGCATTGTCACCTATGGCCTGTACCCGAGCCAAGAGGTGCCCCGGGAGATGCTGCCTCTGATTCCCGCCCTTAGCTGGTACAGCCACGTCACCCATGTGAAGGTTCTCCCTGCCGGACGGGAGATCAGCTACGGCGGCACCTTCATCACGGAACGGGACATGGTGGTTGCCACCATCCCCGCAGGCTACGCCGACGGCTACCGCCGCAGTCTCTCCGGGAGCTTTTACGTCCTGATCGGCGGAAAAAAGGCTCCCATTCTGGGCAGAATCTGTATGGATCAGCTCATGGTGGACGTAACCGCCATCCCCGAGGCATGCGTGGGCAGCAAAGTCACCCTCATCGGCTCCGACGGAGACGAGACCATCACCATGGAGGAAATTTCCGCCCGGGCGGGAAGCTTCCCCTATGAGTTTGCCTGCGGCATCAGCCGGCGGGTACAGAGAAACTACATAAGCGGCGGGAAAATCCAGCGCCGCGTGGACTATCTTCTGGGCACCGCCCGATAGGCCATCCAATCTGCAAAAGGAGGCACATTTCCATGTCCCGGAAACCCAAAAATCATTCCGGCCTTACCGCCGTTCTCATCACCCTGATCGTCATTATGATCGCCGCTACGGGTCTGATCATTTTCCTGTGCGTCGATATGGTGAATTCCGCCCCCCAGTCCGCCGTCCCCAGCGGCCCGGCGGCCCTGCCCACGGCAGCTTCCACCGCCCCTGAGGGAACCACGGCCCCGGAGACCCTGCCCCCGGAAACCACCCTTCCTGAGCCGGAACACGTGGTTTCCACGGCTACGGTGCTCTCTACCGGGGACCTGCTGATGCACAAGCCCATCATCAGTAAGAATACCAAGGGGGATGGGACCTATGACTTCAGTCCCATTTTCAAGTATTGTACGGAGGAGATTTCCCAGGCAGATTACGCCATTGCCAACCTGGAGACCACCCTGGCCGGTACGGCAAAGCCCTACCAGGGCAATCCCTTCTTCAACTGTCCTGACGAAATTGTCACCGCCTGTAAGGACGCGGGCTTCGATATGCTTCTCACCGCCAACAACCATGCCTTCGACACGGGCTTTGACGGCTATGTCCGCACCCTGGACGTGACAAGAGAGGCGGGACTGGAGACCCTGGGCACCATGAAGGACGAGACGGAACCCAAGTACACCATCCAGGAGGTAAACGGCATCCGCATCGGCATGATCTGCTACACCTATGAGACCACCGACGGCAGCACAAACCAGCCCGCCCTCAACGGCAACCCCATGTATGGCGCCACCTATGAGAACATCAACTGCTACCGCCCCAGCAATCCCCAGTCCATGTACGGCGAGGTGGAGAGGTACCTGGCAGAAATGAAGGAGACCGGGGTGGATGCCACCATGCTGTTCATCCACTGGGGCCCCAATGAATATGAGCTTTACGCCAATCAAAAGCATCAGGCCATTGCTCAGAAGCTGTGCGACCTGGGCATTGACGTGATCGTAGGAGGCCACCCCCATGTGGTCCAGCCCATGGACCTGCTGACCAGCGCGGTAGATCCGGAGCACAAGACCATTGTTCTGTACTCCATGGGCAATGCCGTGTCCAACCAGCGTCTGGGGAACATCTCTTCTGTCAGCACCGCCCACACCGAGGATGGGGTGCTGTTCAGCGTCACCTTCTGTAAGTATTCCGACGGCACGGTTTATGTGGAGAGTACGGACCTGATCCCTACCTGGGTGAACCTGACGGACAATTACTATATTCTTCCCCTGGATGATAGCCGGGAGAGCGAATGGCAGAGCCTGTTTGATCTGAACGACACGACTCTGAGCAAGGCCCAGAACTCCTACAGCCGAACCATGGACCTGGTAGGGGAGGGGCTGACGAAGTGCCAGGAGTGGTTAAGCCAGTGTCAGGCAGAGCGGGACGAATACTACTACGGGCTGGCTGGCAGAACGCCGGAGGCTGCGGTGGAAACCGTTCCGGAGACGATCCCGGAGACTACGGTGGAGACACTGGCAGACGCGGCGTAAACCGGGAAAGCCCTCTCAGTCTCGCTGACGCTCGACAGCTCTCCCAAAGGGAGAGCCAAGAGGGTTGCCCCATTCCTTTACTGCTCTAAGGCAACACCGCACAATGGGAACTTCGGCTTTCGCCGGATCTTTTGCTCCATCTGTGCAGTTCGAAAAGTGGGAAATACATCCAGTATTCCCGCACTTTCCAAACTTTCATCTGAGACAAAATCTATCGCCGAAAGCTCTCGCCCCATTATGCGGTGTTGCCCTAAAACAAAGGAGTCTTACCCATGAATCTGACCATCGCCCTCATGCAGCTTCTCCCGGAGGAAAGCCAGGGCTCCCAGCTTGCCAAAGGCATTGCTGCCTGCCGTCGGGCGAAGGCCCAGGGGGCGGATATCGCCCTGTTCCCGGAGATGTGGAACTGCGGCTATCAGATCCCCCAAAACGAAACCGCCCTGAACGCCCTGGCGGTGGAACGGGAGGGGGACTTTGTCTCCGCCTTTGGCCGTCTGGCGGAGGAGCTGAACATGGCCATCGCCATCACTTACCTGGAAAAGTACCCCTTCCGGAACGCCATGACCCTTTTTGACCGCCATGGCAAGCCCGTCCTCCGCTACCGGAAGGTCCACACCTGCGACTTTGGAGACGAGAGAATGCTGACCCCCGGGGAGGGCTTTTCCGTATGTGACCTGGACACGGCCCAGGGGACCGTCCGGGTGGGGGCCATGATCTGCTACGATCGGGAGTTCCCCGAGAGCGCCCGGGTTTTAATGCTCCAGGGAGCGGAGCTGATTCTCACCCCCAACGCCTGCCCCATGGAGTGTAACCGCCTGTGCCAGCTTCGGGGCAGGGCCTATGAAAATATGCTGGCCATCGCCACCTGCAACTACCCCGCTGGGAAGCCCGACTGCAACGGCCATTCCACGGTCTTTGACGGAGTGGCCTATCTGCCCGAGGAATCCGGCTCCCGGGATATGTGCCTGCTGGAAGCCCCGGAGGCGGAGGGCATCTACTTTGCCAGGGTGGATATGGAGCTGCTCCGGGCCTACCGGGAGACAGAGGTTCACGGCAACGCCTACCGAAGACCGGAAAAATATGGGCTTCTTCTTTCCAAGCAGAAGCAGCCCCCCTTCCTCCGGACGGATTTCCGGCCGTGACGGATCGGGCGCGCTTTCCTTCTTCCCTCGTCAGGATCTGCGGTCTCCCATTGTACATCCCGGGGAATATTGACCGGAAAATCCGGGTAAAATATGAACATTATGCCAAATTTATTTGACCTGCCAGAATTATCGACGGGTTTTGCTTGACAAAATGAGGGAAACTGGATAAACTAGATACCGTGCGGAGCGGAGAAACTGGAAACGTTTCTCGTTGTCGAATCCGGTCGGCTTTTGCCACTGCTTTCTGGCTCCGCGGGGACGAAGTAAACGCTGCGGCGGCTTGCCGCTTTGAGAATGGAGAAGCGCTATGAACCTGAATTGTCACAATATCCTGCGGTGGACGGAGGCCCAGCTGAAGTACACCTACGACGTGAGCCTGAAGGATGCCACCCCGCAGGAGCTTCACGAGGCCCTGGGTCAGGCTGTGATGATGGCCATTTCCGATAACTGGAGCCATTCCAAGAAGACCCGTATGCACGAGAGAAAGGCATACTACATTTCTGCCGAATACCTCATCGGCCGTCTGGTCTACTCGAACCTCTTCAACTTAGGCATTCTGGAGGAGATGAAGGAGCTGTTTGCCAGCCGGGGCGTGGATCTGGCCGTGCTGGAGGACATCGAGGACGATGCCCTGGGCAACGGCGGCCTGGGCCGTCTGGCGGCCTGCTTCCTGGACAGCGCCGCTTCCATCGATATTCCTCTGTCCGGCTATGGCCTGCGCTATAAGTTCGGCCTGTTCAAGCAGAGTTTTGACGACAACGGAAGCCAGGTGGAAAAGGCTGACGACTGGACCAAGTACGGCGATCCCTGGTCCTACCGCCGGTACAATCACACGGTGAAGATCAAGTTCCCTGACCACACCGTTCTGGCCGTTCCCTATGACGTGCCTGTCATCGGCTATGGCACCCAGAACGTGGGCACCCTCCGTCTGTGGCAGTGCGAGGCCGAGCAGGAGCTGGACTTCGGCGCCTTCAACGATCAGGACTACTTCCGGGCCTTGGAAGCCAAGAATAAGGCCGAGGACATCACCCGGGTCCTCTACCCCAACGACTCCACCTGGGAGGGCAAGCGTCTGCGGATCAAGCAGCAGTATGTGCTGTCCTCCGCCTCCCTCCAGGATATGATCCGCACCTTTAAGAGCGCCCACGGCAATGATTTGAGCCGGTTCGCCGAGTTCTACGCCGTGCAGCTCAACGATACCCACCCCGCCATGTCCATCCCCGAGCTGATCCGGCTGCTGATGAACGAGGGCATGGGCTTCGACGATGCCTTTCATGTGGCCCAGAAGACCTTCTCCTACACCAACCACACCGTCCTCAGTGAGGCGCTGGAAAAGTGGCCCTTGGATCTGATGCGGTCCGTGGTGCCCGAGATCGTGGAGATCATCTGCCGGATCGATCAGAAGCTTCGCTGGGAGCATCCCGAGCTGTACATTGTCAAGGACAATACCGCCCATATGGCGAACCTGAGCATCTACGTTGGCTCCTATGTCAACGGGGTTGCCGAGATCCACTCCCAGATTCTGAAGGACGACTGCTTTAAGGACTGGTACCATGCCTATCCGGAGCGCTTCCAGAATAAGACCAACGGCATCACCCCCCGCCGCTGGATCGGTCTGTGCAACCCCGAACTGAGCGGGCTGATCCGGGAGAAGGTGGGCGGCGACTTCCTGAAGGATCTGGAGCTGCTGGAGAAGCTGAAGCCCCAGATTGACGACGAACTGGTATGCCGGTTCAATGCCATCAAGCATCAGAAGAAGGAGCAGCTGTGCGCCGTCATCAAAAAGCAGGAGGGCATTACGCTGAACCCGGACTTCATCTTTGACATCCAGGTCAAGCGGCTCCACGAGTACAAGCGCCAGCTGATGAACGCCCTGTCCATTGTGGACATCTATTTCCGGTTGAAGGAAGGCCGCCTGCCGGACTTCCATCCCACGGTGTATATCTTTGGCGCCAAGTCCGCCCCCGGCTACGCCCGGGCCAAGGCCATCATCCGCTATATCAACCGGGTGGCCAAGATGATTAACAACGACCCGGCCGTCAGCGACAAGCTGAAGGTGGTCTTCGTTCAGAACTACAACTGCTCCTACGCTGAGCATATCATCCCCGCCGCCGATATTTCCGAGCAGATTTCCCCTGCCGGTAAGGAAGCCTCCGGCACCGGCAACATGAAGCTGATGCTCAACGGCGCTGTGACCCTGGGCACCCTGGACGGCGCTAATGTGGAAATCGCCCAGGAGGCTGGGATGGAGAATGAGTATATCTTCGGTCACACCGTAGAGCAGATCAACGCCATCACCCCCACCTACCGTGCCCGGGATCTCTACGACAGCAACGCCGACCTGCGCCGTGCCATCAACACCCTGGTGGACGGCACCGTGCCCACCGACGGCGATCAGCAGGAGCTGTTCCACGCTCTGCTTGACGGCACCAACTGGCACATTGCGGACCACTATTATGTGCTGCTGGACTACGCCTCCTACCTGGACACCAAGCTTCGCGCCAACCAGGAATACAAGGATCGGCTGGCCTTCGGCCGGAAGTGCCTCATGAACGTGGCCTCCGCCGCCAAGTTCTCCTCCGACCGTACCATCCGCCAGTACGCCGATGAAATCTGGCATATCGAACCGACCAAGTATTAATTCAGCAAAGAGGCTGCCTCCACGAGGCAGCCTCAGCGTGTCAAAAAAGCCAAAAAATCAAGCTGTCATTGCGAACCATGCAGCAGCATGGTGTGGCAATCCCCCGGAATAAGAGGAACACCTGGCT
>DLAP01000029.1:0-170 GCA_002493965.1 Clostridiales bacterium UBA7044
CGGTCCAGGATGTCAAAGCTCCGGCAGTCGCAGGCCCGGACGCCGAAGACAACGAAGGGCGTTACTTCTTCCCGATTTTCCTGGATGGAAATGGTCTTTCCTTCCGTCCGGAAGGAGACCAGGTTTTCTACCTGGGGGAAGAACAGATCCTTGGCGCTGCGGTTGGTGTT
>DLAP01000029.1:466-18554 GCA_002493965.1 Clostridiales bacterium UBA7044
GGGTCATCCGTAGGGATGTACAGCGTTCTGTCTGCGGAAATGGCAGCAAACAGGGTATTCAGGGAGGATAACGGCAGCTTTTTCATTACGCATTCCCTCCCCGTGTGTAAACAATGGACGGCTCGCAGTCCCCCTGGGTGAAATCCGTCAGAGGAGACTTGCTTTCCATGTCCGCCCCCGCCTGATAGGGTCCGTACAGTTCATTCATATCCTTGATGAACTTCCGGTTGAGGAGGTGCAGGGGGATGTGCTGGGGACAGACCCGGCTGCATTCGCCGCAGTCGGTGCAGCGGCCCGCCACATGAAAGGCCCGGATAATATGGAACATATTTTCCTCAAAGGAATCAGCAGCAGCCTTGTTCCGAAGACCGGAACCGGCGTTATCAAAGACGCACTTCTCACAGGAACAGGCGGGACATACATTCCGGCAGGCGTTACAGCGGATGCACCGGCTCAATTCTCCCCGCCAGAAATCAAAACGCGCTTCGGGCGTCATGGCTTCCAACTCCGCCACCTGACGGAACCGGTCAGAGGGGATTTCCTCCCCCTGCTCGCCGATGAGTTCATCGTATACCACGATTTTCTTGCTTTTGCAGACCTTACACCGCTCCAGCAGCACGTCCTGACGGGGAAGGGTCTTCTCCCCGTAGAGGGTTTCCACAATCAGGTTGTCCCCGTCCTCCCGGATGCCGGTGACGCCCTGACACCCGGTTTTCCGAATGGCTTCCATGTCGCACATGCCATCACAGGCAACGCCCACAATGTACACATTCTCCCGGAGGATTCGGTGCTCTTTCAGTAACTGCTGGAAGGAGTAGCTGTCACAGGGCTTCAGAAACACCGCCGTCTTCCCTTCCTTCCGGGACTGGGCGATGCAGTATTTGCTTAAATTCGCCCCGGAGAAGGGGGAGAAAACAAAATCCCTCTCGATTTCTTCCTTGCTTTCAAACACCGCCGGAGTCAGATCGTAGAAAAATTCACCGGTTTTCCAGCCCAGCACCCGGCGGACTTCACCGCTTTCCAGCAGGGAGATGGCTTTTGTCATTAATCTTTCCTGCATCGTAAATCCTCCAATCTCCGGTTGGGGCCAAGCGCCCTAATGGTTTGAACAAAGTCGTTCATGGTAGCGGCGAACTTCGCGCCCTCGGCAGCGGAGACCCACTCTACCCTGGTGCGCTCCTTCTCAATGCCCAGGTAGTCCAGCATGGAGAAGAGGAGCGTCATCCTTCGGCGGGCGTAGTAGTTGCCGGTGGTGTAGTGGCAGTCACCAGGGTGGCAGCCGCAGAGGATCACCCCGTCCGCTCCCCGCTGGAAGGCCCGCAGGACAAAAATGGGATTTAACCGGCAGGAGCAGGGAATCCGAATGATTTTCACGTTGGCGGGATATTGCAGCCGGTTGGTACCGGACAGGTCCGCGCCCGCATAGGAGCACCAGTTGCAGCAGAAGGCCACAATGGTGGGCTGAAATTGTTCATTTACCGGCATATGGCATCCACCTCCGCCATGATTTGTTGGTTACTAAAGCCTTTCAGGTCCATGGCCCCGGAGGGACAGGCTACCGTGCAGGCGCCGCAGCCCTGGCAGACGGCGGGGTTTACCTGGGCCACCCGGCGAATGAGAGTGGTACGGTTGGGGCCTCGGAAGGGTTTGTCAATATAAGTAATCGCGCCGTATGGGCAGACCTTTTCACAGGAGGAGCAGCCGTTGCACATCCCCTCGTCCGGCTGAGCGGTGCAGGGGTTACAGACCATTTTGTCCTTGCTGAGCAGGCCGATGACCTTGGCGGCGGCGGCGCTGGCCTGGGCCACGGTTTCGGGAATGTCCTTGGGGCCCTGGCAGGCGCCGGACAGGAAGATCCCCGCCGTGGGGCTTTCCACAGGCCGCAGCTTGGGGTGGGCCTCGGTGAAGAAGTCGTTTGTGTCCATAGAGGCGGTGAGCATGGTAGCCAGAGGCCGTGCGCTCTTGTCCGGCTCAATGGCCGCAGCCAGAACCACCATATCCGCGTCGATATGGAGCTGACGGCCCCCCAGCAGGTCGGAAGCCTGTACCTTCAGCTTGCCGTCCTGGGGCACCACCTTGCCCACCATACCTTTGATATAGTGGACGCCGTATTCCTCCACCGCCCGGCGGTAGAACTCATCGAAGTTCTTGCCCGGGGTGCGGACGTCGATGTAGAACACGTACACGTCGGTGTCCGGGTATTTTTCCCGGCAGAGCATGGCATGCTTGGCGGTGTACATACAGCAGATCTTGGAGCAGTAGGACTTACCCCGGCTGTCGTCACACCGGGAACCCACGCACTGGACAAACACAATGGTGTGGGGATGCTGTCCATCCGAGGGCCGCAGCAGGGTGCCGCCCGTGGGGCCGGCGGCGTTCATCAGCCGCTCAAACTCCAGAGAAGTCACCACGTCGGGACTCTGGGAGTAGGCAAACTCGTCGTACCTGTCCAGCTTAATCGGCTCAAATCCGGTAGCCACCACGATGGCGCCGTAATCCTCTTCCACAAAGGAATCCTTCTGCTTGTAGTCGATGGCACCGGCGGTGCAGACCTTAGAGCAGACGCCGCACTTGCCGGTTTTCAGCATGGTGCAGTAGCTTGCGTCAATGGTGGCAATCTTGGGCACCGCCTGGGCAAAGGGGATGTAAATGGCCCGGCGGTTATCAAGCCCTAAGTTAAACTCGTTGGGCACCTTCTTCTGGGGGCACTTTTCCGTGCACAGCCCGCAGCCGGTGCACTTGTCTTCGTCCACATACCGGGCCTTTTTCTTAATGGTCACATGGAAAGACCCCACGAAGCCCTTTACTGCCTGAACCTCACTGTAGGAGAAGATGCGGATATTCTCATTCTGGGCAGCGTCCACCATTTTGGGGGTCAGAATACAGGCCGCACAGTCCAGGGTGGGGAAGGTTTTGTCGATCTGGGTCATTTTGCCGCCGATGGTGGGCTTCTTTTCCACGATGTCCACGGGGAATCCGGCCTCCGCAATGTCGAGAGCCGTCTGGATGCCCGCAATACCGCCGCCGATGACCAATGCCCGCTTCTTCACGGGGCTGGTACCGGCGATGAGGGGGGCGTTCAGTTGGACCTTGGCAATGGCAGCCCGGCCCAGGATCACGGCCTTTTCTGTGGCGGCTTCCTTATCCTTGTGAATCCAGGAGCACTGCTCCCGGATGTTGGCGATTTCCAGCAGGTAGGGATTCAGCCCCGCCTTTTCCACAGTCTTCCGGAAGGTATTTTCGTGCATCCGGGGAGAGCAGGAGCAGATCACCACGCCGTTTAAGTGATGCTCCCGGATGGCGTCCTGGATCAGCTCCTGGCCCGCCTGGGAGCACATGTATTGATAGTCGGTGGAGAAGACCACGCCGGGTTCTTTCCCCAAAGTCTCGGCCACCTTATGGACATCTACTGTGGCGGCAATGTTACTGCCGCACCAGCAGACGAATACACCGATTCTTGCCATGGGCCTTCCCTCACTTTCTGTATTTTCTCAGGGCGCTGGTAATGGCCTGCTGGGGAAGGTTCTCTTCCAGCAGCCCCGGCACCGCGTCGGGCTTCATATGGTCCCCGCCCTGCTGACGGATCACCGCTAGCCGCACGGCTTCAATGAGCTTCGCCGGTTCCACGCTTCTGGGGCACCGCTCCACACAGGCAAAGCAGCTGAGGCACCGGTAGATGCCCTTGGAGTTCATCAGCTCGTCGATTCTCCCCGTCTCTACCATGTCCACAAACTGGTGGGGATGGTATTCCATCTCGTCGTAGGCAGGACAGGAGGCAGTGCACTTGCCGCATTTCATGCACTTCCTGGGGTTCACGCCGGAGATGCGGCGAATGGTCTCGGTATCAATCATGCCTCTGCCTCCTTTACGCCCAGCGCCTCCGCCAGAAGTTCTGTAAAGTAATGGACAGGCAGCCCGTCACGGGCATTTTCCTGTAAATTGTACATACACAGGGGACAGGCGGTGATCAGCATTTCCGCGCCCTGGGCCTTGGCGTTGTCCATGATTTTATTCACCTGTTTGGCGGCAAAATCCTTGCTTTCCAGGGTGCAGTAACCGCCGCAGCATTCGTTCCGCCGGGCGTAAATCACCGGCTCCGCCCCCAAAGCCCGGATAAAGTCCTCCATGATCCGGGGGTTTTCCGGATCGTCAAAGGCCATTTCCTTGCTGGGCCGGAGGAGCAGACAGCCGTAGTAAGCGCCGATCTTCTTCCCGGTGAGGGGCTTTACCACCTTTTTCTTAAGGTTTTCAAAGCCCACCCGGTCCCGAAGGACCTCCAGGTAGTGCAGCACATTGGTCTCCCCGGCGTAGGGGGTCTCCAGCCCCAGATAGCGGCTGACCCGGTCCCGAATGACTTCGTCATTTCGCATGTCGCCATTTACCCGCTTGATCACATGGTGGCAGGCGGAGCACAATGTCACCAAGTCCTGCCCCTTCTCTCCCGCCGCCATCAGCGCCCGGACGGAAGAAAGCCGGGTGGCGATTTCGTCCTTTGCCATGGGGTAGACCGCGCCGCAGCACTGCCACTGGGGAAGCTCTTCCAGTGTGAAGTCCAGGGCCTGGGCCGCTGCCCGGCCCCAGATATCTAATTGTTTTCCCTTGGTTTTCAGGGTACAGCCCGGAAAATAGGAATATGTCATAGTTTTCTCCTTATACCATCTGTTCCGGATGGAAAACCTCGTCAAATTTTTCTGCTGTCAGGAAGCCCAGGGCCACGCAGGCCTCTTTCAGGGAAATGTTCTCCTTGTAGGCCTTCTTGGCGGTTTTCGCCGCGTTTTCGTAGCCGATATAGGGGTTCAGGGCCGTGACCAGCATCAGGGAATTGTGGAGATTGTGTTCCATCTTCTCCTTGTTCACCCGGATGCCCACGGCGCAGTTTACGTTAAAGGACTCCATGGCCTCCGCCAGTAATCTCGCGGACTGGAGGAAGTTATAGATGCACACGGGCATATACACATTCAGCTCAAAGTTCCCCTGGCTGGCTGCCATGCCCACAGCTACGTCGTTACCCATGACCTGGACAGCCACCATGGTGACGGCCTCGCACTGGGTGGGGTTGACCTTGCCGGGCATGATGGAAGAACCAGGCTCGTTTTCGGGAATGAAGATCTCGCCCAGGCCGTCCCGGGGGCCGGAAGCGAGCCAGCGCACATCATTGGCAATCTTCATCAGGTCGGCGGCCAGGGCTTTCAGAGCGCCATGGGCAAAGACCAGCTCATCCTTGCTGGTGAGCGCGTGGAACTTGTTGGGGGCGGTGGTAAAATTCTTGCCGGTGAGCTGTGAGACAGCCTCCGCCACCTTCTCATCAAAGCCCTTGGGGGCATTCAAGCCGGTGCCCACCGCCGTACCGCCCAGGGCCAGTTCCTTGAGAACCGGCAGGGACAGCAGAAGCATTTCCTTATCCCGCTGTAAGCTTGCCCGCCAGCCGGAAATCTCCTGGGAGAAGGCGATGGGGGTGGCGTCCTGGAGGTGGGTTCTGCCGGACTTGACGATTCCCTGGTTCTCCTGTTCCAGTCGGAGGAAGGTCTCCACCAGATGGTCAATGGCGGGGATCACCTGATCCTCCATGGCCGTCACGGCGGCAATATGCATGGCCGTGGGGAAGGTGTCGTTGGAGGACTGGGACATATTGATATCGTCGTTGGGATGCAGCAGCTTCTTTCCGGCGATGGCGTTTCCCCGGTTCGCGATGACCTCGTTGGCGTTCATATTGGACTGGGTGCCGGAGCCGGTCTGCCAGACAACCAGGGGGAAGTGCTCATTGAGAGCGCCGGAAATCACCTCGTCACAGGCTTCCGAAATGGCGGCAAGCTTTTCCTCCGTCATTTTTTCCGGCTTCAGCGCATGGTTTGCCATGGCGGCGGCCTTCTTTAGAATTCCGAAGGCATGGGTAATCTCCCGGGGCATGGTCTCAATGCCCACGCCAATGGGGAAATTCATGTGGGAGCGCTGGGTCTGGGCGGCCCAATACTTATCGGCGGGGACCTGTACCTCGCCCATGGAGTCATGCTCGATTCTGTATTCCATCTTAATCTCCATTCTGCCGCATTCCGGCGGCGCAAATTGCTATGAGAATCTCCATGTGCGGCACAATGGAGATTATTGGCATATGCTGCGGTTGCCGCTTCAGCGGCGAGCAGCACGCCATTTTAATTTTATTATAGTGTGATTTATCACACTATATCTCCAATCCCGCAATGATTTCCTTCAGCTTGTTGGCGCTGAGCCGCAGCTTATCCACTTCCCCGTCCGTCAGATGATTCATGATCTTTCCCCGGACGCCGGTGTTATCCACCAGATTCAGTGTGGAAAGGCACACGTCGGAGATGCCGTATTCCCCGTGCATCATGGTGGAAACCGTCAGGGCGGTGCCGGCGGAGCTTTTCAGGCATTTGCACAGGTGGCACACGGACATGGCCACGGCATAATAGGTAGCCCCCTTGGTCTTAATGACCTGGGCGCCGGAGGTTTTGACGTACTGCTCCACCTCGTGGTAGTCCTGGGTCCAGTCGATCCGGTCCCGGTCGGGGGAGTTATACCGGTAAGAGTCAATGTGGTTGTTGGCGATATGCACCAGGGACCAGGGCACGAAGGAGGAATCTCCATGCTCCCCGTAGACGTGGGCGTGGACATTCTTGGGGCTGATGCGGAACCGCTTGGCCAGCTCCGACTGGAGGCGGCTGGTGTCCAGAATGGTGCCGGAGCCGATGATCTGATTTTCCGGCAGGCCGGAAATTTTATGGAACACATAGGTCAGGATGTCCACCGGGTTGGAAACGATCACATAGTTGGCTTTGGGGGCCACGGGCACGATCTGGGCTGTGATCTCCTTGAGAATATCCACATTGGTCTGAGCCAGCTCCAGCCGGGACTGGCCGGGCTTTCTGGGCACGCCGGAGGTGATAATGACGATATCCGAGTCCGTGGCTTCGGAATAGTCCCCGGAGTGGACCACCGCAGGAGAGCAGAAGGGTGCCCCCTGGTAGATATCCATGGCCTCTCCAAAGGCCTTTTCTTTGTTTACATCGATCAGAAGAATTTCCGAGGCGATGCCCTGAATCATCAGGTCGTTGGCAATGGTTGCGCCGACGCTTCCCGCGCCGATCACGGTGATCTTACTCATAGTCAGTTACTCCTTTTCCGGGGCAGCCTGAAAAGCCGTGCTTCGATGGCTGCCTGTGATTGATTATATCGGATTTATTTCTTCTCCGCAACCTTATCTAAATGGGCATTGCGGAAATAAACGGCAATATTGGCACACATCATCAGAAGGTTTATGATATAAATGGTCAGCAGATACCAGGACGGGTCGGGGTACTGGGGGCTGTAGAGGGCGATGAGCTTGGCGGTGATCCCCGCCACATAGCCGAAGGTGATCAGCAGAAGGAAGGGCAGGCTGATGTTTTTCGCGCTGCGGGCCTTGTAGTTCTTGACCAGGTTCACTGGCCAGGAAAGGCCAAAGCAGATCAGCATAATGGTTTCCAGGACTTGCACGATATTCATAGGAACGCCTCCGTTTTTTAGGAGCCACATCCAAAGGCTCCGGATTGATTCGATTCTTTTTAATCGATACTTGTTTACTGAATAAATTATACAACGGGCCCCCATGGTTGTCAAGAAATATGCTCTCTATTTTTTTCACAAAAAGGAATTCGGGGTCTTCTCAAAAACGGTCAATGATGTATAATAGACATTGACCGCAGCGGTAAAAGGGAGGAAAACCCATGAACGAGAAGTTTTTCGCACTGCCCAAAGAGCGGCAGCAGGCCATTTTAAACGCCGGCTACCGGGTCTTTTCCCAGAACTCCTACAAGAAAAGCCCCATGAGTGAGATCGCCGCTGAGGCGGGCATCAGCAAGGGGCTGCTGTTTCACTACTTCCGCAACAAGAAGGAATTTTATCTGTACCTTTGGGACAACTGCGCCCGCGTCACCATCCAGGCTATGGAGGAACATGGCTGCTATGGCAGGGAGGACCTGTTTGAGAGTATGCTCCGTGGGGTTCACGCCAAGGTGTCCATTATCCGGCAGTACCCCTATATGGCCATGTTCACCATCCGGGCCTTTTATGAGAAGGATCCAGAGGTCTGCGCCGCTGTCCAGGAGAGTTACCACAAATACTTTAACTTCAAGGCGGATAAAACCCTTCTGAATCTGGACCCGGCCCAGTTTATTCCGGGACTGGATATCGGGATGATGTATCAGGATATGTACTGGGCATCGGAAGGGTACCTGTGGGAGCTGACCCAGCGGGGAGACGTGGACATGGAGGCCATGGAGCCGGTCTTCTACCGCATGGTGGACTTCTGGAAATCCATCTATAAACGAAAAGACGAAACAAATCAATAGGAAAGAGGGGATATTATGGACGCGATTTGCACGGAAGACCTGACAAAAACCTACGGGAAATCCAGGGGGATCACGGGTCTGAACCTACAGGTTTCCCAGGGAGACTTTTTTGGCTTTATCGGCCCCAACGGGGCGGGGAAGTCCACCACCATCCGCACCCTGCTGGGACTGATCGCCCCCACCTCTGGAAAGGCGGAGGTGCTGGGGTTCTCCGTAACGAAAAACAGAGAAGATATCCTGCGGTGGACAGGCTATCTTCCCTCGGAGGCGGTATTTTACCCGGGAATGCGGGTCTGGGAGGTGCTGCGGCTTTCCGGAGACCTGAGGAAACGGGACTGCTCCAGGGAAGCAAAGCTTCTCTGCCAGCGCCTCCGGCTGGACAGAGGAAAGAAGGTGGAGGAGCTGTCCTTCGGCAACCGGAAGAAGCTGGGCATCGTCTGTGCCTTACAGCATGATCCGGAGCTGCTGATCCTGGACGAGCCAACCAGCGGCCTGGATCCTCTGATGCAGCGGGAGTTCTTTGCGATTCTGAAGGAGCGGAACGAAAAGGGAACTACCATTTTCCTCTCCACCCATATTCTGTCTGAGGTTCAGCGGTGCTGCAACCGGGCGGCGATTTTGCGGGAGGGAAAAATCATCGCCTGTGACAGCGTGGAGGCCCTCTCCAAAACCACCGCCCGCCGGGTCAGCCTCCGGGGCCGATTTGATGCCCAGGGCATCCCGGGCATTCGGGATTTTGTCTGTCAGGAGGACAGCGTGAGCTTCCTCTACAGCGGCGACACAAAGCAGCTGCTGACCCGGCTTTCTCAGGGGAATGTGCGGGACCTGACCATCACCGAACCGGACCTGGAGGAGGTCTTCCTCCACTACTACGCGGAAGGAGGCGAACAGGCATGACCATTTGGAAACATGAACTGCGGCAGGGGCGAATGAACTTCCTCATTTGGACCGCTGCTATTGGGGCCCTGATGGCAGTATGCATCGCCCTGTTTCCCCAGATGAAGCGGCAGGCGGAGGATTTGACCGCCGGCTTTGCCTCCATGGGAGCCTTCACCGCCGCTTTCGGCATGGACCGGCTGAACTTCGGAACCCTGACCGGCTTCTACGGCGTGGAGTGCGGCAATATCCTGGGCCTTGGGGGCGGGCTGTTTGCCGCCATGATCGGGGTAAACATTCTGTCCAAGGAGGAGCAGGCCCACACAGCGGAGTTCCTGCTGACCCATCCCATCCGGCGAAGCCGGGTGCTGACGGAAAAGCTGGCCGTCGTGCTCTTCCAGATTCTGACTATGAATGCCCTGATCTACCTCCTGGCCGTCCTTTCTATCTGGACCATCGGAGAGATCATTCCCTGGAAGGAGCTGAATCTCATCCATCTGGCGTTCCTTGCCATGCAGGTGGAGCTGGCCTGCATCTGCTTCGGCATTTCCGCCTTTCTGCGCCGGAGCAGTGTGGGAATCGGCCTGGGCCTTGCGGCGATTTCCTATTTTCTGAACATTCTGGGCAATCTCTCCGAGAATGCGAGATTCTTAAAATGGCTGACCCCCTTCGGCTACACCGAGGCGGCGGATATTATGACGGACCTCAGGCTGGACACCGGAATGATTGCCCTTGGCATGGTCTTTGCCCTGCTGGGTGTGGCAGCTGCCTACTGGAAATATACGAAGAAAGATATTCACGCATAAAAAAGTCCCGGAAAACCCCGGGGCCGTACAAAAACCAAGAGGCTGCCCGGAAAGGCAGCCTCTCGTTTTTATTTAATTGACAGGAAACCAGGCAAGGGTCTATTACAGCTCTACGCCGATGTTCTCCTGGGTGGCAATGTTGTGCTTTTCGCAGTAGCCGGTGAGGATCAGGGTCAGAGCGCCGTCGCCGGTGACGTTGCAGGCAGTGCCGAAGGAGTCCTGAATGGCGAAGATGGCGATCAGCAAAGCAGTGCCTTCTGCGCCGAAGCCCAGAACAGAAGTCACAATGCCCAGAGAAGCCATGACGGTGCCACCGGGAACGCCAGGCGCGCCCACAGCGAAGATACCAAACAGGAGGATAAACAGGACCATGGTGCCGACATTAGGCAGCTTGCCGTACAGAACCATGGAAACGATGAAGCAGAAGAAGGTCTCCGTCAGCACAGAACCACACAGGTGAATGTTAGCAAACAGGGGGATGCCGAAGTCCACCATATCCTTACGCAGGACAGGAGACTTGTGGGCGCAGTCCAGAGCCACGGACAGAGTAGCGGCGGAGGACATGGTGCCAACGGCGGTCAGGTAAGCGGGGCCATAATACTTGAAGACCTCTGCGGGGTTCTTCTTGGAGTAGGCGCCGGCAACACCGTACAGCACGGCCATCCAGATGAAGTGACCCACCAGAACCACCACAACAGCCAGCAGGAAGATGGGCAGCTGCTTGGTGATGGTGCCTTCGTAAGCCAGGCAAGCGAAGGTGCAGGCGATGAAGAAGGGCAGGACAGGGATGACGATCTTTTCCACCAGCTTCAGGACAATCTTCTGGAACTCGTCAAGAACGGCGGTGATGGTCTTGGCCTTGGTCCAGATGGCTGCCAAGCCGATCATAACGGAGAAGAACAGCGCGGACATGACAGGCATGATCTGGGGAATCTGCAGGTTAAGGATGTCATCGGGCAGAGCCTTCAACTCAGCAGCTTCCTTGGCGGTATTCATGATGGGAACCAGAATGTAACCGGCTACAGCGGACATGGTAGCGGCCAGCACGGAAGAGCAGTAAGCCAGAATCAGGGCGACGCCCAGCAGCTTGGAGGCGCTGTTGCCCAGCTTGGTGATGGAGGGGGCGATGAAGCCGATGACGATCAGGGGCACGATGAAGTTAATCAGCTGGCTCATGACGTTTTTGACAGGAACCAGGAACTTCATGACACCCACAGGAGCGACCAGGCCCACGATAATGCCGATGGCGATGCCCAGCAAAAGTCTTGCGGGCAGGCTGTTTAAAAATTTCTTCATGCTAAAATTCTCCTCTCTGTCGACAAATGCCGACGATCCAATTACCTCAGGCGGCCTGGCCTTTCGTTTCCTTGGACAGACAGAAACGAGGCCTTTTGCGGCAGCCTCCTCAGAGTATGTTATTCACCAACCATAATTTTGATGATTTCCTCGTTGGTGTATTTCATACCCTCTTTGCCCAAGCGGCCGATGTTGTCGATGGTGTCCTCGGGAGTTTCCCCCACCAGGCCGTCGCCTGGCTGGAAATCCTGATTGCGGATGTGCATATTGTAGCCCAGGATCCCGGCTTCCACCGCCGACGCGATCTTACCCGCGCAGGATGCTTTTGCGCCGTCACAGACGATGCCACCTGTAGTTGCGATCGCATTGGCGACCGTGTGAGAAATGCCATCAGCATCTGCGCCCTGAAGATAAGCGATGCCTGCGCCCGCTCCCGCGCCCGCGCTTACCGCGCCGCAGAATGCGGAGAGCCTGCCAATGCTGGTCTTCTGGTGGATGGTGACCAGGTTCGCAACGGCTAAAGCCCGGTACAGTTTCTCCCGGCTGGCGCCCAGCTCCTTGGCGTACTCAATCACAGGCAGGGACGTGGTCATGCCCTGATTGCCGGAGCCGGAGTTGATGATCACAGGTAATTCACAGCCGTTCATTCTGGCGTCGGAACCGGCGGCGGCTTTTGCCTTGGCCCTTACCATAACGCTGCTGTCGCCGTAGGTGTCCAACAGGACCTTTCCGATATTGGAGCCATAATTGCCGCGAAGCCCCTCTTCGGAAATGGCGGTGTTATACTGGATCTGGCGGTCCAAAACTGCCTGGATATCCTCTACGTCCACAGTATTGGCAAAATCCAGGATGTCTTCGATGTTCAGGATGGACCGGTCCGTCAGTCCGGATTCCTCTTCACCGGAAACGCTCTTTTCCAGCAGGATTTCCCCGTTTTTCTCAATAAGAACAATATTGGTATGATAGTTCACAATGCGAACCTTGGCGTATTCGGCGCCCTTGAAAACGGTGACAACGATCTCAAAGGTGAGTCCATTGTCCACGTGCTCCACGGTCATGGGAACATCCTTTAAAAACTGCCGCATTGCGGCGATCTGCTCCTTGGAGACAGAGGCGATTACCTCCAGCTCCCGGCTGGCGTCGCCGGCGACGATACCGGCCGCGGCCGCGGCGGGGATGCCCTTCATATGATCGGTGTTGGGGACGATGACGCTTTTCACATTTTTGATGATGCTGCCGCTGGCGCCGATGGCTACCTTGTCGGGCATACAGCCTAACACTTCCCGTGCCTTGGCTGCACAGTAAGCTAAGGCGATAGGTTCTGTGCAGCCCATGGCTGGCACCAGTTCTTCCTCCAGGATCTTGATGAAAGATATGTACTTGGGATTGTCTTTTGTCATAACGAATGTACCTCCTTTCTCACAAGACTGCATTTGGTGTGTTCGCCTCCAAATGCGCAATAATAATGAAAGGAATCTCCTGGACTTCTCCCAACCATAAGGGAAAAATGAACTTTCCGCCATGATACCGTTGGGTATTTTCCAAAATTCCAGTAGACTCCTTTCTTATATTACCATCTCTGCCATAAAAAAGCAATAGGAAATTCACAAATGAAGAAAGCAGTCCCCTCTCTTTCAGGAAATATAGGCGAAATATCCAAAAGGAAATTCAGAAAATTGTATAACCCAACGATTGTGAAAAATAGAAATCTATGTTATCATATGCGTATCCAGGTGGAGTGCGCCTACTCCACAACAATAGGCGTATTTCCGCTAAAATTAAAGGAGGATAAACCCGTTAGACTCACGGTACGGCAGTGTGGAGACCTGTCGCAATGCCTCCGGGATTCTGCTTCCCGGTGCGCGAGAGCGTGTGCGAAAGTTAGGCACGCTTAGAGTCAAGAAAGCATGGCAACATTAACCCTGAAGAACATCAAGAAGATCTACCCCTTCAACGGCGACGACGCAAAGAAGAAAAAGAAGAAGAAGGGCGACGAGCCTGAGAAGAAGAACAACCTGCAGATCACGGACAAGGGCGTCGTGGCTGTCCAGGAGTTCAATCTCGACATCGCCGACAAGGAATTTATCGTTCTGGTCGGTCCTTCCGGCTGCGGTAAGTCCACCACTCTGCGTATGATCGCCGGTCTGGAAGAGATCTCCGAGGGCGAACTGTACATCGGCGACCGTCTGGTCAACGACGTGGCTCCCAAGGATCGTGACATCGCCATGGTCTTCCAGAACTACGCTCTGTACCCCCACATGACCGTCTATGAGAACATGGCTTTTGCTCTGAAGCTGCGCCATACTCCCAAGGACGAGATCGACAAGAAGGTTAAGGAAGCCGCCGAGATCCTGGACATCACCCAGTACCTGGGCCGTAAGCCCAAGGCTCTGTCCGGTGGTCAGCGTCAGCGTGTTGCCATCGGCCGTGCTATCGTTCGTGCTCCTCAGGTCATGCTGATGGACGAGCCTTTGTCCAACCTGGACGCCAAGCTGCGTAACCAGATGCGTGCTGAGATCATCAAGCTGCGCGAGCGGATCAACACCACCTTTATCTATGTTACCCATGACCAGACTGAGGCCATGACCCTGGGCGACCGGATCGTCATCATGAAGGACGGCTTCATCCAGCAGATCGGCACTCCTCAGGAGGTCTTCAATCATCCTTACAACCTGTTCGTGGCTACCTTCATCGGCACGCCTCAGATGAACATGTTCGACAACGCCAAGCTGGTCAAGGTGAATGGCAAGTACGCTGTTCAGCTGGACAACCTGACCGTCACCCTGTCCGACGAGAAGCAGGAAAAGCTGGCTGCCAACAATGTGGCGGAGCAGGATGTGGTTCTGGGCGTTCGTCCTGAGCACATCGAGATCGGCAATGGCATCCCCGGTGTGGTCGACGTCCACGAAATGATGGGCTCCTCCGTCCACCTGCACGTGACCTCCATGGGCCGCGACGTGGTTCTGGTTGTTTCCACCATGAACATGACCGGCGCTGAGGTTGCCGCTCTGGCCAACGGCGCTTCCGTCAACTTCAACTTCCCCGGCCATGTGTGCCATGTCTTCTCCAAGGAGACCGGCATCAACCTGGAAGCTTAAGTTCCATCGCGTAAATCAAAGGACCCGGGCCTGCCAAATGGCAGGCCCGGTTTTTTCACCGTCGAAACCCGAATCAGCCGACTGGGCGTATCCTGCCCGGCCGACGTTGACTTTTCCTCAAAAATTTTGTATACTTTACGGAAAGAACACGATCAGATCCCCACAGGTATGGGGTATGGAAATGGGGGTGCTTCTATGTCGCAGATAACCAAACGGGCCCTGGGTGCGTCCCTGAAGAATATGCTCCTGCAAAAGCCCTTAAATAAAATCACCATCAACGACATCGCTGAGGACTGTGGTATCAGCCGCATGACCTTTTACTACCACTTCAAGGACATCTACGATCTGGTGGAATGGGTCTGCGTGGAGGACGCCAGACAGGCCCTGGCCGGGAAAAAGACCTACGATACCTGGCAGGAGGGCTTTCAGAATATCTTCTACGCCGTTCAGGAGAACAAGCCCTTCATTATGAACGTCTACCGCTCCGTCAGCCGGAGGCAGACCGAGCAGTACCTAAATCCCCTGATCCACAGCCTGCTTCTGGACGTGGTGGAGGAAAAAGCGGCAGGCCTGTCCATCTCCCCGGAGAGCAAGCAGTTTATCGCCAGCTTTTATGAGTACGCCTTTATCGGCGTCATGCTGGAATGGATCGACGGGAACATGAAGGAGGATCCCGCCGAAATCGTGGCAAACGTCAGCAAGGTGGTCCAGGGGAACCTGGTCCGGGCGCTCAACGCGTTTTCCACGAATCCTTCCTTACATTCTCCACGGAATGATTAAATTTTAAGCAGATTCCCCCGCCGTGATGAAAGTTTGATCACGGCGGTTTTTCTGTTTATTGTTAGGACCGGGAAAACAGGCTAAAATAAAGCCATCAAATAAAGAACCCCAAGGGTTCAGGAAAGGATGCGCTTTTATGTATTATTCCAGTGGCAACTATGAAGCCTTTGCCCGTCCCCAGAAGCCGGAGGGCGTAGATCATAAGTCGGCTTACTTCATTGGCACGGGCCTGGCCGCCCTGTCCGCCGGCTGCTTCCTGGTGCGGGATGCCCAGATGCCCGGCAAGAACATTCATTTCTTCGACAAGGACCCGGTAGCCGGCGGCGCCTGCGACGGGTGGAAGTACCCCGAGATTGGCTACGTCATGCGGGGCGGCCGGGAGATGGACAACCATTTTGAGGTCATGTGGGATCTGTTCCGCTCCATTCCCTCCATAGAAACCGAAGGAGTCAGCGTTCTGGACGAATACTACTGGCTAAACAAGAAGGACCCCAACTATTCCCTGTGCCGTGTCACCGAGAAGCAGGGCCGGGACGCCCATACCGACGGGAAGTTCAACATCTCCGACAAGGGCGCCATGGAACTGATGCAGCTGTTCTTCACCCCCAACGAAGATCTGGCGGATAAGCGGATCACCGATATCTTCGACGACGAGGTCCTCAAATCCGATTTCTGGACCTACTGGCGCACCATGTTCGCCTTCTACGATTGCAACAGCGCCCTGGAAATGAAGCTGTATATGCAGCGCTTCATCCACCACATCGACGGCCTGCCCAATCTGAGCGCCCTGCGTTTTACCAAGTACAACCAATATGAGTCCATGATCCTGCCTATGGTGAAATATCTGGAAAGCCACGGCTGCCAGTTCCATTTCAACACCCAGGTAATGGATGTCCGCTTCGAGATTGAAAACAGCCGAAAGATGGCCAAGCGGGTGGAGCTGCTCCACAACGGCCAGCAGGAATATCTGGACCTGACCGAAAACGATTATCTCTTCATCACCAATGGCAGCAACGTGGAAAACTCCACCATCGGCGGCCAGGACACCCCCTGCGACTATATTCCCGACATTCAGCCTGGCGGTTCCTTCGACCTGTGGCGGAAAATCGCGGCCCAGGATCCCTCCTTCGGACATCCCGAGAAATTCTACGGAGACCCGGAGCAGTGCAAGTGGATGGGCGTCACCGTCAACACCCTGGATGAAAAGATTCTGCCCTATATCCAGAATATCTGCAAGCGTGACCCCCTGTCCGGCGGTGTTGTCACCGGCGGCATCGTCACCGCCCGGGATTCCGGCTGGCTCTTAAGCTGGACCATCAACCGTCAGCCCCAGTTCCACTCTCAGCCCAAGGGCCAGTGCCTGGTGTGGCTCTACGGTCTGTTCCCCAACGCCATCGGCGACTTTGTGAAGAAGCCCATGGTGGAATGCACCGGCAAGGAGATCTGCATGGAGTGGCTGTACCACATCGGCGTGCCGGAGGATCGGATTGAGGACCTGGCCGCCCACAGCGCCAAGACCATTCCCACCCTGATGCCCTTCGCCAGCGCCTACTTCATGCCCCGGAAGGCCGGGGACCGGCCCGACGTGGTGCCGGAGGGCGCCGTGAACTTCGCCTTCCTTGGCAACTTCGCCCAGGTGGACAGAGACACCGTATTCACCACGGAGTACTCCATGCGCACCGCTATGGTGGCTGTCTACACCCTGCTGAATGTGGATCGGGGTGTCCCTGAGGTCTGGGGCAGCCTGTATGACGTGCGGGACCTGCTGAAGGCTTCCGTCAGTCTGCGGGACGGCAGCCCCCTCACCGACATGAAGCTGGGCTTTGCGGAGAAAATCGCCGTGAAGAAGGTTTTGGAGAAGATTCAGGGCACGGATATCGAAAAGCTGCTGAAAGAATATCATGTGATCTGACGAAAAACCCCTCAAAGCAAAAGGGAACGGTGCCATATCCTGGTACCGTTCCCTCTTTCGTTGTATGTTTTCTGTATTGTATGACTTTTCTCAGAACTCGCACTTCTTCGCGATATAGTCCTTCAATTCGCTGATGGGAATTCGCACCTGCTCCATGGTGTCCCGGTCACGAACGGTGACGCAGTCGTCGGCGGGAGTGTTCTCGTCGCCCACGGTCTGGAAGTCCACGGTGATGCACAGCGGCGTGCCGATCTCGTCCTCCCGGCGGTAGCGCTTGCCGATGGAACCGGCATCGTCGAAGTCCACCATGAAGTCCTTGCGGAGCATTTTGTATACTTCCTCCGCCTTGGGGCTCAGCTTCTTGCTCAGAGGCAGCACCGCGGCCTTGAAGGGCGCCAGAGCCGGATGGAGCCGGAGCACGGTGCGGATGTCGGGGTTGCCCTTCTTGTCCACGCCCACCTGCTCTTCGTCGTAAGCCTCGCACAGGAATGCCAGGGCCACCCGGTCACAGCCCAGGCTGGGCTCAATGACGTAGGGAATGTAGTGCTCATTCTTTTCCTGATCGTAGTATTCCAGGCTCTTGCCGCTGGCCTCCTGATGGCGGCCCAGATCGTAGTTGGTGCGGTCGGCAATGCCCCACAGCTCACCCCAGCCGCTGCCGAAGGGGAACTGATACTCAATGTCGGTGGTGGCCCGGGAATAGAAGGCCAGCTCGGCGGGCTCGTGGTCACGCAGGCGCAGGGAATCTTCCTTGATACCCAGCTTAACCAGCCAGTTCTTGCAGAAGTCCTTCCAATAAGCAAACCACTCCAAATCGGAACCGGGCTGGCAGAAGAACTCGCACTCCATCTGCTCAAATTCCCGGGTACGGAAGGTGAAGTTGCCCGGGGTGATCTCGTTCCGGAAGGCTTTCCCCACCTGGCAGACGCCGAAGGGCAGCTTGCGCCGGGTGGTGCGCTGGACGTTCTGGAA
>DLAP01000029.1:18669-32469 GCA_002493965.1 Clostridiales bacterium UBA7044
GATCTGGGTCTTGAACATCAGATTAAAGTTCCGGATGGAGGTGAAGTTGTGCTTGCCGCAGATGGGGCAGACCACGTCCTCGTGGGAGGCGATGAAGTCGTTCATCTCGGCGGGCTTCATAGCATCCACGTTGACTGCCCTTGCCGCTTTCGGCTGGCCTCGATCAGCTTGTCCGCACGGTGACGGGCGCCGCAGCCCTTGCAGTCTACCAGGGGGTCGGAGAAGGAACCCACGTGACCGGTAGTAACCCAGGTCTGCGGGTTCATGAGGATGGCGGCATCCAGACCCACGTTGTAGTCGGACTCCTGGACAAACTTCTTCATCCAGGCCTTTTTCACGTTGTTCTTAAACTCCACACCCAGGGGGCCGTAGTCCCAGGAGTTAGCCAGGCCGCCGTAGATTTCGGAGCCGGCGTAGACATAGCCCCGGTTCTTGCAGAGGTTCACGATCATATCCAGTGTCTTTTCGCTGTTTTTCATTTTATTTCCTCCATACCAGTGGTTTTCTTTCGAGAAATTACATTATACGTTGCTTTTTCCGGAAAATCAAGTATTTTCCGCCGCTTCCGGCCGGAAGTCTTCGCCCAAATCGCCAATCATCATTTCATAGACCTTGTTGCCCAAGTCTACGGTGGACATTCCCTGGTAGTCCTCCGGCTGCAATACGCCAACCAGATGCACCGGCACATGGGTGCGTTTGAAGTGCGCCAGGTTGCGGAAGATATCCCGGGTGTTCTGGATGGTGCACACCACAATGGGCACCTTGGCCTTCTGGGCGATCTTAAAGACGCCGCTGCGGAAGTGGTGAAGCTTTCCGTCCTTGCTGGTGTAGCCCTCGGGGAAGACGCCTACGGAAACCTCGTCATTGCGAATCAGCTGAATGCACTTGAGAATCACCTTCAGGGCCTGTCGGTCATCCTCCCGGTCGATGGGCTGGCAGAGGATCTTATGCTGGAATTTGTTGATGATAAACAAATTCATGTTTTCCTTTTTGGTGATAAACCCAAGCTGCTGGCCCCGGAAGACATTGAGCAGAATGCCAGGATCCGCCACAAACAGGTGATTGCACACCAGCAGGAACCGACCGTCCTTGGGCGCTTTCTCGAATCCCTCCTTATGAATCTTCACCCGAACCAGAGAAATGAGGGCTTCAATGTATACATCCATGACCCGGCGGTAGAAGGGATCGTCATGCTCCGCCTGGGGTTCGTTCAGATTCACCCGCCCACAGACGATGCACAGATAGGCAAACGCCAGCAGGAACAGGACCACATACCAGCCAAGAAATACCAGGGGAAGCCACCAGAGACTCCAGCCAAGGCACAGGCACAAAATCACAGATAAAATCACGGAACCGGCGGCAATTCCCTTTAAAAGCATAGCGGTCCTCCTCAGCTTTCCTCTTTTTTGTTCATTATACTCTGTTTCCCGGGTTGACACAAGAGAAAATAGTCAACAAAGAGTTTTTTCACAAAAGGGTGGAAATTAGAGGAATCAACTGGTATAATACAAAAAACAGCTTTCTATTGATCGGAGGGATTTTCCCATGAGACAAATAAAGCGTTATCTGCCCTGGATCGTCCTGGCTCTGGGGGCTGTGGGGCTGGTGCTGCGGTGGATCCTCTACCGGGTGAACCTGGATGACCGGCTGCTGTTGACGCCGGGACACCCCTTGGAAATCCTGCTGTGGCTGCTCACTGCCGGCGCTTTTCTTCTGATCGCTCTCTGCGCCGGAAAAATGAAGGGGCCCACCGCCTACGAAGGGAATTTCCCCCCTTCCAAAGCCGCCTGCATTGGGTGCTGCGCCGCCGCGTTTCTCATCTGCTATACGACCCTGTCTATGGACGCGGGGCTTCCCGGCATTCCGGGACTATTATGGAAGGTGCTGGGCATCCTCTGCGCCCCCTGCCTGCTGGCCGCAGGCTTTGGCCGCCTGCTGGGGCGAAAGTCTTCCACCCTATTGTATGTGGTGCCCTGCCTGTTTTATATGTTCCACCTCATTAACCATTACCGGACCTGGAGCAGCGAAAGTCAGCTGGAAACCTATTTCTATCCTCTGTTTGCCTCTGTAGCCATGACCTTTTTCCTGTTCTATACCGCCGCCTTCGCCGTGGACATCCCCCATCGGCGGATGCAGCTGGCCACAGGACTTTCCGCTGTCTTCCTGTGCATGGTAGACCTGTCCCGGACGGACTGCCCCTGGCTGTGTCTGGCGGGGGGGATCCTGGGCCTGACCAGCCTATGCGCCATAGAACCGGCGCCTGAAACACAAACAGGCAAGGAAGGAACGAGCCATGATCCTGCCTGATACCGTGAAGCAGTGCATCACCGCCCTGGAACAGTCCGGTTACGCCGCCTACGCGGTGGGAGGCTGCGTCCGGGATGCCTGCCTGAGGCTTAAGCCCAAGGATTACGACCTGTGCACCTCCGCCCTGCCTCAGGAGACGGAAGGTTTGTTCTGCCACTTTCCTTTGGTGCTGGCGGGAGAGAAGCACGGCACCGTGGGGGTGGTCACGGACTGCGGCGTGGTGGAAATCACCACCTTCCGAACGGAAGGAGACTACCAGGACAGCCGCCATCCGGACTGGGTGGCCTTTGTTCCCAGGGTGGAAAACGACCTTGCCCGCCGGGATTTTACCATCAACGCCATGGCTTTCTCCCCCAGCCGGGGATTTGTGGATCCCTTTGGGGGCCGGGAAGATCTGGAAAAGAAGATCCTTCGTGCCGTAGGCGACCCCTGGGCCCGGTTCCGGGAGGATTCTCTGCGGATTCTGCGAGGGGTGCGGTTTGCCGTCCGCTTCCATTTGGATGTGGACCCGGAGACGGAAAGGGCCATGGAGGAAGAAGCGCCCCGGATGGAAAGCCTTGCCCGGGAGCGGGTTTTCGAGGAACTGTGCAAGCTTCTTCCTCTGGCGAGAGCGGAGGATTTAACCCGGTTCGCCCCCATTCTGGCGGCGGTGATTCCGGAGCTCGCGCCCATGATCGGCTTTGACCAGCGAAGCCCCCACCACGCCTACGACCTGTTCACCCACACCGCCCATGTGGTGGAGGGGGTGCCGCCGGATCTGACACTGCGGTGGGCGGCCCTATTGCACGATGTAGGAAAAATCCCCAGCTTCACCACGGATGAAACAGGACGGGGCCATTTCTATGGCCATGCCCAGGTGGGCGCGGACATGGCGGACGGGATTCTCCGCCGGTTAAAGGCCCCCACCGCCCTCCGGGAGGCGGCCGTCACTCTGATCCGGAATCATATGGAGCGGCGGCTGACGAAAAAGTCCCTCCGCCGTCTGGTCAGCGGTCTGGGCTTTCCTATGGCCCTTTCCATGCTCCGTCTTCAGGAGGCGGACATGGGCAGCAAGGGAACCGGCGAGGCGGAGGAGGAGAATATCTTCCCTCAGCTCTATGCCTTTCTGGAGGAAATCCGGCAGGAGGATGCCTGCCTCACCGTCAAAGATCTGGCCGTGGACGGAAACGATCTGATGGCCCTGGGCCTTCGTGGGAAAGCCATTGGCGAGGGGCTGCATACTCTGCTGGATCAGGTTCTGGACGAGGCTCTGCCCAACGAAAAAGAAGCCCTGCTGAATTACCTGCGCAGGTAAAAGATTCATTTGCCGCCCCAACCGGCGGCAAATTTCGTAAAGAAGGAGTTCCTTATGAGAAAGAAATGGCTTGCCCTGCTGCTAACCCTTTCCCTGCTGCTCAGCGGCTGTGTCATCGAAATCCACCTTCCCGAAACCCAGGCGTCTGTCTCCGAAGCTGGGCTCACCGTCCATTTTATTGACGTGGGTCAGGCGGACTGCGCCCTGCTGGAATGCGGGGGAGAATATCTGCTCATCGATGGCGGCAACCGGGATGACGGCCAGCTGATCGTGTCCTACTTAGAGCAGCAGGGGGTGGAGAGCCTTGCGGCGGTGGTCTGCACCCACGCTCATGAGGATCATGTAGGCGGACTTCCCTCGGTGCTGGCCGTCTACCCCACGAAAGCAGTCTACGCCCCCACGAAGACCTATTCCTCCAAAATTTTTGACAGCTTCCTGTACTACGTTGACCAGCAGAGGCTTACCGTCACCATTCCCGCCCCGGGGGACACCCTGAGCCTGGGGGAGGCGGTTCTGACCGTGCTGGGACCGGTGAAGACCTATCCCGACCCCAACAACACCTCCATTGTGCTGAAGGTGGAATACGGCGATACCGCTTTCCTGTTCACCGGGGACATGGAGACGGATGCGGAAAACGATATGCTGGACTGGTGGGAGGGGCGCATGGACTTTGGCTGCGATGTGCTCAAGGTGGGGCACCACGGCTCCAACACCTCCACCGGCTACCGCTTCCTCAATGAGGCAA
This sequence comes from Clostridiales bacterium UBA7044, assembly GCA_002493965.1. Lineage (GTDB taxonomy): Bacteria > Bacillota > Clostridia > Oscillospirales > Oscillospiraceae > Faecousia. The sequence continues at coordinate 23,016 of DLAP01000029.1, forward strand.
ATCCCACCTACGGTGTGATCTCCGTAGGAGAAGGAAACGACTACGGCCATCCCCATGAGGAGCCTCTGTCCCGCTTAAAGCAGGCCGGGGTCATCATCCTGCGCACCGACAAGCTGGGCCACGTCATCGCATTCAGCGACGGGGAAACCATCCGCTTCACCTGGGAGAATCAAAACGTCCAGCCGGAGGACGCGGAGCCGGCAGATACCCGCTTTATCGGCAACAAAAATTCCAGAAAATTCCACAGTCCCGGCTGTGCCAATCTGCCCACGGAAAAGAATCAGGTGATTTTTGACAGCTACCAGGAGGCCATTGACGCGGGCTATGCCCCCTGCGGCAGCTGCCTGGGTTAAAGGGAGGCCCTGAAAAAACTTTGAAAATTCCCAAAAATCCCTCTTGACTCTCTCCTTACGTCATGCTGTATGATGATTTCCGAAAGGAGGAACCATCATGAAAACAGTAACACAAATGGCTGCTCTCACCGGAATCAGCGTACGGACCCTGCGGTACTACGACGCCACGGGGCTGCTGAAGCCCACCGCCCTGACGGACGGGGGCTACCGGCTCTACGATGACCAGGCTCTGGAACGGCTGTACCTGATCCTGATTTACCGGGAACTGGGGTTTCCCTTAAAGGAGATCGGGAATATCCTGGAATCTGACGACTATGACCGGAACCGGGTTCTGGAGCGGCAGATTGCCCTTTTGGAGCAAAAGAAAACCCACCTGCAAAATCTGATCCATCTTGCGGTGGGACTAAAAATGATTGGAGTGAGATATTTGGAATTTGATAACTTTAAAATCGGGGAGCTGGACGACTACAGCGCCCAGGCAGAGACCTTATACGGAAAGACGGATGCCTACCGGGAGTCCCAGGAAAAGGCCAAAGGCCGCACAAAAGAGCAGCAAGCGGATTTAGGCAGGCAGACTATGGCCATGTTTACGCAACTTGGTCAGATGAAGCACCTTTCCCCCGACCATCAGGAGGTTCAGGCCTGGGTCAAACGGCTGCAGGACTTCTTTACGGAGAATTTCTACAACTGTACCAACCAGCTTCTTCTGGGTCTGGGGGATCTGTACGCCGGAGGCGGCAGCCTGACGGAGAACATCGACATGGCCGGTGGAAAGGGTACCGGCGCCTTCGCCCGGGAGGCCATTCGCATTTACTGCGGCGCAGAAAAAGAATGATCCACAGCCACATTGCGGACGGTTTTTCCCGTCCGCTTTGCTTTTTCACCCCCAAAACTTTGAACCACTCTCTTGACTCCCCCTCTGGGGGAGCTGTCGAGCGCAAGCGAGACTGAGAGGGCGCTGTTCCAGCGTAGCAACAGCGTCCCGTGTGCGCCCTCTCCGTCTCGGTGCCGCGCACCGATCCACCTCTCCCAAAGGGAGAGGCAAGTGCGTAGTTCTAAGATTTTAGAGCGGTGAAGAAACGGGGCAAGGCACTTGGCTCTCCCTTTGGGAGAGCTGGCAAAAATTTTTGATTTTTGACTGAGAGGGCTTACCCTTCCAGCCTGCTTTGAATGATCCTATGAATTTTCTCACAAACCGCCTCAAATTGATTGTCGATCTCGCTGTTGGAAAAGCGAAGGACCTCCAGCCCATAATGTGCCAAACAGTCGCTGCGCTCTTTATCATAGGCCTGACCCTGTTCTGTATAGTGTTGTGAACCGTCAAGCTCGATCACCAATTTTGCGGACGCACAGTAAAAATCAACGATAAAAGAATCGATAATTCTCTGCTTATATATCTTTACAGGATATTTTCTCAGGAAAAGATACCATAACTTCCGCTCATGAGGCGTCATATTGTGCCGCAATTCTTTTGCCTTGGGAAGTGCCTGATAGTTTTTCTTTACTTGCATACGCGAACCTCCTTGGGAAACCGTCTGCCTGATGGTCTTTTTTATTATACCAGATTCCGCCCCAGAAGGCAAATCCGCACCCCTCCAAAATTTTCTGAATAATTTTCCCATGGCTGGCAAACAATACCATCGGAAATCAATTTTGGAGGTATGAACCATGTATCGAATACGAGCCATCCCTTTCCTTACCGCCCTGGGCTGTGTCTTTTCCCTGGCCGGGACGGTGTCCGCCCTGGAGGTGGACTCAGACAGCGTGTACTGCTTCTCCGCCGAGGATTTTTCCCCGGAGGAGGCCATCTCCGGCATCTGCATCACCGATCTGCCGGAGGGGAAGGGCAGCGTTCTGCTGGGAACCCGGGTCCTTCGGGCAGGGGATATCCTCACCGCTGACCAGGTGTCCCAGATGACCTTCGCTCCCACCCGGACAGAGGTGGATCAAAGCGTCCAGGTAGGGTATCTGCCCATTTTCCCGGATCATGTGGCGGAGAATGTGACCATGACCATCGGCATCCGGGGGAAGGAAGACCTGCCGCCTGTGGCAGAGGATTCCGCTGTGGAGACCTATAAAAACATTCCCGTCAGCGATCACCTGAAGGTTACGGACCCGGAGGGCCAGCCCATGACCTACACCGTCACCCGTGCCCCAAAGCGGGGAAATGTGAACATCCGGGAGGACGGGGGCTTCACCTATACCCCGAAGAAGAATAAGGTAGGAGTGGACTCCTTCACCTTCACCGCCACGGACCCCGCCGGGAAAACTTCCCGGGAGGCTGTCATCACCATCACCATTCTCAAGCCCACCGATGCAGCCCAGTATACGGACACCCTGGGTAAGGACTGTCAATTCGCCGCAGAGTGGATGAAAAACACCGGTATTTTCATCGGGGAGACCCTGAGTGACAATGCCTGCTTCTCCCCAGAAAAGCAAGTGACCCGGGGAGAATTTGTGACCATGCTGGTGAAGGCCCTGGACATCCCCACGGACGCCGACCTCACCTACACCGGCTACACCGATGAAATTCCCAAGTGGCTCCAGCCCTATCTGGCCGCCGCCATGCGCTCCGGCCTGACGGCGGGGCTGCCGGAACAGGAGGTCTTTGGGGCAAATGAGGTGATCTCCGGCGGGGAAGCCTCCGTCATGCTGTGCAACGCCCTGAACCTGGACGGAGCCGCGGAAGCCCTGGGTCAGGAGGAAGAAGATGCCGCCCCCGTCTGGGCACGGGACGCACTGGCCGCCCTGGCGAAGCAGGGAATCTCTCTGGATGGGGAAGGCCCCCTCACCCGGGGCGCTGCCGCTCAGGTGCTGTATCTGGCAAGCAAACTGAACCAGGCATAACAAAATCCTGCCACGGGAAACCCCGTGGCAGGACGCATTTTATTCCTTTTCCCAGGTGACAGGGGTCACCACCGGCTTTCCGTCGGCGTTGAGGAGCGGGGTCAATCCGCCGGCGTAGCCGCTGGCATGGAATAAATAGTTCACACCGGTCCGTTTGTCAACCCATATCTCATTCAAGGAGCTAAAACCGCTGCCCTGAGAATAGATCTTGAGGAACCGTTCTTCCTTCTTTGCCATGAGATTACTGCTTCACGCCTTCCACGATGCCGTTCGCCAGACCCACCAGGCCCTGCATCTCGCTGGGGATGATGACCTTGGTAGCCTTGCCATCGGCCACCTTCTCCATGGCCTGGATGGCTTTCAGCCGCAGGACGGAGTCGTTGGGGGCCTTCTCGTTCAGCATCTCCAGAGAGTCAGCCAGAGCCTGCTGCACCTTCCGGATGGCCTCAGCCTCACCTTCGGCCTTCAGAATCGCGGACTGCCGCTCGGCCTCTGCCTTCAAAATGGCGGCCTGCTTCTCGGCGTTTGCCCGGAGAATGGCGGATTCCTTCTCACCTTCGGCCAGCAGAATAGCAGACTTCTTGGAGCCCTCTGCCTGCAGGATTGCCTGACGACGGTCACGTTCCGCCTTCATCTGCTTCTCCATGGAGTTCTGGATGTCCGTGGGCGGCAGAATGTTCTTCAGCTCCACCCGGTTGACCTTGATGCCCCAGGGATCGGTAGCCTCGTCCAGGATGGAACGCATTTTGGTGTTGATCAGATCCCGGGAGTTCAGTGTCTGGTCAAGCTCCAGCTCGCCGATGATGTTACGCAGGGTGGTGGCGGTCAGGGTTTCCATGGCCATCATGGGCTGCTCCACGCCGTAGGTGTACAGCTTGGGGTCGGTAATCTGGAAATAAATGACCGTGTCGATCTGCATGGTGACGTTATCCTTGGTGATCACGGGCTGGGGAGGATAATCGAGGACCTGCTCCTTCAGGCTGACCTTCCGGGCCACCCGATCCAGGAAGGGAACCTTAAAGTGCATACCCACGCCCCAGACACTGTGGAAGGCACCCAGACGCTCAATGACGTAAGCCCGGGACTGCTGGACAACGGAAATGTTGGAAATGACGATAATGAATGCAATGACGATGACCACTAACAAAATGAATAGACCCATAATTTTACCTCCTGATTTTCTCTGAGAACTAGCCTGTTCTCTTTTTTGACTTACTTAACTTCTGCGGGGACTTCCACTGCGGTGACATAGACCTTGACGCCCTGGACCCGGTCTACCCGGACCTTTGCGCCTGCGGGGATGTCTTCTCCGGTGGTGCTGCGGGCGCTCCATTCCATGCCATTGACCTTCACCTGGCCCACCGCGTCCACGTTATCAATGGGACTGACCACAATGCCAACCGATCCCGCCATGGCATCCACATTGGTGGCCACCAGCTTGGGATTCATGTACTTGCGGACCAAGGGCCACAGCAGTGCCAGCAGTCCGGCGGACACAAGGACGAACAGCGTGATCTGAAGCCACACCGGCACTCCCACCAAGCTGCATAGCAGCGCTACCAGCGCTCCCACCGCGAACCAGATGGAAGCCAGGTGGATGGGGCAGGCGGCTTCCGCGATCAGAAACACGACCAACAGCACCAGCCAAATGATTGCAAGCAGATTCATACGGTTTCCCTCCTTCATTTACTCTTTCCTGGGATGGGTCTATCATATCAGATTTTTGCCCCCGGGTCAATTGACGAATGTCGCAAAACGCATCTTTTTTTGGATAAATTGCATTGTATTTTTTGGTCCGCAATCCGAAAACAGGATAAAATCTCCAAATTTTCTCAATTTCAGTATCTTTTTATCAAATAGACGTTTTTTCCCTTTCCGTTTTTGTCCGGGGGAAGGGAACCGTCGGTTTCCCAAGACGGACAGAATTTTATTTTACTCTTTTATCTTCTGCGTTTCCGGAACTTTCTTCCCAGGCAGATTCCGGAATTTGTGAAATATTTTTGAAAAAAGCCGAATTTCCGTGGAGAAATTCCGTCTTGCACGGAGAAATCTTTTTTTGAATTCTGTTTTTTCCCTTTACTTTTTTAGGTTCCCATGTTATGATAACAAAGGCTAACGAAAATGAAATGTTTTCCGTAAACAGCGAGGCTTTTTCTGACCCGCTGGTTGCGGTTTTTTTCTGCCCGAAAGGGCGCTGCCCCTACTTCTGAAAGCAAAGGACGAACGCATTATGAATTACGATATTGCCATCATCGGCGCCGGCCCCGGCGGCATTTTCACCGCCTATGAACTGATTTCGGGCCGCCCGGATCTGAACGTTGCCGTCTTCGAACTGGGCCACGCCCTCCATAAGCGGAAATGCCCCATTGACGGGAAGAAGGTCAAAAGCTGCATCGGCTGCAAGACCTGCTCCATTATGAGCGGCTTCGGCGGGGCGGGGGCCTTCTCCGATGGCAAGTATAACGTGACCAACGACTTTGGAGGCACCCTCTACGAGTACATCGGCAAGGAAAAGGCCCTGGAACTGATGCACTATGTGGACAAAATCAATATGCGCTACGGCGGCGAGGGCACCAAAATGTACTCCACCACCGGCACCAGCATCAAAAAGCTGTGCATCCAGAATGGCCTCCAGCTTCTGGATGCCTCCGTCCGGCACTTGGGCACCGACATCAACTATCAGGTCCTGGGAAATCTCTACGATAACCTAAAGGATCAGGTTCATTTCTTCTTCGACACCGCCGTGGAGCACGTGGAGAAGGAACCGGAGGGCTATCGGCTTACCACCTCCGCCGGCGTATTTACCTGCAAGGACTGCGTCATTTCCGTGGGCAGAAGCGGCTCTAAGTGGATGGAGACGGTGTGCAGGGAAATGGACATTCCCACGAGATCTAACCGGGTGGACATCGGCGTCCGGGTGGAGCTGCCCGCCGTGGTCTTCTCCCACCTGACTGACGAGCTGTACGAAAGCAAGATCGTCTACCGGACGGAAAAATTTGAGGACAAGGTCCGCACCTTCTGTATGAATCCCCATGGCATTGTGGTCAATGAGAACACCAACGGCATCATCACCGTCAACGGCCACAGCTACGAATCCGGGGACAAACACACGGAGAACACCAACTTTGCCCTGTTGGTAGCCAAGCACTTCTCCGAGCCCTTCAAGGATTCCAACGGCTATGGCGAGTCCATCGCCCGGCTTAGCAACATGCTGGGCGGCGGCGTCATCGTTCAGCGGTTCGGGGATCTGATCCGGGGCCGCCGGAGCACGGTGCAGCGGATGGAGGAGAGCTTCGTCCGTCCCACCCTGAAGGCCACCCCCGGCGACCTGAGCCTGGTGCTGCCCAAGCGGATTTTGGACGGCATCATCGAAATGATTTATGCCCTGGATAAAATCGCTCCCGGCACCGCTAACGACGACACCCTGCTCTATGGCGTGGAGGTCAAGTTCTACAACATGGAAGTCTCTCTGGACGAGAACCTGGAAACCCGACACAAGGGGCTGTACGTCATCGGCGACGGCAGCGGCGTGACCCACTCCCTGTCCCACGCCTCCGCCAGCGGCGTGTATGTTGCCCGGCGGATTCTGGAAACCATGGCATAACGCCCTTTTTGAAAAGAAAGCTGGAGAAATCGCGATTTTTGCGGTTTCTCCAGTTTTTCTTGTGTATACAGACGGTCTGTGTTTTACTTATTCCAGAGGCGCTTTCCCAAACGGAAGCCGTACCGGAACACCGCCAGCCAGCTGATGGCCAGCAGTGCGGCAAATCCGTAGCCGAACAGGATCCCCGTCAGCAGTCTGCGGAGATTGGTGCTCTCATAGGGAGTAAGCATCTGGCAAAAGCCATCCACAATCAAAGGAACCATCATCAGCCCCGCAGCCCAGGCGGGTGGCAGACAAAACCAGCAGGAAAGGATCAGCAGGAGCATTCCCGCCAGTTCCCCGGTGCACCGTGCGCAGACGGGAAACTTCTTTCCGTGATAGTGAAAGGAGCGGTCATCCCGGCAGTGGCATCCGAAGAAAATCGGGAGCCATTTATAAAGCCATTGCTCCAAGCCTTACAGCCCGGCGGCAGCAATTCCCAGGACAGCGGACAGCAGATAGAACACAACCGACACACCGACGGAAACCAGGGCGCCGATGCCAGCGGCCTTTGCGGTCTTGGGTTTGGTGTCTTTCCAAACCAGGAACAGGATCAGGCCTACAATGGGAATGCAGCAGCCCAGGATGCCCCAGCCAAAGCCGCCATTGTCCGTAACGGTGGGCGTAGCGGCAACGCCGCAGTAGGGACAGACAACGGCGGCGTCATCAATCTGCTTTCCGCAATTCTTACAATATGCCATAATAAAATCCTCCTATAAATTCTCTCTATTCTTTCGCAACCTCCGGTTTTGGATGCTAATTTAATTTTAACATACCCGCCCGGAAAGTCAAGGACAAGATCAGACAGACTATGACAAGCTTTCTCAACTCTCCGGCTTCTTTTCCGCGTTCAGTTCGTCCACCACAATATCGGCGTAGGGATTGCAGATCACGGTTTTGTAGGTGTGGTAAATGACCATACCGGGTTTGCCGTTTGGAATTTTCTTCACCTGCTTCACCGTCGTTACATCCACCGGAATGTTTTGTCCACCCGTGGCTTCGGAATAGAAAGCGGCCAGCTGGGCAGCCTGGGTGACGGTATCGTCGGTTGGGGCGGTCCCGTTGCAAGAGATGATGACGTGGGCGCCGTGGACCTTGGAGGCGTGGCACCAGATGTCGTCCTTTCGGGCGGATTTGAAGGTCAGCTCTTCGTTCTGCTTGTTGTTCCGGCCAACGGTTATGGGATAGCCGTCGGTGGATTCAAAGCGCATGGGGGAGACCTTGGCGCTCTTCATTTTCCGCCTGCCCACGTCCGGGCGCAGGTAGCCGCCCTCCTGTAATTCCCGGCGGATTTCCTCCAGTTCCCCCTCGGTTCCCGCCCGGTTCAGTTCCTCCAGAACGCTTTTCAGGTAGCTCAGCTCATTCTCGCCCAGGGCGATCTGATGGGTCAGCTCCTTCTCTGCGTTCTTCATCCGGGCGTAGTCCTTGTAGAATTTGGCAGCGTTACCCTGGGGGGACAGGGTGGGACTGAGAGGAATCTCAATGAGGGACATGTTTTCATCGTAGAAGTCCTCACACGCCACCTTGGTCTGGCCCTTCACGATCCGGTGGAGATTGGCGGTGAGGATATCCCCCAACTGGCGAAGCCGCTCCCGGTCGTAGGTGGCCGTCAGCTCCTTCTCCTGAATGGCCAGCTTCCGGCTCAAGCGGGTGCAGAGATTCTGCACGGTCTTCCGGACGGACTGGCTCTTCTGACGCATGGCGTCCTTCCGGTCCCGTAGCGTATAGTAGCTGTCAAGCAATGCGCTGAAGGATTCCGCCTGCTGGCAATCGCCATACTGCTTTATGGGGCAGAAGGCAAACTGCTTTGGGGTGCCGTCGGGCAGGGCATAGTAATAGGGAGCGGGGTGATTGAGATTTTCCTGAAAGAACCGGCCCAATTTTTCCCCGGTGATTTCCACGTCACACCCCGTCACCCGGGCGTCCACGTCCCCGGCGGCGTACAATGCCGCCTCCCGGCATACCAAGGGGGAAAGGCCACCCAAAGCGTCCATCAGCCGGTCAGCCAGCACATCCGCCCCCGCTTCCCGAAGCAGGGCAGGATAATCCGCCTGCCTGGGGTCACGCTTTTCCACCGGCTCCGGAAGCTGGTATTTAAGGCCGGGCAGCGCCGCCCGTCTGGCGCTCTCGTCCAGGCCGATCCGGCGCAGGCAGTCGATAATCCGCCCGTCGGGGTCCAGCAGGTACAGGTTGCAGGTCCGGCCCATCAGCTCCGCTGCCAGGGTCTTCTGAACCGGGTAGCCCATTTCGTCGGTGCAGTCGAAGACAAAAAAGGCCGCCCGCTCCATGGGAAGCTGGGTAATTTCCGCCAGTCTCGCTCCCAACAGGTGCTTGCGCAGGAGCATACAGAACATAGGCGGCTCCGACGGATTTTCCGGAGAGACGCTGGTTAAATGAAGCCGGGGCGCAGTGGGGTTGGGGGCAAACAGCAGCTTTTCCCGGCTCTCCCTGCCCCGGATATGGAGGATCAGCAGATCCCGGCTGGGCTGGTGGATCTTATCCACCCGTCCGCCCAGACATTTTTCCCGAACCTCCGTCAGAACGGCGGACAAAAATACTGCGTCAAAAGCCATTTGGTGCTCCTTACTTTAATACTAAAACCTAATAAAAC
>DLAP01000029.1:32751-37575 GCA_002493965.1 Clostridiales bacterium UBA7044
CCGTCTCATTATGATCTTCATATAAAAAACTTCAATTCTCCGAATGAAAGTTTTATTGAATATCAGTATAAAATATACTCCATTCCGATTTTCTGGGGCTTGAGGCCGCACTTTTCGTAAAAGCGCATGGCCCGATCGTTGCCGCACCAGACGTTTAATGTCACGGCATCGCACTGAAGTTCCCTGGCATAAGCGCAGACCCGGTCATAGAGGGCCTTCGCAATGCCGCCGCCCCGGACGGCTTCGTCTACGCACAGATCGTCGATGTACAGCACCTTCCGGTCCGCCAACGCCGGCTCTCCCCTTGTCTCCTGGAGGATGCAGAAGGCGTAGCCTGCCACCTTTTCCCCCCGGATGGCGGCAAAAATGGGCCGGGTGCTGTCCTTTAAAAGGGCCTTCAAGGTGTCTTCGTCATATTTCTGCGCCCCAGCGTGAAACAGATCGGGGCGAATCTGGTGGTGCACTTCTCCCACCTGCTTTAATAGATCAATCAGGCCGGGAATGTCCTGCTCCTGGGCGAAACGAATTTTCATAGCGCTTCCTTCTTCCTAAAAATATGTACTATCATACCATAATTTCTTCCTCACGTAAAGATTAGGTTGAGAAAGAAGAAAAAAACTGGTATGATAGCAGCAAAAGGACGGGATGACGATGAACTACTTAAACTGCACCCTCTGCCCCCGGCAATGCGGCGCCGATCGGGAAAACGGGAAGCTGGGCTTCTGCTGCTGCCCTGCCACGGCGCTGGTTGCCAAGGCCATGCTCCACAAGTGGGAGGAACCGGCTCTCGCCGGAAACGGGGGCAGCGGTGCGGTCTTCTTCGGTGGCTGCACCCTGGGCTGCAAATACTGTCAAAACAAAGCCATCAGCGGCGGTGCCGCGGGGAAGCCCATGGATTCCCAGGAGCTCCGGGCGCTTTTTGAGGACCTGATTTCCCAGGGGGCGGAGAACATCGATCTCGTAACGCCTACCCATTTCCTGCCAACCATTCTCCCGGCCCTGACGCCGAAGCTTCCCGTGCCGGTGGTATATAACTGCGGCGGCTATGAGCGGGTGGAGACCCTGGGGGAGCTGGAAGGGAAGGTGGACATCTACCTGCCGGATCTCAAATACGCGGACCCCGCTCTGGCCCTCTCCCTGTCCGGAGCGGCGGATTACTTCCCGGTGGCCGCCGCCGCTATCCAGGAGATGGCGCGTCAGACTGGCCCGGTACAGTGGGCAGGGGACAAAATCACCCGGGGCACCATCATCCGTCACCTGATTCTCCCTGGCTGTGTGGATAATTCTCTCCGGGTGCTGGACTGGATCGGGGAAACCTTCGCCCCCGGGGTTGTCTTAGTCAGCCTTATGCGGCAATATACGCCTATGGGCGGCCTTCCCGCTCCCTTTGACCGCCGGATCACCGACGAAGAATATGACGCGGTGCTCAGCTGGATGTACTTAAACCATCTGGAGGGCTTTACCCAGGAAGCGGACAGCGCGGACGTTGGATTTATTCCGGATTTTTAACCAATAAAATCATTCCATTCTGTGAAGGGGCTGCCCGATGGCAGCCCCTTTTTCATATGTTACCCCATGCTGTCAGGAGAAACCCTCCTGGGTGCTTCCCTATAAGCGTCAATGTTTCTTCATTTTGTTTTATTACAGTCACCGTGATTAAGCCCTTCTGCTCTTTTCTCCTGGCGTACTGCGTCAACTCTCTGGCTTTGCTGACAGGATGCCAGATGCAGGCAATCAGGAAGTCCACCTGGTCAACCATGATGCGGTTTGCTCTGATGATGGCATACCAACATGAAACCCGTTCCATACCCGGAGGATAAAACGTGCCATCAAAACCCACAGGTTTTTCGATTGGACACTGGACGGGATGGTAAGGAAGCAATTGGGGGGCTATCGTGTGCAAGCGAGGCTGATACTGATATTCAATAAAAATCAATTCATAGGATTGAAGCTTTTAAAAAGATCATAAGGAGAAAGCAAGCGGCCCGGGAGGGCCTATGACAATGCCGCCCTTTCCGAACGTGACCGGAAAGGGCGGCGGTTTTCTCTGTATCAGTTCTGAGGTGTGGAAACCTCGGCGATGTTAATGGCGTGGCCGCTGATACGGCTCAGACAGTTGAGAACCTCTCCAAAGAGAATGCCCGCATCGGTAAAGCACTCCCCCCGGCGCATCCGCTCCATGTGGTTCTGCTGGGACTGGTTGGTCTGCCTGCGCACATCCAGCTGGATTCTGGCCAGCTTCTTCAGTTCATTGAAGGAGACATTCTGCTCATAGAACCCTGCGACGGATCGCCGGTACAGTGTCACAGCCTCCTCGTAAATGGCTGTGATCTCGGCCTTGGCCGATTCCGAATAGACAATGTCCTGCTCCTGGCTTTTTTCCGTCAGGTGCAGCATCTTCTCCGCGTAGTCGCCGATCCGCTCCAGGTCGTTGAGGGCCTGGTAGACCCGGGTCACATATTTGGATTCCTTGGCGGACAGCTCCTGGACATTGAGCTTCACCAGGAAATCGCTGATGGCGTCGGCCAGGAAATCGATCACCGACTCGTTGCCCATGATCTCCTTTGCGTGGACAGGCTTGCCGGCGAGCAGATCGTCATGGGCCATGGTGATGTTATCCGATACCAGGGAGGCCATGCGGCTCACCTCGTTGCGGATCTGGAGCGTGGTAACGCTGGGAGTACCCACCAGGTTGACGTCGATATATTCCAGCCGCCGCACATCCTCGTGCTGCTGCTTGGGAATCACCAGGTAGGTCAGCTTGACCACCCAGTTTGTCATGGGCAGCAGCACCAGGGCGCTGACCGCCTTGAAGATAATGTGAATCAGGGACACCTGGAAGGCCGGATCCGGCACCAGGCCCGCAATAAAGTCCGTATATGGCAGAGCCATGGTTACGGGAATCATTATGATGGCGCCTACCACGTTATTGATGAGGTAAATAATGGAGGCTCTCTTGGCGTTGTTCCTTGCATTCATGGAGGCAAGAATGGTGGGCATGGCAGAGCCAACATTGATGCCGCAGATCAGATAGGAAGCGAAGTTCAACGGCATGACCCCCTGCATGGCCAGGGCCTGGACGATACCAACGGCGGCAGAGGAGCTTTGAATGACGGCACAGAGAGCCGCGCCCACCAGCAGACCCAGAATGGGATTGGTGGCATGGAGGACAAAATTCTGGAACCAGACCGCATCCTTCAGCGGCTCCATAGCGCCGCTCATGGTATGCAGGCCCTGGAAAAGCAGGCCGAAGCCCAGGATAATCTGTCCCCAGTGGCGGAGATTTTTCTTGGGAGCATAGAGCATCAGAAACGCGCCTACAAACAGACAGAAGGGAGCGATACCCGAAGCGTCCAAAGCAATCAGCACGCTGGTGATGGTGGTACCGATATTGGCACCGAAGATGACGCCGGTGGCCTGGTAAAGGTCCATAATTCCGGCGTTGATAAAGCCCATGACCATCACGGTGGTAGCCGAAGAGGACTGGATCACCACGGTGACGAATGCGCCCAGCAGGAAGCCCAGGATTTTATTCCGGGTCAGCTTTTCCAGCAGGTCCTTCATCCGGGAACCGGCGGCCATTTCCAGGCCCTCGCCCATATACTTCATGCCGAACAGGAAGGCTCCCAGTCCGCCCAGGAGGGAAATAATATTGGATGCGCTCACAGGCAATCCTCCGTTTTTGATACAGGGAGGGAAGAACCATTCCGCCTGGCCGTTCCGCCACGCTGAAAGGCTCGGGGCTCCCTGAGAATTTTATATTTTATTGATGCCCTTATATAGCCATTTTACAGTATACCAGAAAAAGAACCCGTTTGCAACTATTTTTCCATTTTTCCGGCCGAGGCGGCGGCCAGCGCTTTTTTCAGGGCTTTGGCGGCAGGGCCGGTGTGGCCTGGGCACCGCTGCCTCGACGGACTGGCCGGACGGTCCCCTGAAGCACAAGCATCGACCCATGACGGGGTTTGCGCGCAGCAATTCCGTCATAGGTCTTTTTGCCGTTTCCCCGGGAAAATCCATTTTACAGCCTTCCCTCCATTCTCTGCTATACTGGCAGCAGAGAGGAGGCAGCTATGCGTACCCGAATTTCCTATGTATGCCTGAGCCATCCCGGTTTCCTCCGTCCCGGGAATCAGGACAATTTCTTCTGTGCGGGGGAAATCCTGCCCCAGGAAAACGCGGGGACCCAAGCTCCCATCTGCGGCCATGTTTTCTCCGGGGAAAAGCCCCTGTTCGGAGTCTTCGACGGTTTGGGTGGAGAGCAGCAGGGAGAAACCGCCGCTTTCCTGGCAGCCAGGGAGGCGGGAACCCTAAAGCCCGGCCTGCGTCCCCAGGCGGCGCTGAAAAGCTACTGCCGGAGAGCCAATCAGCGGATCTGTAATTACGGCTCCGCCCACAGCCTGAAGGCCACGGGAACCACGGCGGCCCTGGCCCTGTTCTCCGGCAGGAAGGTGCATCTGTGCAATCTGGGCGACAGCAGAATTTTCCGGCTCCGGAACAGGGAGCTGATCCAGCTTTCCCAGGATCACCTTTTTCCCTGGGCCCGGGAGGGGAAACCGCCTCTAACCCAGTATTTGGGAATGCCCCCGTGGGAAACCGTCCTGGAGCCCCACATCCTCACGGAACACATAAGGCCGGAGGACCGGTATCTGCTCTGCTCCGACGGTCTGACGGATATGCTGACCCAGGAACAGCTCCGGGCCGGTCTTGCCGCCGCCAGCATAGAGGCCGCGGCGAAAGGACTGCTGGATCAGGCCCTTTCCCAGGGAGGGAAAGACAATATCACCCTGATCCTTTGTAAAATAATGCGTACTGAATAACGCA
>DLAP01000026.1:0-3441 GCA_002493965.1 Clostridiales bacterium UBA7044
GGTTTTTCGACAGCCTGACCTAATAAAACCAAAGGGTTTTATTAGGTTTTAGTATTACTTCATCAAAGCACCAAGTACAATTCTATGTTTTCCGAAAGCGGAAAACTCCGACTGTGTTTGGGCTTTCCCTCTCCCCATAAAGGGCTGCACCCTTTATGGGGACCCCAATTTATCCCAATCTCTCTAAGATCTTTGCCGTCAGCAGCTCCACCAGGTCTTCATTCACCGTCACCTGGGGCTGTGGGGCCGTATCTAACCCCCAGGCCACCCGCCGGATGTTGATTAAATCCAGAGGCGACACGTTATTGGAGGTGCTGCTTCCCCCCACGGCTCCGCAGCCCAGGGTCAAAGCCGGGAACAGCCCCGTACTCTCCCCGATGCCCCCCAGCACCGCCGGGGTATTCACCAGGAAGCGGGACACGGGCACCTTGGCCGCGAACCGGCGCACCACCCCTTCATCCTCCGCGTGGATGGAGAAGGTATGGCCGCTGCCCTCATGGGTCAGCACCTCCACCGCCCGGGAAAGCACCGCATCTTCGCTGTCCATGACGAAAAACGCCAGCACGGGACACAGCTTTTCCATGGAATAGGGCCGGGTGGGGCCTGCCTCCTGCTCCCGGGCCACCAGAATTTTGGTACTGCCGGGAACCTGGATGCCCGCCTTTTCCGCCAGAGTGAGGGCGCTTTTGCCCACGATGGCCGGATTGATGCCCCCGGTGGGCTTGAAGAGAAGCCGGCTCAGCTTCCCCGCTTCCTCGGTGCTCAGGAAGTAGAAGCCCAGCTTCTTTCCTTCCCGGATCACCGCTTCCTCCATTTCCTTTTCCACAATGATGCTCTGCTCCGAGGCGCAGACGGTGCCATTGTCAAAGGTCTTGGACTGTAGGATGCACCCCATGGCCCGTCCCACATCCGCGCTCCGGTGAATATAAGAAGGACCGTTGCCGGGCCCTACGCCGATGGCAGGCTTTCCGGAGGAATAGGCCGCCTTCACCATGCCGGGGCCGCCGGTGGCGAGAATCAGCTTGACTTCCGGCGCTCCCATCAGCTCCCGGCACCCATCCAGGGAGGGGATGCTGGTGCAGCCGATACTCCCCCTGGGGGCTCCTGCCGCTTCCGCTGCCGCCGCCACGATCTCCGCCGCCCTTCTGGTACAGTTTAAGGCGTTTGGGTGGGGGGAGAAGACGATGGCATTGCCGGATTTTAAGGCAATGGCCGCCTTATAGCACACGGTAGAGGTGGGGTTGGTGCTGGGGATGATGGCCGCAATGACCCCCACGGGAACGGCGATGTCCCAGACCTTCTTCTCCCTGTCGTCCTTTAAAATGCCCACGGTCTTCATGCCCCGCAGGGCCGCCACCACCGTCTCCGATGCGAACCGGTTCTTTCTGGTCTTATCGGGCACGTTACCAAAGCCCGTCTCCTTTACGGCCATTTCCGCGAGAGCTTCCGCTTCCCGGGTAAAGGCAGCGCCCATGGCCTCCACGATTTTGTCCAGCTGGGCCTGGGACATTTCCCCTAAGCGCCGCTGGGCCTGTTCCGCTGCCCGGGCCAGGGTTCGCGCCTCCTGCCGGGCCAGTAAATCTTTTTCCAGTTCCATAGTTTCTCCTTCTTCCTCTGGGCTGTCATCCCACCGGGGCGAAGCCCTATGCCCCCCTTTTTGGGGTGGTGCACTGCGCAGCAGATTCAAATATCCATGATTGCCAGTGGCAATCATACCACGGTGTAAGGGTGCCCCAGAAGGGGGCGGGTGAGGTGGTGGCGCCTTAAGAGCAGTTTCTCGCTTGCGCTCCCAAGTATGGCTCTATAGTACGAAACAACCTCATCCGTCACTGCTTCGCAGTGCCACCTATGAATTGTGGTATGGCTGCCGCTGGCAGCCATCATGATCTTGATTCGCTGCGCGAAGCACCACCCCAGAGGGGAAGGCTTTGCCCGATCTGTCAAAACAGCAGCGCCGAGCCGTCTCCCGCCTTCTTAGTAAGTTTCCCGTTTTCCACAAAGCCCATCTTTTCAAGCCACTTCTGGAACTCCGGAATAGCGGTCTTCCCCGTAATCTCCCGGAGGGCCGCCGTCTCCCGGAAGCCGGTGGTCTGATAGTTGAGCATAATGTCGTCCCCATGGGGAATGCCCATGAAGTAATTGGCCCCCGCCATGGTCAGCAGCGCCGCCAGATTCTCAATGTCGTTCTGATCCGCCTTCATGTGGTTGGTATAGCAGCAGTCACAGCCCATGGAAATGCCGGTAAGCTTGCCCATGAAGTGATCCTCCAGGCCTGCTCTCGTCACCTGCCTGGCGTCGTACAGATATTCCGGGCCGATGAAGCCCACCACCGTGTTCACCAGGAAGGGCTGGAAACGCTTGGCAAAGCCGTAGCACCGGGCCTCCATGGTCACTTGGTCGGTGTCGTGGTGGGCGCCCGAGCTGAGCTCGCTGCCCTGGCCGGTTTCAAAATACATGACGTTGGGCCCTTCACAGGTGCCTTCTTTTAATAGAAGCTGCCTTGCCTCTTCCAGGGTCGCGGCGGAGAAGCCGAAGGCTTCGTTGCCCTTCTGGCTTCCCGCGATGGACTGGAAGATCAGATCGCAGGGGGCCCCTGCCCGTACCGCCTTCATCTGGGCAGTGACGTGAGCCAGAACGCAGATTTGGGTGGGAATGGCCCAGTGCTCCTTGATCTCCTGGAACCGCCGCAGGACCTTGCCCACCTGCTCCGGGGAATCCGTCACCGGGTTCAGGCCGATTACCGCGTCCCCCGCGCCGAAGCTTAAGCCTTCCAGCACGGAGGCGGTGATGCCCTCCGGATCGTCGGTGGTGTGGTTGGGCTGGAGACGGCAGCTCAGGGTTCCGGGCAGGCCGATGGTGGTATTGCAGTGGGCGGTGACGGAAATTTTGCTTGCGGCGTAGATCAGGTCCAGGTTGCTCATGAGCTTGCACACCGCCGCCACCATTTCCGAGGTCAGGCCACGGCTGATGCGCCGGATATCCGCGCCTGTGGTTTCCTCCGCCAGAATCCACTCCCGCAGATCGGAAACCGTCCAGTTTCGAATGGACGCGTAGATTGCTTCGTTTACGTCGTCCTGGATGATCCGGGTGACTTCGTCCTCCTCATACGGAACGGCGGGATTCTCCCGCAGGTCCCCCAGGGTCACGGCGGACAGCACGACCTTCGCGGCGATCCGCTCCTGGGCGGTTTCCGCTGCCAGGCCGGCCAATTTGTCGCCGGTTTTTTCCTCATTGGCCTTGGCCAGGACCTGTTTCAGGTCACGGAAGACGTATGTTTTTCCAAGTAATGTGGTTTTTAGTTTCATAGAATCCATCCTTTTGGGGCGCAATTTAGTGAATAGTGAAGAGTGAATAGTGAATAAGTGTGGGATCCCCTTCGGGGATTAAATAAAATTTTCAAATCATCGCCGTAGGCGATTCAGCGTGTCAAAAAAGTCTCCA
>DLAP01000026.1:3740-11350 GCA_002493965.1 Clostridiales bacterium UBA7044
GTTATTCCATAATTTCGTGCGCACTGGCTCAGAATGACACGGTTTTTCGACAGCCTGCATCGCCGTAGGCGATTCCTTACCTATTCACTATTCCTTCTTCACTAAGTTAACGCTTAGCCTTCTCCTGAATCATCAATAGATACAGCATACTGCTCATCCGGTTCAGCGCTTTCAGAATATCCGGCCGGGACACATTCCCCTCCCGGTCCCGGAAGGCCGCCACGGCGGCAAGTTCCGCCTCCCTGGCGGCGCACCTTGCCCGGTTAAGCCTGGCAATGACCATCCCATCCTCGGCCTCCGGC
This sequence comes from Clostridiales bacterium UBA7044, assembly GCA_002493965.1. Taxonomy (GTDB): domain Bacteria; phylum Bacillota; class Clostridia; order Oscillospirales; family Oscillospiraceae; genus Faecousia. The sequence goes on from DLAP01000026.1 coordinate 4,043, forward strand.
ATGAAGTGGGGCTGGCCGTAATAGTCCTGGGGGAAGTGGCTCCGCTTTCGCTGCTCCTCCTCCGTCAGGCCGCAGAGAGTGTCCCAGGTAAGCGGCTCGTCCAGCACCTCGCACCGGACGATCTGCCGCGTCAGCGCTAAAACCTCTCCCACGGGCCCAATCAGCCTCTCCGCTTCCAGCTGGCACAGGATCAGCTCCGCTTCCAATGTGTCCAGCCTCCCCCGGAACAGAATCCGGGGGTGGTCCTTTTCTACCAGCACATCCCCATGGAGGTGGGTCATATGCTCCGGCTTCTCCGTGAGATACCCACCGTTCAGGAGGCGATAGGTTTGTGGTTTCGCCTGCTCCGCCGGACGGATCTCCACCCGCTCCCGGGTGAGGAAGTCCCGGGCAGAGCTGGTCAGCTGGTCGCCCTTCGGGAGGAAGAAGACACGCTTCCCGTCCCGGTTCCGGAGATTGTCCCGGACGGCCGATTCACTCCAGAGCATTTTTTACTTGGCCGCGGGCGGGTTCTGGTTTAAGCGCCCCTTGGGCAGGATGGCGTCCACCTCCGCGTGGGGCCGGGCGATGACATGGACGGAGATCAGCTCGCCCACCTTTTCCGCCGCTGCCGCGCCGGCGTCCGTGGCAGCCTTCACCGCGCCCACGTCACCCCGGACCATGACGGTCACAAGACCGCCGCCCACCTGCTCTTTCCCTACCAGGGAGACATTGGCGGATTTCACCATGGCGTCCGCCGCCTCAATGGCCCCGATGAGGCCCTTGGTTTCGATCATTCCCAGAGAATTTGTGTCCATAATCCTGTTTCCTCCCATTATTTTGTCATGTGTTGTCAGGGTTTTCCCGGGTTGCGTGGTAGCTGCCCCAGTGCGTACACTGGGGCGGATGAGGCGTCCCAGTGATGGAGCCAGTGTGTTAAAGCACTTATTTTCGATATTGGTTCAAATCCCGCAGCACCTCATCTGTCAGCCCTTTGGGCTGCCACCTTCCCCAAAGGGGAAGGCTTTAGGCATCCCCGCCACCTCGGCTACCCCTTCGGCAAAGGCGGCGCAGGCAGCATCGCAGGCGCTTTGGGTGCCGCTGAGCAGGCCGCCGCCAAAATTGGTTTCACTGGGCGGGGCGTAAAGCTTCTGTAGCTTCACATCCGCCGCCTTCAGTGCGAAATCCATGGCGTACATCCCTTCCAGTGGCGGGGCGATCAGGTAGGCGATGGCCGATCCCGCTGGAACCCCAGCTTCCTTTGCAAGGTAGGAGCCTACGCTGCTAACAGTATGCGCAAGAAAGGGAACTCCATTCACTTCCTGAAAGCCTGTCCGGCCAAGTTCTGACAGGGCCGCCTCCATACCGCTTTTTACCGCTCCGGGGGTCTGGCCCGCGATAATCCCGATGACCTCTCCCGCGTTGGGGGTGGAGGCGTTCCCCGCCCCTGCGTAGAAGCTTCGGCCGTAGGCTACCTCTACCTCGGCGGCTTTCGTGGCCGCGTCCAGAGCGATATAGGTGGCGTCGTCACAGTCGGTGGTGATGAGGCCCAGAGAGGGGCAGCCCTCCGGCGCGCCTAAGGCAGCGCACAGGCTGGGGCTGGCATTGGCCAGATACTTTAGGGCCAGCACCTTTACCGGAATCATACCGCCGCCTCCTGATGCAGCGCCACGCCGGAGACCTTCTTATTTAATATGGTCTCGATCAGCCCCGCAATATGGGCCCCCGCCTCCACCGCCGGGGTGCCCTGGGCGTGGATGTTGGACACCACCGTCCGGCTGGATTCCGACACCCCAGTCCGGGGCCGATAGGTCAGGTACGCGGACATGCTCTTGTCTGTCACCAATCCCGGCCGCTCTCCCACCAGCATACAGATGAGCTCACAGCCCGTCACGTCTCCCACCGCGTCTCCCGCGCCTACCCGGCAATACCGGACGAAAATGGGGGTGCCCGGGTCGATAGAGCGCATTTTCAGCCCCTCCCGGATGGCGTTTAAGCAGTCCATGGCGTTGGCCGTAATGGCGGCGGAGCTTAGGCCGTCTCCCACCACGATCTGCACCCTGGGAGTACCGGGGATGGCAGAGCGGATTTTCTTTCGGTTTTCCTCGTCAAACCGCCGCCCCAGGTCCGGCCGGGTCAGGTACTCGTCCTTACTGTGACACTCCGTCTGGACCTCCACCATGTCATGGACCTTTGCGTATTCCTCTGGCACCTGGGAGAATACCGCGTCCTGGGCCGCGGCGTGATCCGCGCGGAAGCGGAGCATGGTCAGGGTCTTATACCGCGCCCCCGCCCGGCCGCAGCCTAAGCGGGCCGGGGTCCGCTCCTTCATTTTCCGGAATTTCTCCCCGTTTTGGGGGTCCTCGGTCAAGTACAGCTTCCGTAAATCCAGGGCCGTCACGTCGGGGACAAAATCCCCGTCCCCATAGGGGGTTTTCCCTTTTTCCGGCTGGGGGGCGGTGGGATGATAGCCCGCCGCTTTCACTGCGGGGGCGTCCTCCATGCCGCCTAAGATTTCCGCCACCATGGCGGCAACTTCCTGTTTATTCATTTCCTTCACCTCTCGTTTTTGCTGGGGCCGCCAAGCCTTCTCCTTTGGGTATCAGCCCTGCTTATTGAGCACCAGGGTTTTCACCACCACCGGGAACGCGCCTCCTACGGGCTTGCCAATGTCCAGATAGCTGCCCTCTCCCACCTGTACCCGGTCAATGCACAGAATCGGCGTCTCCCTGGGAAGCCGCACCGCCAGGGCCTGACCCAGAGCCTTTGCCATATCCTGCTCCAGGCAGATCAGGATTTCGCCCGGAGCCTGGGAAAGAATCCCTTCCGCCATCTCCACCGTCTGCTCATAGCTGGGGGCGTCGATCCCCGGCATGGCCAGGATGGCCGTCTCCTCCTGAGTCGCCAGAGCCTCCCGGATTTCCGAGGGCTGGCTCACCTTTACCGCCGGGACATTTTTCAGGGGCAGCGCCACATTCTGACAGAACACCGTACTGCCGGAAAGCTGGGCGCTGTGGCACCCTGCCCCGATCACCGTGGCCCGGATGGTCTCTTTTCCCAGCACATATTTCCCCTGACAGAGCCTGCTTTCCCGAATGCAGGAGCCCAGCTCCGGGCCGATATCCCCAAAGGCCAGACTGGCGTAATCCTTCCCGATGCAGTCCGCTACGCCGCCGGAGAAGGAGAGCACCAGAGGCTCACCCGGCACCTCCCAGGCTTTCCCCGTCTCCCGGGTGGTCAGAACTTCCAGCAGGGGCGTTTTTTCCCGCAGTCCCGCCGCCATTTCCAGGGCCTGAGCCAGGGTAGTCCCGATCTGCCGGAGGGCTTCCTCCTCCGCCTTTTCTCCCACCTGCAGGCCGCAGATCTCCTGCAATACCGGGGAGACGTAGGTGACGACGCCATCCTGCGTCAGCTTCAGCAGCCGCCCGCCCACATTCAGGCAGCCCGTCTCCACAATCTTTCCGTCCCGAATGAGGGAAAGGTTGCTGGTGCCCCCGCCGATGTCCATGTGAAGCACCGTCACACCCGTGTCCCGGCTGTAGTCCACCGCCCCGGAACCCTTGGCCGCCAGGACGCTTTCCAGGTCCGGCCCCGCCGTGGCCACCACGAAGTCCCCCGCCAGATCGGAAAGGGCCTCCAGTACCGCCTGAGCGTTTTCCTTCCGGCTGGTCTCCCCCGTGATGATGATGGCCCCCGTGTCCACGTCCTCCCGGGTGATTCCGGCCCGCCGGTATTCTTCCTCCACGATTTCCCGGAGGGCGGCGGCGTCCATCCGGTGTTCGTCCAGCAGGGGCGTAAAATGCACCGGGCTTTCGTAGAGGATCTTTCGCTCCCCGATCTCCATTTCCGGCACGGAGAAGGGGGAGGCCCGGTTTTCCACCGTCAGCTCCGACAGGATCATCTGGGTGGAGGTGGTGCCGATGTCCAGGCCCACACTCTTGAGTTTCTCAGACACGGCCCGTCACCTCTTCCAAGATCCGGCGAATGACGAAATCCTCCACCATCATGGGGTTGCCTGCGCTGCATGGGTCTTTTAGGACGGCCTTTACAATATCCCCGGCGCTGCGCCAGACCTGCCTGGGATCCACCCCCGCCTGCACCAGGGTCTCCGGAAGGTTCAGTTCCCGCCGGAGCCTCACCAGGCTGTTTCTCAGATTCCGCACCGCGATGGTGTCGGCGCTGCCTCCCATGCCCGCGGCCCTGGCCAGCTCCGCGTACTTCTTCCCCGCCGCCCCCGCGTTGGAGCCGATGACCGCAGGAAGCAGGATGGCGTTGAGCTTTCCATGGGGCACATGGAACATTCCGCCTAGGCTGTGGGCCATGGCGTGGCACAGGCCCAGTCCCGCCTGGGTAAAGGCCAGTCCTGCCATGGTTGACGCCACGTGCACCTTCAGCCGCACGTCCTTGTGCCCGGCGTAGGAGGCAGGCAGGGCGGCGTAAAGACTGGAAAACGCCTCCCGGGCGTATAGATCGGAGAAGACCCCCGCATCCTTTGCCGTATAGGCTTCCACCGCGTGGGTGATGGCATCGAAGCCGGTCTCCGCAATGAGGTTTTTCGGAAGCTCCATGAGAAAGTCGCTGTCCAATATGGCAATGTCCGGCCGAAGACGCGAATCCACCAAGGGACGCTTCACCTTATCGTGGGTCAGAATGGTGAAATCCGTCACCTCCGACCCGGAGCCGGAGGTGGTGGGAATGGCGGCCAGGGTATAGCTACCCTTGGCAAAATAGGCCATGGCCTTGCCGCAGTCCATGGCGCTGCCGCCTCCCAAGGCCACCACCAGATCGGGCCCAAAGTCTTTCAGGAGGGCCGTCCCCTCCGCCGCCAGCTCCACCGTGGGGTCGGGCCGGACCTGATCGAAGTAAGCAATTTCCGGCGCTTTTGTCAGGGCCGCCACCTTCTGGGCCATGCCGTTTTTCATAAAGTATGGGTCCGTCACCAGGAACAGCCGCCTGGCCTTTAAGTTTCCCAGGGCCGCCACTGCTCCCGGACCGGACACGATTCTTGTCTTGCAGGAAAAATCCTCCATATCGCCACCGCCTTCCGCTTTCGAAACCTTTTTGATTTCCGTCAACGCTAGTATTTCCCGGAGTCCCAGATTTCATGAGAATTTTTTGCAAGCTTTGCGGGGGCGGCCTGAAAGAAAATTTGAGGCAGGGTTTTCCCGGAATGATGGAGAGGTCTTGCTTTTTTTCGGATTCCGTGGTAAAATACTCTATATTTTATGCCGATATGGAAAGAAAGGGAGGGAGCGGCTTGAGACGATTTTTAACGGCGCTGACGGTGTGCCTGCTGCTGGTGTGCGGCGGCCTGTGGCCCAGCGCTTTGGCGGACAGCGCTGCCTCCGGCGTGGACATGGCCTGTACCGTCAACGCAAGCGGCGACTGCTATGTGACCATGACCGTCATGCTTCGGCTGGAGGCCGTCCGGGATCAGATGACCTTCCCTCTGCCCCTGGAAGCGAAAAATATCGCCTTGAACGGCACTTCCATTTCCGCCAGCCGCTCCGGTTCTGTCCAGGTGGTGGACATCAGCCGGATCACCCGGGGCTATGTGGGAGAGGCTTCCCTCCGCTTTGAATACACCATCCCCCAGGCGGTGAAGGTGGTGCGGGAGGACAGCGCTTACGCCAAGAAGAAAGATTTGCAGCTGACCCTGCCCATGCTCAGCGGCTTTGAACTGCCAATTGAAAACCTGAATTTCACCATTACCATGCCCACCAGCGGCGAGTTTCTCCCCCGGTGGAGCAGCATTTACCGGCAGGAGAGCATCGCCTCCGACCTGCGCATTGTCACTTCCGGCAGCCAGATCATCGGCTCCAGCACCACCACACTGAACGACCACGAGAGCATGACCATGACCATGGTGGTGCCAAAAGAGATGTTCCCCACGGTCAGCACCTCCTTCCGGGAGGGAAATCCGGAGGTCATTCCCATGGGGGTCTGCGCCGGACTGGGCCTTGTGTACTGGCTGGTGTTCCTGTTCAATCTGCCCATGGTGCCCGCCCGCACCACCACGGCCCCGGAGGGCATCACCGCCGGAGAGCTGGGCAGCCATCTGACCCTGGCCGGGGCGGACCTGACAGGGATGGTGTTCTCCTGGGCCCAGCTTGGGTATCTTCTGATCCGGGTGGACGGCGGCAAGGTGCTTCTGAAAAAGCGGATGGAGATGGGCAACGAGCGCAGTGCCTTTGAAAACAAGGTTTTCCGGCTGCTCTTTGGAAACCGCACCACGGTGGATGCCACCGGCAACGGCTACGCAGTGCTGTGCGGCAAGGTGGGGACCATGGTTCCCGGGGAAAAGACCATGCACAAGGGCACCTCCGGCAACGGCAGGGTATTCCGGGGCCTGATGTGTCTGACCCAGATGTTCTGCGGGATCTGCGTGGCCATGAACCTCAGCGAAAATGCGGTTTTATCCACCATGATGGCGGTGATTCTGGGCCTGTTCGGGCTGGTTTCCGCCTGGCTGATCCAGGCAATCGCCTACCGGACCCATCTGCGGGGCAAGGTGCCCGTGCTGATCGGCCTGGGCTGTGTACTGGTGTGGGCCCTGCTGGGCTTCCTTTGCGGCCAGAACGTGATTGTTCTGATTTCCACCCTGGGCCAGCTTCTGGCGGGGTATTTTGCCGCCTATGGCGGGCGGCGAAGCGACCTGGGCCGCCACGACGCGTCCCTGGTGCTGGGCCTGAGGCGGTATGTGAAGAGACTGCCCCGGAACCAGGTGGGCAGGCTCTTGAGCATTGACCCGGACTACTTTTATAATCTGGCTCCCTATGCGCTGGCTCTGGGGGTGCTGAAGCCCTTTGGCCGGGCCTTTGGCCGCCGGAAGCTGGAGCCGTGTCCCTATCTCATGACCGCCGTCCAGGGCAAGGGCACAGGAGAGGACTGGGCCAGACGGATCATTGAGGTGGCGGATAAGATGGACGCCAAGGCCCGGAGAATGCAGGTGGAGAAGCTGATTCCGGTGGAGCTGCCAAAAATTACCATTGAGAGGCAGACGAGAAGATAATTGGCTCTATGTCGATAGTTGGGGCGGAGGAAAAAACAGATCATTATAATTTGTGCCGCAGAAGAATCTGCGGCACGAATTTTATGTATGGCAGAAGAGAATCCCATTTCCGGAATTCAGTAGATAGCTTTTTCCGCGCTTCTGTTCTAACTCAAAAATCACAGAAATGGCAGCGCCGTTAGGCGCTGCCATAGCGTGTCAAAAAAGTCTCCATAGAAAGCTGTCATTGCGAACCATGCCGCAGCATGGTGTGGCAATCCCCCAGAATTACAAAAGTATCCCACCTTAATTTCCTGCGCACTGGCTCAGAATGACAT
>DLAP01000021.1 GCA_002493965.1 Clostridiales bacterium UBA7044
ACAGCTTGATTTTGAGCCTTTTTTGATACGCTGGGAAGCCGCCGGGAACCGGCGGCTTCTGAATGGTTTTAATCAAAGAACTCGTTGAGCTTATCTTTGAAGGTTTTCCGCTTAGGCGTATCGCCAAGGGTGCCCTCCAGCTGCCGCAGCAGATCCTTCTGCTCCTTGGTGAGCCTGGTGGGGGTCTCCACCACAACAGTGAACCGCTCGTCGCCCCGACGGCGGGGATTGCCAACCTGGGGAATGCCCTTCTCCCGGAGGACAAACTCCTTGCCGGTCTGGGTTCCCTCGGGAATCTCGAACTTTACCTTGCCGTCCAGGGTGGGTACCTCAATTTCCGCGCCCAGAGCCGCCTGGGTGAAGGAGATGGGTACCTCGCACAGCACGTCGTAGTCCCGGCGGGAGAAGATTTGGTGGCGCTTGATGGTGATATCCACCAGCAGGTCTCCGTTGGGACCGCCGGCGCTGCCCACATTGCCCTCGCCCCGAACACGGACGGTCTGGCCGTTGTCCACGCCTGCGGGCACCTTGACCTTGACCCGATTGGTCTTGCGGACCTTACCCTTGCCCTTGCAGGTATTGCAGGGGGTCTTGATAATCTTGCCCCGGCCGTTGCAGCTGGGACAGGTGGAACTACTTTGCACCTGCATCCCCATGATGCTCTGGACAATGCGGACCTGACCGGTGCCCCGGCACTGCTGACAGGTCTCAATAACGCCGTCGGCGGAGCCCGTGCCGTTACAGACGGAGCAGTTCTCGATCCTTTGGGTGGAAACCTCCTTCTCGCAGCCGAAGGCCGCTTCCTCAAAGGTCAGGTCCAGCCGGGACATGACGTTTTCACCCCGGCGGGGAGAGGTCTGTTGGCCGCCCCGGGTTCTGCCGCTGCCACCAAAGAAATCGCTGAAAATGTCACCGAAATCGCCAAAGCCGCCGAAGCCCTCAAAGCCGCCAAAGCCCGCGCCGCCGGCTCCGGCTCCAAAGCTGGGATCCACACCGGCAAACCCGTACTGGTCGTACCGGGCCTTTTTCTCCGGATCGGACAGAACCTCATAAGCTTCGCCGCACTCCTTGAACTTCTCCTCAGCGTCCTTATCGCCAGGATTCCGGTCAGGGTGATACTTCATGGCGCTTTTCCGGTAGGCTTTTTTGATTTCATCGGCGCTGGCGTCTTTATTGACCCCCAGTACCTCATAATAATCACGCTTGTTTTCTGCCATGTCACTTACCTCAACATATTAAAACGTCCAATACGCCGTTTAGGGGCGGTAAAAGCCGCCCCTAATTTGGAAAGTCTTAGTCAACGGTTTCGTAGTCCGCGTCCACAACACCGTCGTCACCGGGGTTCTGAGGACCGGTTTGGCCGCCCTGTGCGCCCTGGGGATTTGCCTGCTGGTACAGCTTCTCGGAAACCTTGTAGAAAGCCTGCTGGACTTCCTCGGTAGCAGCCTTGATGGCGGCCACGTCGTTACCCTTGTTGACTTCCTTCAGCTTGTCGATGGCGCTCTGGATGGAAGCCTTTTCGCTGGCATCGATCTTGTCGCCCAGCTCGTTCAGGGTCTTCTCGGTCTGGTAGACGGTCTGGTCGGCAGCGTTGTGGGTGTCCACCTCGTCCTTCCGGGCCTTATCCTCGGCGGCGTACTGCTCGGCTTCCTTCACAGCCTTGTCGATGTCCTCCTGGCTCAGGTTGGTGGAGGCGGTGATGGAAATCTGCTGCTCCTTGCCGGTGCCCAGGTCCTTGGCGGAAACCTTCACAATGCCGTTGGCGTCGATGTCGAAGGTGACTTCGATCTGAGGCACGCCACGGGGGGCGGGGGCGATACCGGTCAGCTGGAAGCGGCCCAGAGTCTTATTGTAAGCGGCCATCTCCCGCTCGCCCTGGAGGACGTGGACCTCAACGGAGGTCTGGCCGTCAGCGGCGGTGGAGAAGATCTGGCTCTTGTGGGTGGGGATGGTGGTGTTCCGGTCGATCAGCCGGGTGAACACGCCGCCCATGGTCTCAATGCCCAGGGACAGGGGGGTCACATCCAGCAGCAGGATGTCCTGCACGTCGCCGGTGAGAACGCCGCCCTGAATGGAAGCGCCTACGGCCACGCACTCATCGGGGTTGATGCCCTTGAAGCCTTCCTTGCCGGTGATGGACTTGACAGCGTCCTGCACGGCGGGGATCCGGGTGGAGCCGCCTACCAGCAGCACCTTATTCAGATCGGAGGCGCTTAAGGATGCGTCGGACATGGCCTGACGGACAGGCTTCATGGTCCGCTCCACCAGATCGGCGGTCAGCTCATTGAACTTGGCCCGGCTCAGGGTCACATCCAGATGCTTGGGGCCGGTGGCGTCGGCGGTGATATAGGGCAGGTTCACGCTGGTGGAGGTCATGCCGGAAAGTTCAATCTTGGCCTTCTCGGCAGCTTCCTTCAGCCGCTGCATAGCCACCTTGTCGCCGGCCAGGTTGATACCCTCAGCCTTCTTGAATTCCGCAACCAGGTAGTCCATGATCCGCTGGTCGAAGTCGTCGCCGCCCAGATGGGTGTCGCCAGCGGTAGCCAGAACCTCGATAACGCCGTCGCCGATGTCCAGGATGGACACATCGAAGGTGCCGCCGCCCAGGTCATAGACCATGATCTTCTGCTCGGTTTCCTTGTCCAGGCCGTAGGCCAAAGCCGCAGCGGTGGGCTCGTTGATGATCCGCTTCACATCCAGACCGGCGATCTTACCGGCGTCCTTGGTGGCCTGACGCTGGGCGTCAGAGAAGTAGGCGGGAACGGTGATGACGGCTTCGGTGACGCTCTGTCCCAGATAAGCCTCGGCATCTGCCTTCAGCTTAGAGAGGATCATAGCGCTGATTTCCTGGGGGGTGTAGCCCTTGCCGTCAATGGTGACGTGGTAATTTTCACCCATGTGACGCTTGATGGAAGAGACGGTGCGGTCCGCGTTGGTAACAGCCTGACGCTTTGCCACCTGGCCAACCATCCGCTCGCCGGTCTTGGAGAAGGCCACCACGGAAGGAGTGGTGCGGTTGCCTTCGGCGTTGGCAATGACAGTAGGCTCACCGCCTTCCAGCACGGCTACGCAGGAATTGGTAGTACCAAGGTCAATACCGATAATTTTACTCATAATCTTTATCCTCCTAAAATTCTGTAAGAATGATTTTATGTGTTAAGCTTTCTGCTGGGTTTTCAGTTTGCGACCTGCACCATGGCGAACCGGACCACCTTGTCGCCGATTTTGAAGCCCTTCTGGAAGACCTGGGAGATGGTGTTCTCGCCATGCTCCTCGCTTTCCGTGTGCATCACAGCGTTGTGCAGGTTGGGATCAAAGGCATCGCCCACATCCCCGAAGATTTCCACGCCCAGGCCGGACAGAATCTTGACCAGTTCCGTCATGGTCATTTCCACGCCCTTCTTATAGGCGGTGTCTTCCGTGGGCTGGTTTAAGGCCCGCTCCAGATTGTCATAAATGGGAAGGATTTTCGCCAGGGTGTCGGCCCTGCCGTTGCCATAGGAGGCTTCCTTCTCCTTTACGGTACGCTTGCGGAAGTTATCAAATTCCGCTGCAATGCGCAGGTGAGCATCCCGCTCGGCATTATATTTTTCCTCCCAGGGATTTGCTTCCGGTACCGCAGGGGCTTCCTGGGTTTCCGGCGCTTTCTCCTGGGTAGCCGGGGTTTCTTCTGTTTCTACGGTTTCTCCGGCCTGGGTAACTTCCTTATCTTTTTCCTTTTTTGCCACTTGATTCATGCCTCCTCATCCTATGCTGAATCGGTTTTCCGCTATTCGTGAATTTCCTCTGCCTCCGGCTGGGGCAGCTGGGGCGTTTCGGGCTTTGAGAACATCTTGGACAGGCTTTCGGCGAAGTAGCTCAGTCTCGCCGTGACCTTGGCGTAGTCCATCCGGGTGGGACCTACCACACCGATCATGCCCTGCATTCCCTCTCCAATGTCGAACTTGGTCATGACCACGGAGGTATCCCGTAATTCGTCGGCCACGTTCTCCGGCCCTACAATGACCTTGGTGCCATTGCTGTCTGCCATGACAGCAGGCAGGTTCCGGAAGGAATCGGCGTCAATGGACTCCATAACCCGCTGGGCTTTACCCACATCCTGATACTCAGGAAGTCCCAGAAGCCGGGACTGACCGGCCACGGCCATATTGGCGGAGGCGCTGTTTTTCAGGGTTTCCTGGGTGAAGTCCAGGATCACGGGAACCAGAGGCGCGGCGGCTCCGGCGGCACCCATGACCTTTTCCATCAGCTCTCCGGTGAAGTCCTCCAGGGTCAGGCCGGTCATGGCGGCGTTTAAAACGGCGGTGAGCAGCTTCAAATCCGTTTCCGTCAGGGAAACGGGAAGCTTGATCACCTTATTCACCACCTGATCGTCCGGAAGCATCAGCATCAGAATGACGCTGCCCTTTCCCGACTGGACCAGTTCAAAGTGCTCTACCCGGGCGGCGTTCTGCCTGGCGGTGACGGAGATGGCGGGAAGCTCCGTGGCCTGAGAGACCAGCTTGGCGACCTTCTCTACCATTTTGTCCACCCGCTGCATTTTTTCCTCAATGGCGTGACTGATGGACTTGGTTTCGTCCATGGACAGCCGGTAGTCCATCATCAGCTCATCCACATACATCCGGTAGCCCGCAGTGGAGGGGATCCGACCGGCGCTGGTGTGGGGCTGCTCCAGAAGCCCTAAGGCTGTCAGCTCTGCCATTTCGTTTCGTATGGTGGCGGAGGAGTAGTTCATATCGGGAAGCTCGGCGATGGCCTTGGAGCCTACCGGTTCCGCCGTGCGGATATACAGATCAACCACAGAGCGCAGGACCTTTTTCTTCCGGTCGCTTAATTCCATAAGCTTCTCCTCCTTTTCTTCTTTTAGCACTCATTCTCTTTGAGTGCTAAGCACACTATACCATTGAGTGCCAAAAAAGTCAATGGGTAGATTTTGAATTATTTATAAACAAATTAGAAAAGCCCTCTCCAGCACAGGTTTGACTGCGTCAGAGAGGGCGTGGTTAGGCTTTCGAGCGTAAGCAAGGCGGAGAGGCCGCTTTGTCCCTATTCTTCCACCGGTGCAATTCCGGAAAACGCATTCACCTTATCGTTCATATAGAAGTCCGTGGAAAACTCTGCATTGGAATTTCCTCCCTCTGGAGGCTGGCCGTCAAAACCCTCCGGTTTTTGGGGGCGCTGTCCGTCAAAGTCTTCTCCTCTTTCTGGAGGCTGACCGTCGGGCATTTCCCTGTGTGTCGGTTCCTCAAAGCCTTCCGGCGGTTCCATGCCCTCCGGGCGCTCTCCATCCGGACGGAAGCCGCCAAAGCCCCGGCCAACATCGGTGCCGGTGTAGCCCATTTGGATCCCGCCCCGATAGCCGCTGACGGAAGAATAAACGCCGCCGGTTTCTTCCCCCGTCAGTTCTCCGCCGGAATAGAGATGATAGGCTTCCCCTTCCCGGAAAGTGGGGCAGGAGATGACCGCGCCCTGATACCTGCGCGGATGCTCACCCAAAGACGCATCCTGGCTGGGATCATAGGCGAAGACAATGCTGCCGTCCTCGGCCTCCACCACAATGGCACCGCTGCTTTCCTGATAGTTTTTAAACTGCAAATTCATAGTGACCTGCTTTGAGTCGCTTTCCGCCCAGTCCATGGTGGAGCCCAGGGCGACCACGGTGCCGCCGTGAATATAGGAGCCCAGGTCGGAATCCAGGCCCGCGTCGGAGGCAGGATTGGCGGAGGAAATCACCGTGCCGCCGTTTACCACCAGATAGCCATTGGAGTCGATGCCATCCCCTTCTTCCCCCGAGCCTGCCACAATGCGCAGATTGCCTCCGTTGATGGTGGTGACGGAAACCCCGTCCTCATTGGTATTGATGCCGTCATTGCCCGCGTAAATGGTAATATCACCGCCGTGCACCGTCAGGTGCAGCTCCGTGTCCAGTCCCTCACTGTCGGCGGTCAGGGTCAAAGCGCCGGGGCCGAAAACATTCATGGACATATAGGAATAAATGGCCCCGTCCTGCTTCCACAGCTTCTTTTCCTTGTCGTTATCCTGAAAAATTCTGGCGACGTGGGAGCCGGTGACGATATTGTCGCCCATGAGGATCAGGTTTGCTCCCGCGGCGGTGGTGTCTACGTCGGAAGAGGCGGTTTCCTGGGACCAGTCTGCGTCGCACTCGTAGACATTCAAAAAAACAATGGCCGGGGCTACGGTACAGGTAATGTCCGCACTGTCCAGAATCAGCTCCACCACAGCCTCCGGGTCGTCACAGGCGTCCTCACCCAGATCTACCCGGATCTGCCCGGCGGAGAGCTGGCCGCTGACCCGGTAGGCACCGGGGGCGGTGATATTCACCACGGTGTGGCCCTGGGCCTCCTGGGCGGTGTGGGTTTCCCAGGCTTCCCCCTCGCCGTAGGGGTTGCCGCTTTCATAGGTTTCCCGGTCTTCGTAGTAGATAATATCCTGGGAGATGTGGGCGCCATCCCCGTCTATGGCAATGCCGTCGTCTGACAGGGTGATGCGGGTCTCGGAGGAAAACCGGCTTTCGTAGTTCCGGGAAAGAGCCGAAGCCGGTTCCCGGGTATCTTCCGTTCCCATGGAGGCCTGAATGGGGGCTGGTTCCGGGGTGGGGTCCGTGGCGGTGGCTACGATTTTGCTTTCGCATCCGGTGAAGATCAGGCAGGCGAGCAGCAACACGGTCAGTTTTTTCATAAAAACAAGCCTTTCTGTTGGGATTTCCCTTACAGTATACCATAAAAAATTGAAACTGGTCTGAAAATATTGTCCTTTCACTGAAAAAGCAATCACATTTTTCCGTTGGAGGAATACCATGGAATGAGCGGTGAAGCTCAAGTAAAAATTTCGGAGGTAAGGTTTTATGTGTAACAACAACGGTCTGTGCGGCTGCCTGAATAACAACTGGTGGTGGATCGTCATTCTGATCCTGCTGTTCTGCAACTGCGGCGGCAGCTGCGGCAACAATGGCTGCGGCAACTGGAACGACTGCGACAACAACCGCTGCGGCTGCGGCTGCTAATCCCATAAGAAATGGGCGTCCGTGAGGACGCCCAACAGGCTGTCGAAAAACCATGTC
>DLAP01000049.1 GCA_002493965.1 Clostridiales bacterium UBA7044
GCATAACTCTTGACATTACCTTTAAGGCATTCAAAAAACTGTTGGTATGTCTACACTTTTTCGGTTTTTGCCTATCATTCCCACTCGCCCTCTGCAAAATCATCTTAAACAAGTTTGGTTGGGTGATTTAGCAGGGACTATCTATATTATTTGAATTATCGGATGGACATCGGCTATCCGATTTTTTGTTGCCATAGTGTTGCCAGCAAAAAGTTTATAGTGACTTTTTGATTTTATATGAGGGTGTTTTCTCTCTACAATCAAAAGCCTGTTTAATATCGGTATTTGGATATTTTACAAAGTCGTCCCAAGTAACAACATATATGTAACCGTTATCAATATTTTCTTTTAGTATGGGGAAAAGATTGCTCTTATCGTAGTAATCATAGTTGCCGTTTTTATTCGGAAGTATAACTGCAAGGATTGCATTGTTATGACTTGTGCGATCATTACGAGTAGTTTCTCTCAGTGAATAGCTAATTTCCCACGGTATCCATTGAGAGCGTTGCCACTTGCCCGCTTCTTTCATATTAGGAGATATCAGAACAATCGTTATTGTACTATCATAAATTTTATCCTTCAAATGGTTCCAAATGGCATTCTCGCTCCAAGACGAAATATCTTCGTCACTGTTTTCACCCTTGTATATATCATCACTGGACAAAATCTTGTTCTTTATGTAGTCAACATAGTCACAAGGCCAAGTGGGTTGTGTAACATCAGGTATCTTTTTTACATCGTTATCTTTATATTTGTAAGATACGAACACTTTTCGTCCCAATTCAATCATCTCCTATCTGTCCTGAAACCAATCGGAAAGAGGCGTAATATAATTTTTTCCGTCAGATTCTTGCCTTCTAACATAATAACCGTGAGGGATTGGGCTTCCATCCGTATAGGTCTCCGTTCCATTGTAATATGTAATGTAAGGATAAATTGACATATATTCTGAACCTTTATAAGCGCTATCCGAGGCATTTTCAGGTTTCATTTGAAACAGCGCAATATGTTTCTTGAATTTTTGAGCGTCTCCATATCCCAACTCCCAGTTGCACCATTTTGACTCTATTGCGCCATTGGTAGCGAGAAGAATAAATTTATCACAGCCTTTTATTCTTTCGCGGATATTAAGGGCTGTTTGAGCTGAAGTCGTTTTAGGCATAGAAGAATCGCGGCTATCGATATAGACTTTAACGCCATACCGGTTCTCTAGAAATCCTAAAAGTCCTTTTAGGTCATCAAGGTCATCATGTTTATGAGAAATAAATACTGTTGTTTTCCTTGCGCCATACTGAGAATGCTCTAGAATCGGAGCCCTCGAATCATCGAGGCGTACCTGAGAATATGCAGATAAAGAACCTTGCTCGAATATTGATCTCATGCCTAAATGCCCCCCTCTTATATTGTATTTGTAATTTTTAAAACCAAGACTGAAGCGAGTATTAGTAGCATCAGCGGATAAAACAGATAGATGCTAGGAGACTTGATACAATCCCAAGTTCGAGCCTTTGCACTGATAATCTCCAGTGGGTCATTAGTAAGTTTCATTGAAAAGTCGATTTCATGTTTGTCCATGCGTACTTGATCAAACAAAAAGCGAAATTTTCTTTCCAATTTCAGATAGTAAACATCCAAAATAGCAAATGCTAACACCGGCAAAAACGAAAGCGCCAAAACCCATACGTTGGTGGATGAATAGGATATAGCCGAGATGCCAGCAACAATAGTTGCTGCAAAACCTTTAAAAATTGCGGATATTGTAGACATCCTGCAAATTGGTTCTTGTAGCATTTGCAGATACTCTTTTTTCCCGTCTACCAAAAAAATCACCTCATTATTCTATAATGTAGCCCTGAGCAAAATACGAAAAGCCATTGCGCCACAAGGCTTTTTAAGATTAATAAATGTGTTTTGTCACCAGAAAATATAGAAAGCAATCAGCCAATTTGGTATAATTAAGTTGCCACAAAACCAACCAAAGGAGGCTGACCGCTATCTACCGACAAGAAATGATACAGGACATTCGCCTGTTTACTTCGCAGCCAAAGGCTGCATTCTATGACGCCCTGTTTCTCCACCTTGACCTGTCTGAGTTGGAACAGAAAAGACAGAAGCTGGGGCGTACCGGATATCCGGTGTCCGCTATGGTCTGCGCTTTCGTGGTCATGAAATGCGAAGGCTTCGGCTATATCACCGATCTGGTGGACTATCTGGAAAACAATCGCCTCATCGCCTACTACTGCGGCTTCGACATCACAAAGAAGCTTCCCTCTTACTGGACCTATGACCGCTTCCTGCGGAAGCTGGATCACAGTATCCTTGAGGAAATTATGCAAAAACAGGTCAGACAGCTCTATGCTATGGGCGTTCTGGATGCATCCTTTATTGGACTGGATTCCACGCCCATTCTGGCAAATACTAAGCAAAATAATCCCAAATCCTTCGTCAAAAACAAGTTTGACCCCAAAAACCAGCCAAAGGCAGATGCAGACTGTGCCTTGGGTGTCCATACCGCTTCCAACCAACACAATGAACGTAATTTTGAGTTTTATTGGGGCTATAAAAACCATGTTCTGGTGGACTGCATCACCGGCTTGCCTATCGGAGAAATGACTACGACCGCTGATGTGGCAGATTCCACAGTGGCACTGGATATCCTAAAGAAAACCAACAGCTACCTGTCCGTGGAGGAATGCACCTTCATTGGGGACAAGGCCTATGATGTCAAGGCCATCTATAACACCGTCCGGGAGCTTTACCACGGAGACTGTGTGATTCCCCTCAATAAGAGAAACACAAAGAATCCTGCAAAGCTGCCTTGCGGCGCACCGATCTGCGAAGCGGGTCTCGCCATGCACAGAGATGGAAAGTTTACGGAGAATGGCAAAACCAGGCAGAAATACTGTTGTCCTTATAAAAGAACTGCCCATCTGCACGATTGTCCCTGCGCTCATAAATGTTTCCACAAGGATTCCAAGGCCACAGGCTGTACAAAATATGTGACACTGCCAAATGACTACAGGCTTTCCATTCAGAGGGATACGCTGGAATTCAAGTCCATTTACGCCCTCAGGACAGAATGCGAACGATACAATTCCAGGTTCAAGGCAACTTCTCAGGAACGGCTTTGGGTACGCAATCGTCATTCTGCTGAGAACCTGAATACCTTTGCTCACATTTCTCTGCTGGCCATTGCGACGGCGGCCTATGTCACTCGTCATCCCAAGCTTGCCAGGAGCCGCAAGCTGACTTCCCGCTGCGCTTAATTCCCTTTTTGATCCGGCATTTCCATATTTTACTCCCGGCACAGCCTATTTCAGGGCGGTGCCTGCTGGTCATGCCCTAGCACTTTCAGCCTATCTTCTGCCTTCATTTAGCGGATGCATTTTGCTCTTCTCTATACAAGTAGATATAAAAATCCAATAATATTATAACTCATCCCACTCAAAAAATCAATGTTTCATAATGTTTTTTGCTGTTTTTTACTGTTTGCTCATATTTACAATGCTATAATCGTCTTATCCACTCAACCCTACACAAAATCATCTTGTCAACTCAACTCTGCCCATTTTCAACCCGTCAACTCAACCCTTGTTTTTTTCGGGGCAACAACCTCCGAAAATGAAAAAATCCGAGAGCCGGAAAAGAACTCTCAACTCTCGGAAACACCCTATTTTCAAGCCTTTTTCGGTATTCAATTCCGTGTTTTTGACAGCAATACCACGCACTCAACATGGGCGCACCTTGGGAAAAGGTCCACCGCCTGGGCATTCTCCAGCTGGTACCCCCGCTGTTTCAGCAATGCCACATCCCGGGCCAGGGTGGCCGGGTCGCAGGACACATATATGAGCCGCCGGGGCGACATTCGCACGATGGCCTCAATGGCATCGGCGTTTAATCCCTTCCGGGGCGGGTCCACTACCACCACGTCGGGATGAACACCCTGCCGTTCCAGCTCCAGCGCCGCCTCCCCCGCGTCGCCGCAGAGGAACTCCGCATTGTGGATGTCGTTGCGGCGGGCGTTATCCCTGGCGTCCTCCACCGCCTGGGGGATTACCTCCACGCCGATGACCTTTCCTGCCGCCTTCGCCATGATCAGCGTGATGGTGCCCACGCCGCAGTACAGGTCCAGCACTGTGTCCGACTTGGTGATCTTCGCCTGGGAAATGGCCAGCTCATACAGATGCTGGGCCTGGCTGTGATTGACCTGATAAAAAGAGCGGGGGGACAGGCGGAAAACAAGGCCACACAGCGTATCCTCAATATAGCCGGGGCCGTAAAGCGTGATAAAGCGGTCCCCCAGCACGGCGTTCCCCTTCCGTTCGTTGATGGACAGTACCAGGGTCGTAAAGCCCGGGACCTTTTTCAGCCCATCGATCAGGACTTCCGCATGGGGAAGGGCTTCCCCGTTTACTACCAGGCACACCAGAATCTGGCCGGAAACAGTGCCCCGGCGGACATAGATATGCCGCAGAAGCCCCTTGTGGGCAGTCTCGTCATAAACGGAGATATGAAACTGGTTTACATAACTGATAACAACATCCCGAACGGCGTCGCTTTCCTCCGGGAGGATCCGGCAGCGGTCCATTTCCACCACGTCATGGGTGCCTGCCCGAAAGAATCCAGCGTAAGCCCTTCCCTTTTTGACAGCAACCGGGTACTGGGCCTTGTTCCGGTAGCCAAAGCAGGTAGGCGCGGCCAGGATGGGCATTTCTTCCAGGGCTTCCCCGCCGATCCGATTCAGGCAGGTGCGGACCCGCTCTGCTTTTAATCGGGTCTCCTCCTCGTAGTCCATGTGCCAGAAGTCACAGCCGCCGCATTTTTTGGCTTCGGGGCATTCTCGGTTTACCCGATGAGGGGATCTTTTCAGAATTTCCACGATTTTCCCCGCCGCCCAGGTCTTCTGGGCCTTCTCAATGCGCAGGCGCACCCGTTCCCCGGCGATGGCGTTGGGGATAAACACGGCGCAGCCCTCAATATGGGCAACCCCCTGGCCCTCGGCGGTGTAATCCGTGACCACCGCTTCGTAAATTTGGTTCTTAATCAGCATGGTTCTCCTCCATGACGGCCCGGAATAGTTCGTTCAGCCGGTCCGTCTGCCCGGAAAGGTACAGCGCCCCGAACAGAGCCTCCAGCCCCGTGGCCTTGGCGTATTCCTGGGGTGTGGCGGACTTGGGGACGGCGTGGACATGGGCGTTCTTTCCCCGGCGGTAGTAGCTCAGCTCCTCCTCCGTCAGCAGGGGCAGCAGCTGATCCACAAATTTCGCCTGGGAGGCGGCGCACACCAGGCGGATGGTGTCGTGGTGGAGACTGGCCACGTTCTTCCCGCCCCTGGCGCACAGATACCCCCGGCAGAGAATTTCAAACACGCTGTCTCCCATGTGGGCCAGGCCCAGATTGGAGATGGCGTCGATTTCGGCCTTGGATAAATTCATTTGAAAATAGTTTTCCATAGGGAACCTCGATTGACTAAGAATTGGGCGCACAGCCCGGTAAACAGCCCGGTCACGATGCTGATGACCACCATCACCGGAAGATAAATGAGAAGCCCCGGGGTCCGGGTGAGCAGCACCGCCATGGCCATTTGGCCAATGGAGTGGGCCACCGCCCCCAGGCAGCCAGCCACCCAGAGCTGCTTCTTCGTGAGTATTTTTCGAAGCAAAATGGTCACGGCAATGGCGCAGACGCCCCCGGCGGCGGAGTAAAGAATCGTACTGAAATTCCCGGCGAACACCGCCCCCAGGAAGATTCGGACGAAGAGCACCGCCGCTCCCTCCTTCCCTCCCAGGGTAAAGACGGCGAATACCGTCACAATATTGGCAAGTCCCAGCTTCACCCCCGGAACAGGTACCAGCGCCGGGAGCTGGGCCTCCACCATAAAGATGGTCAGGGCAATGGCGGAGAGCAGGGCCAAACGGGTTACTTTCTTCACATTCATATTTTCCACCGCCTTTCCGGGGAATCATTCCCCTATAATTTATCAAATTCTTAATATGATGTAAAGGATTATTTACTGTACTTTCCACCGAGTTTGTGATATTATATCTCTGCTTAGCCATCTTTTCGCAGAAAGAAAGGGACTTTCATGAAAACCTATCTACGTGTGCTGGCTGCCGTGCTTCTGACGGTGATGCTCACCGGCTGCGGTCATGTGAAGGACTATCTGCCGACCCATTCGGGCCCGGAGCCTTCCCCCACCCGACAGATCCAGACGGAGGCCCCCACCACGGCCCCTACGGTTCCCGCCACCATCCCTGCCGACGGGAACCCCGACGATGTGACCTGCAAGGGCAGCTACACCGGCCAGCCGGACAGCAGCGCCGTGGCCGCCCGGATTGGGGACACCGTGCTGACCAATGACCAGCTTTCAGCCTACTACTGGGCAGCGGTGGCCCAATACCTCCATTCCGGTCAGACCCCGGCGCCGGACCCGGTCCGGCCTCTGGATACCCAGCCCTGTGAAATCGACGTCTCCGTGTCCACCTGGCAGCAATTTTTTCTGCGTCAGGCCCTGAACACCTGGCACAGCGCCCAGGCCCTGGTGCTCCAGGGGGCGGAGGAAGGGCTCCCGGTGGAGGAAGCCTTCCAGCCTAACCAGAAAAACTACGAAAAATATCTGACGGACATCCCCGCCACCAAATACCTCTATCGCTATGAAACCGCCTTCCAGCCCAACTCCATGCATCAGGCGTTCCTGGACGCGATCCCGGAAACCCTGGAGACCCTGGCCGGTGACAAGAGCTACGGAGGCGCCCAGGACATGGCCCAGAAGGCCTTCGGCATCTCCTCCGACGCTCTGGCTGCCATGATGGAAACCTATAACCGGGGCTATATGTATTTTACCAACCTGACCTATTACGTCGCCCCCGGGGAGGAAGCGGTGGAGGCGGCGAAACGGGATCTGTCCATGGCCGGTGCTCTGGAAAGTGGGAACTATGTGGACATCCGCCACATTCTCCGGATCCCGGAGGGGGCCTCCCAAGGCGCGGACGGCACCGTCACCTGCTCCGAGGAGGATTGGACCGCCTGTGAGGAACAGGCCCAGGCCCTTCTGGACAAATGGGCCAAGCCAAATAATAAGCCCACGGAGGCCACCTTTGCCACCATGGCCTTTCGAAACTCCCAGGATGCGGGCACGGCCCTGGACGGCGGCGCTTACCGCCGGATTCAAAAGGGGCAGCTGATGGACGCCCTGGACGCCTGGTGCTTCAGCGAGGAACGGCAGGCTGGGGACACGGGGATCCTCCGCTCTCCCTATGGGGTACATATTCTCTACTTTACCGGGTCCACCTCCATTGCCCAGATTCAGTCAGAGGACGCCGCCAAGGAAGCCGGTCAGACGGAGCTTCTGGAGCTGGCCCGGGAGGCTTACCCCATGGCGGTAGACTACAGCGCTATCGAACTGTCCGAGGGGGAGGGCACGGTTTCCCTGAGCGATCTTCTCTACCCCGACGTTGCCCATGAGCGGTTCCCGGAGATTCCCCTGTACTTACAGCAGGATTACCCCGAAACCAAGTACGGCGCTTACCCCATCCGTACCCACGGCTGCGGCATTACCACCATGTCCATGGTGGCAAGCTATTTTGCCGATGAGGAGCTGACGCCGGCGATCATGTGTGCCCGGTATGGAAAGTACAGCTATGCCCACGGCACCGACGGCGCGCTGTTTGAAAAGGAGCCCCCGGTTCTGGGCTTCTATCTCCGGGAGAAGACCTATGAGAACACCACCGCCAAGGCGGCCCTGGAGGAAGGGCAGATTGTGGTCTGTCTCCAGCAGAAGGGCTACTGGACCCGGGGCGGCCACTATCTGGCGCTGGAAAAGATTTTTGACGACGGCAAGGTCCAGGTGCGGGACTCCAACATCTTTAACTACGGTAAGCTTCCCGCCCACAAGGAGGACAAGCACACCTGGCAAAGCATCATTGGCGCGGTCTCCGGGTACTGGATCTACGAGGACAAAGTGACCTATATTCCCGCCTGCAGCCGATGCGGCAGCGAGGAAGGCCACACCCGGGATTTCCTGGCGGAGGATTATGTCTGCCACAAGTGCGCCCCGGCGCTGATGAGAAGGAATACTTATCTGACGGGGTGCGGGAATTAAACCTTGGAACATATAAGGAAACCGGTCTGCTCATCGCAGACCGGTTTCCTTCAGCGTGTCAAAAAAGGCTCA
>DLAP01000044.1 GCA_002493965.1 Clostridiales bacterium UBA7044
AGCAAGGGGACAGGCGAAGGCCTGTCCCCCTTGATTGTGTTAATCCATTTCAACATAGTCCAAGGCGATCCAGCCGCCGTCAATGCGGCCCCAACCGTCCTCGGTTTCCAGAATGGTGACCCGATCCCCGTACTCAAGACCGCTGACAACCTTGTAGTCGCTGCCGGCACCTGCACGAACACGCAGACCACCGCTGGCAATAACCGTGCCCTTTCCGACAGAGCCGCTGCTGGAGGAGGAATCACGATCATCAAAATCGATATAGTTCAGGCTGACCCAGCCTTCGCTGGTACGGCCCCAACCATTTCTGGTTTCCAGAATGGTGACCACATCGCCTTCCTCATAGGTGGACACAACTTCATAGTTGGTGCCCGCACCGCTGCGGACATACAGACCGCTGGTGACAGTGCCTCTCCGGCTGGTGGTGGAGGTATTGTCATCGTCGGAGCTGTTGCCGCCGTTGTCCAGATCCACATAGCTCAGGCTGATCCAGCCCTTGCTGGTGCAGCCCCAGGTAGTATTGCCGTAAGTAAACTGCTCCAGAATTTCCACAGAATCATCGGAATTGTAGGAGCCAACAACGTCATATCCGGTGCCCGGACCGCTGCGGATTCTCAGACCATCGGTGGTAACGGTGCCGGTGTCCTGCTTGGAACCTCTGGTGCCGTCCTGATAGATGTAATCCATATGGATCCAGCCCTTGCTGGTACGGCCCCAGCTGCCGTCCTTTTCCAGAATCTCTACCCGGTCGCCGTATTTCAGACTGCCAAGACGATCACCGTTGGTACTGGAAGAGGAACGGAGATTCAGCTCATTGACTTTCACAATGCCCTTGGCAACTACGGTGGTGCTGCCGTTGCCAGTGATGCTGGAGCTGGTGTTGGAGGAGCTATTATTGTTGTTATTGGTGCTGCTGGAATTATTGTTCGTATCATTGCCAGTGGAGCCGTTCATGTTTACATAATCCAGCTTGACCCAGCCCTTGTCGGTGCGGCCCCAGCCATTGCTGGTTTCCAGAATGGTGACCACATCGCCCTTATTGTAGGAGCCTTGAATTTTCCCGCTGGTGCTGGCTTCGCTGCGAATGTTGATACCGTTGCCGGTAATCACACCCTTGGTGCTGGAGGCAGGAGTTTCGGTTCCGGAGGGGGTGTTATTGTTATCCCCATTGCTGGAGGCGGGGGTATCATTGGAGTTTACATTGTTGGAGGGCACGTCCATTTCCACATAGTCCATGACGATCCAGCCCTCTTCAGGCTCTTTAATGTAGCCCCAGACATGGCCCACCACGGTGTCTTGACGGAGAACCTCCACCCGGTCGCCCGCGTACAGAGTGCCCATGATGGTTGCGCTCATGCTGGGCGTGCCGCGAATGTTCATCTGCTGGGTGACGGTACCCATGTTTTCGTTAGGCTCTGTGGGCGTCGTAACCACAGGAGCGGCGGTGGACTCCGTAGGAGTCGTGGTTTCCGGGACCAGGTTCAATCCGGGAATGGTATTGGGGGTAGTAGCGGAAGGGTCTTCTTCCTTTTTGCAGCCGGCAAATAAGGTGCACAGTAATGTCATGATCAGAATCAGGCTCAGCAATCTGCCAAGCTTGCGATAATTGGAGAAACTCATGGCGTAACCTCACTTTCGTCTTATTTCTCATGCTTATTATAACGGCACAGGAGGCTATTGTCAATAGTGTAACAATAGAGTTACAAATTCTTAATGAAAATTAAAGGATTTTGGAGAATTTTTCTTTCGTTTCCCTTGACAAAAACGTTGGTTGAATGTTAGAATAACTCCAATGTCATATCGCTGTGATCGGAAAGAGTACCACATTGAAATCCGTCAGAGAGCCTGGGTCGTCGGCTGGAAGCCTGGGCAGGGGACAAAGTGAGAAAGTGCGTCCGGGAGCGAGTAACCGAATAAAAGCGATAAATCAGAGTGGAACCGCGGCTTTCCTGCCGCCTCTTGTACCTAAGGAGGGTATAAGAGGCGTTTTTTGTTGTTATTCTATATATAATTGTAGGAGGAAATGAAAATGTATCTGTACAATTCCCTGTCCCATAAGAAAGAACTGTTTACACCCAACAGCCCCGACATTGTAAAGATGTATACCTGTGGCCCTACGGTCTATCACTTTGCCCACATCGGCAATCTGCGCACCTATATAATGGAAGACGTGCTGGAAAAAGCCCTGCGCTACTCTGGCTACAACGTCAAGCGTGTCATGAACATTACCGACGTGGGTCACCTGTCCTCCGACGCTGACACCGGAGAAGACAAGATGGTCAAGGGCGCCAAGCGGGAGCATAAGACAGTCATGGAGGTGGCAAAGTTCTATACCGATGCCTTCTTCGCGGACTGCGACAAGCTGAACATCAAGCGTCCTGACGTGATCGAGCCTGCCACGGGCTGCATCGACGAATATATCCATATGATTACGGTTCTGCTGGAAAAGGGAAGCGCCTATATCGCGGGAGGCAACGTCTACTTTGACACCTCCACATTGGATAAATATTATGTTTTCAACGATCATGATGAGGAAGATCTGGCCGTAGGCGTCCGGGAGGGCGTGGAGGAAGACGCGAACAAGAAAAATAAAAACGACTTCGTTCTGTGGTTTACCAAGAGTAAGTTCGAGGATCAGGCCCTGAAATGGGATTCTCCCTGGGGCGTCGGCTATCCTGGCTGGCATATCGAGTGCTCCTGCATTTCCATGAAGCATCTGGGAGACGATCTGGACCTGCACTGCGGCGGCATTGACAATGCTTTTCCCCACCACACCAACGAGATTGCCCAGTCCGAAAGCTACCTGGGTCACAAATGGTGCAACTACTGGTTCCACGTCCACCACCTGAACAATGAAACCGGTAAAATGAGCAAATCCAAGGGCGAGTTCCTCACCGTATCCCTGCTGGAGCAGAAGGGCTATGACCCCATGGCCTACCGCCTGTTCTGCCTCCAGAGCCATTACCGCCGGAACCTGGTGTTCTCCTGGGAGAACCTGGATAACGCCGTTGCCGCCTATGACAAGCTGATTGCCAAAATCGCAGCTTTGAAGCAGGATGGAGAGGTGGACCAGGAAGCCTTCGCCAAGCTGAAAGAGAAGTTCGTAAACGCCCTGAACGGCGACCTGAATACCTCCGTCGCTGTAACCGCCCTGTACGATGTATTGAAAGCCAAGTGCAATGACGCTACCAAGCTGGCCGCTGTGGCAGACTTCGACCAGGTGCTGTCCCTGAATCTCCTTTCCGCTGCGAATAAACTCCGCAAGAAACAGGCAGAGGAGGAAGCGGCCAGTGCGGACCCGGAGATTGATGCCCTGGTTGCCGCCCGTACCGAAGCGAAGAAGGCAAAGAACTTTGCCGAGGCTGACCGGATCCGGGATGAGCTGAAGGCAAAGGGCATTGAAATCATAGATACCCCCCAGGGTGCCAAGTGGAGAAGAGTATGAAGCTTCTGATTCTGGATGGAAACAGCGTTATCAACCGAGCCTATTTCGGCGTAAAGCCCCTCACCACACGGGAGGGGCTTTATACCCATGCCATTTATGGCTTCCTGAATATCCTGGAGCGGATGGAGAAGGAGGAGCAGCCGGAAGCGGTGTGCGTGGCCTTTGACCTCCACGGCCCCACCTTCCGTCACTTGAAATATGAGGGCTACAAGGCAAACCGCCACGGGATGCCCGAGGAGCTTGCTCAGCAGATGCCCATTATGAAGGACGTTCTCCGGGCCATGAACATCCCCATTTATGAATGTCAGGGCTGGGAGGCCGACGATGTGATCGGCACCGTGGGGAAAATTTGCTCCAATAACGACTGGGAGTGTGTGGTTGTCACCGGCGACCGGGACAGCCTTCAGCTTATTGACCGGAATGTCCATGTGAAGCTGGTGATCTCCAAACCGGGGCAGACCACCGCTGCCCTGTATACCGAGGAAAAATTCCGGGAGGAATATGGCTTTGAGCCGAAGAAGCTCATCGATTTGAAAGCCCTCATGGGGGATTCCTCTGACAATATCCCGGGTGTTGCTGGGGTTGGCCCCAAAACCGCCAAGGAATTGCTGGCGAAATTTGGCAGCCTGGATGGGGTATATGAAAATCTGAATGACCCTGCTATCCGCCCCAAGCTTCGGGAGAAGCTGGAAGCAGATAAGGAGATGGCGTATCTATCCTATGATCTTGCCACCATCCGGCCGGAAGCGCCCATCGAATTCTCACCCCGGGACGCCATTGTGCAGCCCTATAACCGGGCGGAACTGTATCGCCTGTTCCAGAAATTAGAGTTTGTCCGACTGATCGACAAATACGGCCTCCGGGGAGCGGCTGAGGAAACGCCAAAGGGAAATGCCAAAGTGGAAGCGCTCCCCAAAAAGGATGCCATTCCGGAGGACATCACAACCTGCGCCGTTTATTTCTGCCAAGATGGCAGCATGGGCCTTGCCTGGGAAAAGGGCGTTTGTGCCATGACCCCCATGGAAGTCCAGATGAATGGAACGACCCTTGCCGGGAAGAATCTGATCCTGCACGACAGTAAGACGGCCTGGCATCGGTTGGACGAACTGGGGATTCCGTTCGGAAGCTGTATTTTCGATACCGCTCTGGCTGCCTATGACTTAAACCCGTCCCAATCGGATTATTCTGTGTCCAAGCTTACCACGACCTTCCTGGGAACCCAGGTGGAGGAAGGGAATGCCGGGGCCTGCGCGGAAGCGCTGTGGCATTTAAAGCCCATACTGGAAGGGGAGCTTGAAAAGAACGGTATGAAAACCCTGTATAAAACCATTGAGCTTCCCCTGTGCCAGGTGTTGTACCGGATGGAAAAGCGGGGGATCTGCATCCACAGAGGCCAATTGGAGCAGTTTGGAAGAATGCTCACCCAAAGGATTTCCGACTGTGAAGCTCTGATTTATGGCTACGCCGGAGAAGAATTTAACATCAATTCTCCCATTCAGCTTGGGGCCGTGCTGTTTGAAAAGCTGGGTTTGCCGCCCATGAAAAAAACAAAAAAGGGATATTCTACCAGTGCGGAGGTGCTGGAAAAGCTAAAGGACAAGCATCCCATTATTCCCGCAGTCATGGACTACCGAATGCTCAGCAAGCTGAAATCCACCTATGCCGACGGTCTCATCAAGGAGATTCGGGAGGACGGGAGAATCCACACTACCTTCCAGAACTTGGTAACAGCAACTGGCCGCCTGTCCTCCACGGAGCCGAACCTGCAGAACATTCCTGTCCGTACTGATCTGGGCGCGGAAATCCGGAAGATGTTCGTGCCGAAGGAAGGGTGCGTACTGGTGGACGCGGACTACAGCCAGATTGAGCTGCGTGTGCTGGCCCATATTGCGGATGACAAAACCATGCAGGAGGCGTTTTGCTCCGGGGTGGATATTCACACCGCCACCGCGTCTCAGGTATTTGGCGTGCCTCCGGAAGAGGTGACACCTCTTCAGCGCCGCCATGCTAAGGCGGTGAACTTCGGCATTGTCTACGGCATTTCAGAGTTTTCCCTGGCGGAGGATATCGGGGTCAGCCGCTACGAGGCCAG
The DNA here is from genome assembly GCA_002493965.1 of Clostridiales bacterium UBA7044. Taxonomy (GTDB): domain Bacteria; phylum Bacillota; class Clostridia; order Oscillospirales; family Oscillospiraceae; genus Faecousia. The sequence continues at coordinate 5,538 of DLAP01000044.1, forward strand.
AGAGTATATTGACAGCTATTTGAATAACTACCGGGGTGTCCGGAGCTATATGAAACAGGTGGTGGCCGACGCCAGAGAGATTGGCTATACGGAAACCCTGTACGGCCGCCGCCGGTATATTCCGGAGCTGAAAAGCAGCAACTTCAATATCCGCAGCGGCGCAGAGCGGATCGCCCTGAACACCCCTATCCAGGGCACTGCTGCTGACATCATCAAGCTTGCCATGATCCGGGTGGAAAATGCCCTGCAGGAGCGCTTTCCGGAGGCACAGCTGCTATTACAGGTTCATGACGAACTGATTGTGGAGTGCCCAGAGGAAATCGGAGCAGAGGTTGCCGCCCTGGTCAGCCAGGAAATGCAGACAGTTGCGCAGCTTCGGGTGCCCTTGACAGCGGAAGCGAAATACGGGAAAAGCTGGTACGAAGCAAAATGATCATTGTTACCATGGAAAAATGTCACGTTCCCCAAATTGCCGCCATGGAAAAACGGTTCTTTTCCGCTCCCTGGGATGAGAACAGCATATCATCGGAATTATCCAATCCGCTGTCTTACTGGCTTGTGGCTGTGGATGAAGACACTGTAGTCGGGTATGTGGGTTCTCAAACGGTGCTGGGGGAGTCGGATATGATGAACCTTGCGGTCCATCCGTACCACCAAAGGCAGGGGATTGGGGAGAGATTGGTGCTTGCTTTGATCGAAGGGCTGAAAGAAAAAGGAAGCCGCTGCCTGACATTAGAAGTTCGTGCTTCCAATGTCCCTGCAAAAAAGCTGTATGAGAAGCTGGGCTTTCAAATGGTGGGAAAGCGGAAAAATTACTACCAGCGTCCCAGAGAAGACGCGGATATCCTGCGAAAGGAGTGGGAAAATTGAATATATTGGCAGTGGAATCCTCCTGCGATGAAACCGCCGTTGCCATCGTAAAGGACGGCCGGGAAGTCCTCTGCGACTGCATTGCCTCCCAGGTGGATCTGCATCGGATTTACGGCGGAGTCGTGCCGGAAATCGCCTCTCGGAAGCATATTGAGGCCATTTACGCTCTGGCAGAGCAGGCGCTTGCCCAGACAGGGCTGACCCGGCAGGACATCGACGCGGTGGCCGTGACCTATGCTCCTGGGCTCATTGGTGCGGTATTGGTTGGTGTGAACTTTGCCAAAGCCGCTGCGCTTTCCATGGGGAAGCCACTGATCCCTGTCCATCATATTCGGGGACATATTGCGGCAAACTACCTGGCTTATCCGGACCTGGAACCGCCCTTTCTGTGCCTGGTAGTTTCCGGGGGGCATACCATGATCGTGGAAGTGAAGGACTACACGGACATGAACATTCTGGGAACCACCCTGGATGATGCCGCGGGGGAAAGCTTTGATAAGGTAGCAAGAGTTCTGGGAATGCCCTATCCCGGAGGCGCGGCTTTGGATCAAAAGGCAAAGCTGGGAGACGAAACCAAGTATGCTCTGCCCCGGAGCAAACCCGGAGAGAATCCCTACAACATGAGTTTTTCCGGCCTAAAAACGGCGGCCCTGAATCTCATTCACCACGCCGAACAGGTGGGGGAGGAACTGGATATTCCCAGCCTGTGCGCGTCCTTCTCTGCCGCTGTTTCCGATACTTTGGTACCTCGGGCCGTGATGGCATTGGAGCAGACTGGATATCGAAAGATCACCGTGGCAGGCGGGGTAGCTGCCAATTCCCGGATTCGGGCGGATATGCTTGCTGCTGCAAAGAAGCTTGGCGCGGAGGTTTATATGCCGCCGCTGAAGCTTTGCGGCGACAATGGCGCTATGATCGGCGCCCAGGCGTATTATGAGTATATTTCGGGAAATGTGGCAGATATGCGCCTCAACGCATACGCTACAAAATCCATCCTGGGTGAGGCGCTGTAAGGACAATTCTGTGCTTTCTCAATAGGAATTTTACCAAAGAAACGCAAAGCATCCGTTGGGTAAAATTGAGAAAACTGTGCATTCCGTCATGTAAGCCCCTGGTTTTTAGGGCATCCTTCGTCGAAAAGGCAAAAAATGCAATTTTCAGAAAAAAGACTTGCAAAACGGGTGAATTTCCTCTATAATTTCCCAGGGCGAAAAAAGCCCTACAATTTCATATGAAAAGAGAGGTACAATCAATGGCTAATGAAAAACACACCGTCCCAGGCGCCATTTATGATGCCCGGGAGCTGGGAACACCCAAGATGCTGATTCTGGGTCTGCAGCATATGTTCGCCATGTTTGGTGCAACGGTTCTGGTGCCTACCCTGACCGGACTGGATGTTGCCACCACCCTGATGTTCGCGGGTCTGGGCACGCTTCTGTTCCATCTGATTACCAAGGGCAAGGTCCCCGCATTCCTGGGTTCTTCCTTCGCGTATCTGGCGGGCTACAGCATCATCGCTCCCAACGGAGAAGCAAACCTGCTGCCTTATGCCTGTTTTGCCGTGGCGGTTTCCGGCCTGATGTATGTGATTCTGGCGGCGGTTGTCAAGGCTGTAGGCGTGAAGAAGGTCATGAAGTTCTTCCCGCCCATTGTTACCGGCCCCATCATCATTTCCATCGGCCTGATTTTGTCCTCCTCTGCTATCAATAACTGCACCGCCAACTGGCTGGTGGCTGTGATCGCCATTGCTGTGGTCATTGTCTGCAATATGTGGGGCAAGGGCATGGTGAAGATCGTCCCCATCCTCATCGGTGTGGTCACTTCCTACCTGGTGTCCATGGTCATTGATCCTGCGTCCCGGACTGCCGTTGCTGCTGCCGTTGCCGAGGCAAAGTGGATCGGAATCCCCATTCACTTCGAGCGTACCGTCTTCGGACTGCTCTCCTCCGACTTTGACGCAGGCCTGCTGGTGACTGCCTGCTTCACCATTGTGCCTCTGGCCATTGCCACCATGATGGAGCACATTGGCGATATCTGCGCCATTTCCTCCACTGTGGAGCAGGACTTCCTGGTGGAGCCTGGCCTGCACCGCACCCTGATGGGAGACGGCCTGGCAACCACCCTGGCCTCCCTCTTTGGCGCGCCTGCCAACACCACCTACGGCGAGAACACTGGCGTTCTGGCCCTGTCCAAGGTCTTTGACCCCAAGGTCATCCGCCTGGCAGCCATTTTTGCCATCATCGTCTCCTTCTGCCCCAAGTTCGCTGCCCTGATTAACGCCATGCCCACTGCTACCATCGGCGGCGTGTCTCTGGTGCTGTACGGCATGATCTCTGCTGTGGGCGTACGGAACGTGGTGGAAAACAAGGTTGACTTCACAAACACCCGCAACGTCATCATCGCCGCCTTGATTTTGGTGCTGTCCCTGGGTATCTCTACCAGCGCTTCCGGCGCCGTTTCCTTCGGTGTGGTGAAGCTGTCCGGCCTGGCCGTTGGCTCCATCGTTGGCATCCTGCTCAACGCCATCCTGCCCGGTAAGGATTACGAGTTCCAGAGCAAGGACGAGGGTGCGACCTCCGTCAACTTCAAAGTGTAATTCAATCGATTTTCTCTGCTCCCGCCTTCTTCGGAAAGCGGGAGCTTTTGTTCCCATATTGGAGGAAACTTCCAGAAAAGGTTGACAGAGATGGTAATTTATACATTGTTTCCATGGAAAAGGATTGACAGCGCCGGATTCCTCGGGTATACTATCATTTGTGAAAAAATGGTATCATGAACCAAATATGGAAACGAGTGAATTGCTATGAATATTGAATTTGACGTATATAAGCAGAAATTAAATGACTGCCGTCCCGCCCTGGAAGGTCTGGCGGATTCCCTGAATGTGGACGGTCTTCGCAATGAGCTGGAACGGTACCACGCCATGCAGGAAGCGCCCGGATTCTGGGATGACCCGGATAAAAGTCAGAAGGTGGTAGTGAAAGCCAAGCAGACAGAAGCCAAGGTGGAACGCTACGAGAAGATGCTCTCCACTTGGGACGACCTGATGACCATATGTGAAATGGCCCAGGAGGAAGACGATGACTCCATGCTGGACGAGTTGAAGGACGGCTTTGAAAAGCTGGCGGAGGAAATGGAAACCTGCCGCCTGGAGACTCTGCTTACTGGCAAGTATGATAAGAATAACGCCATCATGAGCTTCCAGGCCGGAGCGGGCGGAACGGAGGCCCAGGACTGGTGCCAGATGCTCTACCGGATGTATACCCGTTGGACGGAGCGCCATGGCTTTACCTACAAGATCCTGGACTATCAGGAAGGGGACGAAGCCGGCATCAAATCCGCCTCCATTATGGTGGAAGGAGAAAACGCCTATGGATTCCTGAAAGGGGAGAATGGCGTTCACCGGCTGGTTCGGGTTTCTCCCTTTGACGCCAATGCCCGCCGCCAGACCTCCTTTTCCGCCATTGAGGTGGTCCCGGAGATTGAGGATGATTCCGAGGACTTTGAGATTCGGCAGGAGGACTATGAGATGCAGGTCTACCGTTCCTCCGGTGCCGGCGGCCAGCATATCAACAAGACTTCTTCCGCTGTCCGGCTGATCCACAAGGCCACCGGTATCGTGGTGTCCTGCCAGACGGAGCGGAGCCAGTTCCAGAACAAGGAAACCTGCCTGAAAATGCTGCGCAGTAAGTTGGTGGAGATCCGGGAGCGGGAGCACCTGGCAAACATTGCGGATATTAAGGGTGTCCAGCAGAAAATCGAATGGGGCAGCCAGATCCGCAACTACGTCTTTATGCCTTATACGCTGGTAAAAGATACCCGTACCGGCTGCGAGACTTCCAATGTCAATGCGGTGATGGATGGGGCGTTGGATCCGTTCATTGAGTCCTATCTCAACTGCCTTGCCACAGGAAGCTGGGTACAGAAATAAAAAGTAAATAAATATCGAAATAATACTTGATATTTTTGCACGGATATGGTATATTGTACGGGATGTCGTAAAGTGAAATACTATCTTTGAGACGATTTCCATTCGCATCCGCGAACTAAAGCGGAGGGAGGTTAGGAAAAATGGGTGTTCTTGAAACGATTTTGATCATTCTGGAAACGCTGTGCAGTGTTGCCCTGATCGTGGTCGTTCTGCTGCAGTCCGGCAAGGAGGCTGGTCTGTCCGGCGTTCTGACCGGTTCGTCCGATTCTTATCTGAATAAGAACAAGGGCGGCATGGATCATATCCTGGCAACGTCCACCAAGTGGATTGCCATTGTCTGGGTGCTTTTGACCCTGGCACTGAGTTTGATTTAAGTTATCGGAAGTTGAGGCCACGGAGAATTCCGTGGCCTTTTTCCCTGCCTATGGGGGATGCTTATGCCAAATTCATCCCGGGTTTTGCCCAGCTATTTGGGTAGATTTTTCCAGAAAGCTGTGCTATACTGTTTCCGTAACGAAAATGATCTTTAAGGAGTGACAATTCATGGAAGGAAGAAAGCTTGCGGGACTGGAGCCCGCTGCCGTATTCGGCTATTTTGAAGATATCTGTGCCATTCCCCATGGTTCTCATAACGAAAAGCAGATATCGGATTACCTGGTGGAGTTCGCAAAGAAAAATGACCTGAAATACATTCAGGACGAAGTCAATAATGTGATCCTCTTTGGAGAGGGTACCTGCGGCATGGAAGATCATGCGCCGGTGATCCTGCAGGGCCATATGGATATGGTCTGCGACAAGGACGCTGGGGTGACATTGGATATGGCTGTGGATGGCTTGGATGTAACCCACGACGATACCTGCGTATTTGCCAGAGGTACGACCCTGGGCGGCGACGACGGGATTGCTGTTGCCTATGCCTTGGCCCTGTTGGCGGACAAAACCATTCCCCACCCGCCGCTGGAAGTAATTCTGACCGTGGACGAGGAGGTCGGGCTTCTTGGAGCCACTGCCATCGACCTTTCCATGCTGAAGGGACGAACCATGATCAATCTGGACAGCGAGGAGGAGGGCATTTTTACGGTGTCCTGCGCCGGCGGTGCGCACACTGTGATCTCTCTGCCAGTGGATCGGAAGCCTGTTTACGGTCCCTGCATCCGGCTCAATGTGTCCGGCCTTCGGGGCGGTCATTCCGGCGCGGAGATCCACAAGAACCGGGCCAACGCCAATAAAGTTATGGGCGAATTTATGTCTCGGATTCAAAATCTCATGCCCCTGTGCCTGACCAGTCTTTCCGGTGGAAGCAAGGACAATGTCATTCCCAATGCCTGCCAGGCGACCTTAGTCGCTATGGGGATTCAGTTGGAGCGGATTAATGCCATTGCGGAAGCGCTTCAGGCGGAGATTCGGGAACAGTATGACGAGCCGGAGGCAGTTATTCAGGCCTTCGATGTGGACGCTCTGGGGGGCAACAGCCTGTCAACCGAGTCCACGGCCAAAGTCATTGGCCTCATGTGCGCGGTCCCAAACGGCGTTCAGGCATGGAGTAAGGATATCGACGGTTTGGTGCAGACCAGCCTGAACCTGGGCATTGTGAAGCTGGGCGACCGGTTCAACGCTACCTTCTCCGTTCGCAGCAGCGTCAATGCCGAAAAGGAGGAAGTTCTGGAGCAGCTGAAAACCATCGCCGGATTCTACAATGGATCTTTTACCTGCAATGGAGAATATCCCGCCTGGGAGTTTAAGAAGGATTCTCCCCTTCGGGACACCATGGTTGAGGTGTACAAGGAAATGTTCGACAAAGAGCCCCAGGTGCTGGCTATCCATGCCGGACTGGAATGTGGGATCCTCAGCGAGAAGCTTCCGGGGCTTGACTGTGTTTCCATCGGCCCCCAGATGCACGATATCCACACCAGTCGGGAAAAGCTGGAAATCGTGTCTACAAAACGGACCTGGGACTTCCTGCTTGCCGTGTTGAAAGCCCTGTAAAAATTCATAAAAAGACCTCGCTCAGCTTTTTGGGAAGCTGGGCGAGGTCTTAGATTATTCCATTTCTTCCTCATCCAGAAGTTCTGCCATGGTCAGGTTATAGACGGCTTCCGCCTTCTTTTCCAGCAGACGACTGAGTCGTACTGCCTGACGGCTGTCAGGAGCTGTCAGTTCCATGGTCATGAGGGTTCCCAGAGCATCATCAAGCTGCATGATTACGGAGTAATCTCCATTTTCCCGTGACTCAACCCGGGTCTTTACAAAACTGCTCCGGTGAACCTGTCGGTTAAACTTGTCAACGGCATTTTCCGCGTTCTGCTTTACGGTAAAGGCAATGTCATCCTTGGTGGTTTCCCCGTCTTCCCGGCCCTTCGCCGTAATGATGTAGCTGCCGTCTTCTGTCTCTTGCAGATGCCCCGATGTGACCATTTCCGGTACAGCAGTGCAAACGTCAAAATAGCTTAAGCTGTCGTCCTGATAGCAAAGCTCATAAATCTGCTGAATCGTTACCGGGTATTTGACCCGGGACATAATGAATAAAATCAGTATTTTTACATCCATCATATCATGAAGATAACCAAACCGCTGCACACGCCTCACCTCTTTAAGAACCATTATACCGGTTTCCCGGGAAAAATCAAGCACCAAGGCAGAATCCATCGCATATTCTGGTGCAAAGGAGTGATGCAGATGGAATCTGTACTGGTTTACCCCGGGGGAAGCACCCCGGCAAGCCATTATGCCGCTGAGATCCTGAAAGCCTCCGGCGTACCGGTTATCGACCATCCCAGTCCGGAAATTACGCATTTGCTGCTGGATGTTCCAAGCTTTGCGCCCGATGGTACCCTTCGGGGCGGGGGAGAGGTGCAGCAGCTTCTCGCAATGCTGCCGCCAACCGTTATGGTGGCAGGAGGGAATTTGCACCATCCGGCCCTGACTGGGTATCGGTTGCTGGATATGCTGACAGATCCTCAATATGTGGCAGCGAATGCCGCAATCACGGCGGACTGTGCCCTACGGGTGGCAGCGAAAAAAATGCCCATTGTTTATGCGGACTGCCCGATTTTGATTATCGGCTGGGGGCGGATCGGAAAATGCCTGGGTCAGATGCTGAAGGCTTTGGGCGCAAAGGTAACTATTGGGGCAAGAAAGGCCTCTGACCGCGCCATGTTGACAGCCCTCGGATATGAGGCAGTCGATACGGCGGCAATAGGAAAGGGATTACCTCGTTTTCGCGTGATTTTTAACACCGCGCCGGAAGCAATCTTATCCGAAGAAGAGATGGCCCAATGCGCAAAAGCCGTCAAAATCGATTTGGCTTCTAAATTGGTGCTTCCCGGGGACGATGTGATCTGGGCAAAGGGACTCCCGGGGGTGTACGCGCCGGAATCTTCCGGAGAGCTGATTGCCGGGACGCTGCGAAAACATTTAAAGGAGGACGAAGCATGAATATTGGATTTGCCATGTGCGGTTCCTTTTGTACATATTCCAAGGTGTTCCCAATAATGGAAGTTTTAAGCCGAGATTATACGGTGACGCCCATCTTTTCAGAGGCGTCCTATACCATTGACAGCCGGTTTGGCACCGCACAGGAACATATCAACTTGGCACGGGAGATTTGCGGCGTGGAGCCGCTGCATACCATTGCCCAGGTGGAGCCCATTGGCCCCAAAAAACTGCTGGACGTATTGGTAATCGCCCCCTGCACCGGAAATACCCTGGCAAAGCTGGCCCATTCCATCGCCGATACTCCCGTGAGCATGGCGGCAAAAAGCCACCTCCGGAATGCACGCCCTGTGCTGGTAGCGGTGTCCACCAATGACGGATTGGCCGGGGCGGCGGAAAATATCGGAAAGCTTCTGAGCCGGAAGCATTACTATTTCGTGCCTTTCGGCCAGGACAATGCTATCGGAAAACCAACCAGTCTCGTGGCAGACTTCTCGGCCCTGCCCAAAGCGCTGGAAGAAGCCTTGGAGGGACGACAGATGCAGCCTATTTTGGTATGACAAAAGAGAGATTCTTAAGAATTGTATAATGCCCTTGACAAACCTGTTCTATCGCGGTAGAATACATGCATTCTATCGCGATAGAATACTTTTAAGGGAGCAAGTTGAATGGATGACAAAATATATGACAGCGAACTGAAAATCCTGGAGATTCTTTGGGAAGGCGGGGAATTGCCCGCGAGAGACATTGCCTGGAGAGCGGCGGAACTGGTAGGCTGGAGCAAGACCACCACCTATACCGTGCTGAAAAAGTGCGTGGAAAAAGGTTTGATTGCCCGGACGGAGCCGGGGTTCCGGTGCCGTGCTCTGCTGACCCGGCAGGCGGTTCAGCAAAAGGAAACCCGGGGCCTCATTGACAGGATGTATGGCGGCTCCGCCGACCTTCTTGTGGCATCCCTGCTGGAGGGAAAGGTCCTCTCCGGGGAGGAGATCGCACGGCTGCGGAAGCTGGTGGAGGAAATGAAATGAGCGGGGCCTTTTTGCGGACTCTGGGCGGAGCATCTTTATCCGGCGGCATTCTGATTCTCACGGTGCTGGTTTTGCGGCAGTGTTTTCAAAACCGCGTTTCCCGGCGGGTATGGTGTCTGCTGTGGGACGTGACACTGGCGCGGCTGCTCATTTTGGCGGAAATTCCCTCACCGATGAGCATCCGGGCATGGCTTCCGATGCTGGTGAAGACTTCCACCGAAGGACAAACCATCCAGGTAACAGCTCCGCAGCCCGTTCTGGCGCTTTCTCCAGGAGCCACGACGGAGGCCGCAATGATATCTTCTCAAGCCCCGGCTTTGGGGACTGGCAGTGTGCTTGCGCTCATATGGCTGATTGTTGCGGTGCTGCTGGCAGGATTGTTTCTCTGGGGCCATCTGCGCAGCCGTCGGGTCTATGCCAGCTCGCTGCCTTGCGGGGATTCCGATGTCCTGAACTGGCTGGAGAGCAGGCCCATGCGCCGAAAGGTTCAAGTGCGAACCAGTGACCGGGTGGCCGCACCCCTGACCTATGGCATTTTTCGCCCTGTGATCCTGCTGCCGGCCGGAATGAAATGGGCAGGACTGACTTGCGTCCTGGAACACGAATACACACATATTCGGCGTTTTGACACCCTTCGGAAAACTCTCCTGGCCACTGTTCTCTGCATCCACTGGTTTATTCCTCTGGTATGGGCTTTTTATGTCCTGGCAAACCGGGATATGGAGCTGTGCTGTGACGAGACAGTAATCCGCACCGGCGAGGATCGGGAGGAATACGCCCTGGCCCTGCTGGGAATGGAAGAGCGACGGGGCAAGTGGCGCCTGTCCGGCAGTCATTTCAGTCAAAGCGCCCTGGAAGAAAGGGTGAAAACAATTATGAAACAAAAGCATGATTCCATCGCCGCATTGATCACCGTGCTGGCAGTTATGAGCTGCACCGTAACGGTATTTGCCTCAGCTGCTCCGGAAAACAGGGCATCCGCTCCGGAGAGTGGCTATGTTTACAACCATCATCAGGCCATAGAAAACGATGTCATGATTTTAGCGGACGGCGTGACCGGGGAGAAGCAGTATTCCGTGGACGGCGGCGAGAGCTGGATGGATGAAGCACAGTATCAGGCCCAATATGGAAGCGGTTATGGTGATGACTGGCAGGTGGAATGGTGGACCGCGGAGGACTACGCCCTCTGGCTGGAGGAAGAAAAGCAGACGCTGCAAAGCATTATCGGAGAACGTGGCTATAACAGCACCGACGGCTGGTTCACCTGGGATCAGGAGCGAGTGGATGAAGCCATTGCCCTGTATGAAAGCATTTTGGAGAATATCCGAAACGGGGCCTTGTACTCGAAAACCATTACGGACAAGCAGGGAAACGTGGTGGAGGATACTGCCCTGGCTTCTGATGGGACACTGGATATGTTTACGACCACGACTTTTTCTGAAGGAAAGGTCCTCACGGAATCAGATAATTTGGATCAGGTGGCACTGCTGGAGAAACTGCGTGATTATGGCATCGAAGACCAGGGAAATGGGAAACTGACCTATAAGGGACAGCGGATTCGCACTCTCTTGGACGGTGTACCGGCAGGAGGCAACGGCTATTCCATCCGATATGTTTACACCGATGATGACGGAATGGTGGATGTCCACACTCTGCGCTCCATTATCCATCACCCGGACGGGTCTTATGATCCAATGGGAGAACTAATTGGTGTAGTGGCTGAGGGGGACAAAGACTTTGACCAGGCGCTCATTGACTGTGCCCGGTATGACAGAAGTGTACAGGCCACAACAGCTGTAGTGGAAGAGGCAGGCTATGACGAAACCATGCAGAAGCTGGAGCAGTATGTACCTTTCGGCCTGAGCTGCACCTATGACGAAAACGGGTTGTCCATGAGCTGGCAAGGGAAACCTGTTCACAGCCTTTACGATGCGAAAACGGGAACCTGGTATGCCAATAATCTTCACGGTTACGATCTGGGTGACGAGGCGTTGGATTTGGAAACGATCTATCAGGACGGAAAACTGTATGGCCTGAAAAAGACCAAACTGACGCAAAGCACAGTAACCCTGCCCACTGCTATAGTCGGTAGCGGCGGGGATGGACAGACTTTGGAGGATATCTTTAACCAGTATCGGATCTACGGTCTGGAATACACACCCAGGGATGGGAACACAGGCAGCCTGACCTGGAACGGCGCACGGGTAAAGACATTTCTTGACTGGAAACCCGATGACAGCGTGTTCAGCTATTCGGACCCTGACCTTACCGATGGCTTGAAAGTTCGGGTGGAGTATGGACAGAACGGAAAACAGACAGGTCTTTATGTGGAATAAACGAGCAAAACAGGCCTCCGGCGACAGCGCCGGAGGTCCGTTATTTCCTGTCTGCGGTATATTTTCCTATCCCTTCGTATAAGCCTTGACAAAGTATAGAAAACCATGTAAAATTCAAAGGTATTTGTAACAAAAAGAAATCCGAGGATAGAGAAAATGGAAAATACGCAAAACCCTGTAGCGGAAAATAAAATGGGTGTCATGCCCATCAACAAGCTGGTTTTCAACATCTCCCTGCCCATGATGATCTCCATGCTAGTGCAGGCCATGTACAACATCGTGGACAGTATCTTTGTAGCGAGGCTGTCAGAAAACGCGCTGACTGCCGTCTCTCTGGCATTCCCCCTGCAAACCCTTTTGATCGCGGTGGGCGCCGGTACCGGTGTTGGCATGAATGCCCTTCTGTCCAAATCCCTGGGGGAGAAGGACTATAAAAGGGCCAACGACACGGCCAATAACGGCGCCCTCATTTTCCTGCTCAGTAGCGTTTTGTTTCTGATTCTGGGATGTACCATTGTGAAGCCCTTCTATATGGGACAGACTGGCAATGCGGACCCGGAGATCATGGCCTATGGCGTATCCTATCTGACCATCGTCATGACCTTTTCCTTTGGACTGATGCTGCAATTCCTCTTTGAGCGGCTTTTGACTTCCACTGGTAAAACGGTTTTCAGCATGATCTCCCAGCTCAGCGGCGCTATCACCAACATCATTTTGGATCCCATTATGATTTTCGGCCTGCTGGGATGCCCGGCCATGGGCGTAGCCGGTGCGGCTGTGGCCACGGTGATTGGACAGTGCGTAGGTGCCCTTGTAGGCGCTTTCTGCCACTTCCGGTACAACAAGGAAATCTCTCTGACGCTGAAGGGCTATCGTCCCAGCGGAAGAATCATCTGGAAAATTTATCAGGTGGGCATTCCGTCCATTGTCATGCAGTCCATCGGTTCGGTCATGACCTACTGCATGAATTTGATTTTGATGAGTTTTTCCGCTACTGCCGCTGCTGTCTTTGGGGTCTACTTCAAACTGCAGAGCTTCTTCTTCATGCCTGTATTTGGCCTGAACAACGGAATTACACCCATCATTGCCTATAGCTACGGCGCGCGGCAGAGAAAGCGGATGATGAAAACCATTCGTCTGAGTATGGGAATCGCGTTTGCCTTGCTGCTGGCAGGCTTTGCCGCCTTTGAATGCATCCCTCAGGTGCTGCTGGGCTTTTTCGACGCATCGGAGGAAATGCTTGCCATTGGTGTACCCGCTCTGCGGACCATCGCCTTCAGCTTCCTGCTGGCCTGGTTCTGCATTATTTCGGGTACCGTATTCCAGGCCCTGGGTCGTGCCGTATTCAGCCTGATTGTATCGGTCATGCGTCAGCTTGTGGTGTTGGTCCCGGCTGCCTATATCCTTGCCAAGCTGGGGGGCATTCATGCTGTGTGGTGGTCGTTCCCCATCGCAGAGCTGATGTCCTGCCTGATGTCCGGCATCTTCCTGGCCTGGATTTATCGGAAGGTCATCCGCCTCTTGCCGGAGGGAAAAGAGTAAGAAGATTGATTTCGTGCGGCATAGCTTTTGGCTATGCCGCACGGTTTTAGTCAGAGCGTCCCCGGTATTCACTGCGAATAATATTTTCAATTTCTTCCGGTGTTTCTTTGCAGCCCCCTTGCAGCCACATTTTGATGACGGCATTAAAGCCACTTCTGAAAAACTCAATATGGTAGGCGATATTTTGATTGTTAAAATGCTGCTGCGCCAGGTGCGTGTCATAATATTTCAGTTCAAACTGATTATCGTACCCAAGCTTGAAATAGGTACGGTAGAATAGCTGATTTTCTTTTATATGACGCAGCAGCCGTAGATAGTCGTTGCTGTTGGTTTGCTGCAAACGATCCGCTTCATACAGGCCTGCTACGTCCTCCTCCAAATGCACCCGTACCTGCTCCGCAAGATCGTATATATCTATGAAGTTCGCGTAAAAGGTGCTGCGGTTCAGCTCGCACCGCTTGCAGATATCAGAAACGGTGATTGCATTGAGATCCTCTGTTTGCAGCAGTTCAATAAAGACCCGCTCGATTTTTTCTTTGGAGGCCCGCCGACGTCGGTTATTTTTTGTATTCATAGAAACCTTCTATTATTCCAACACATGTATGGAAATTGATGATTGTTTTTCTTTTTCACCATGATTATACTAGATTTGCAAGGAAACAACAAGTGTTGTTTTAATCGATTATGGAGGTTTTTTTATGAAAAAAAGCAGTTTTGTGGCAACGGTATTTGGAACAGTAAGCGCTGTGTTATTTGCACTGGGTATGTGTATGGCGCTGATTCCGGAGTGGGATGCCTTTTTGCCGGGCATCATTTTCGGCTGTGTAGGGCTGATTCTTGGGGTTGTGACCTGGTTGGTGTGGAGAAAAATGGAGCATAAAGCGCCGATCCGGTTTTCCGCGAAGGATGTCGGCACGATTATCGTGGCCGTCGTGGGTGCTCTGACACTGGGCGTGGGTATGTGCTTCTGCATGGTTTGGGAGAAACTGATTCTCGGTGTCGTGATCGGCCTGGCGGGAATCGCGATCCTGCTGTGCCTGATTCCCATGATCAAGGGCTTTAAAGAGTGAAGCCCATTTGGGGGAAGCTCCTTGACAGAATTCAAGGCACGAAAATAGGGGAACAACTGCTCAGAGAGCCGCGATACAGAATGGTATTCGGAGCGTCAGTGGGTTTTGTGATCAATCTTCTGTATGCGCTTTATCATGGTGTGCTGGGAATCGGGGATCGTTCGATGTGGTTCTTTTCCATGTGTGCGTACTATACGATTTTAAGCACAACTCGCTTCTGCGTCATATTATGCGATCGAAAGAACGACCAGGCGCCCGAAATGGAATATTTCGTCATGCGGCTGGTCGGCGGTTTACTTGCTGCGCTGGGACTTGTATTGTCCGGTGTGATTTACATCAGTCTGTCGGAAAACATTGCTTCCAGGCATGGAACCATTGTCATGATTACCATTGCGACCTATACGTTCTATAAGATCACTATGGCAATCATACGGGCAGTCAGATACCGCAGGGATCCCTCGCCGCTGCTGGCGGTTATTCGATACGTCGGGTACGCGGACGTGGCAGCTTCCGTTTTTACCATGCAGCGGTCCATGCTTGTTACCTTTGGAGAAGAGAGCGAAAGCGGTGCGCTTATTTTAAATGTACTGACCGGCACAGCAGTTTGCCTGTTCATATGGTTTCTTGGGCATTCCCTGCTGGCCAAAGGAAAAAGGAAAGGAAATTGAATATGCCAAAATCGAAGCTTGTGGAAGTAAATGAAAAAATCGCAGAATCTGTTGTGGGTGCCTATGAAAAGGCCGAGAAGGCTGTTGTTGACGGCTATGAGAAGGTGGAAAACACCGTGGTCAGCGGCTATACAAAGATTGAGGATGCCTTTGTTGACCGGTATCTGACAAAAGACGGAGAAACGGTAGAAGAAGCAAAAGCGCGTTTAAAACGGGAGCAGGAAAAATGACAACAGAATGCCCATGCGATCGGGTCGCATGGGCATTCGCTGTCTTATTTTTGGGTATCCTCGTAGCTGAGGATTTCCTTGGGAACAAAGATAGGCCGATTTTTGCTTTGCTCAAAGATTCTTCCTACATACTCCCCGATGATGCCGATGCAGAAAAGCTGCATGGAGCTGAAGAACAGCAGCAGTACGATCAGCGTGGCGTATCCGGGAACATCAATCCCCCGGGTCAGCTTTTCCACGATCACGGAGATTAGGTAGAGAATGGCGGCAATCCCAGATACGGTGCCAAGGACAGTAGCCAATCGCAGGGGAGCCGTGGAAAAACCAATAATCCCCTCCATGGCATACTCAAAAAGCTTCCAGAAGTTCCATTTTGTGGTTCCGGAGGCTCGTTCACAGGCGGTATAAGGAATAAACTCTGTGTTGTAACCCACCCAGGCAAAAATCCCCTTCGAGAAGCGGTGGTATTCGGTCAGCTCCAGAATACTGTCCCGCACACTTCTGCGGAAGGTGCGGAAATCACTGGCATCCGGCTGCAGGGTTACTTTGGAAAGCTTGTTAATCAGCTTATAGAAGCTTTTTTTGAAGAAGGAGAGGACCGTTCCCTCCCGCCGCCGATCTTGAAAGGCAGCGACCACATCTACATCCGGTTTTTCATCCAGGATCCTTACCATATCCCGGACAATTTCCGGGCGCTGCTGCAAATCCGCGTCGATCAGAGAGATATAGTCGCCGGAAGCGTATTGCAGGCCAGCGTAGATACCGGATTCTTTTCCGAAATTCCGGGAGAAGGAAATGACCTTTACCGGGCATTTTTGGGCTGTGAACAGCTTTTTCAGGTTGTGCAGGGTGGCATCACGGCTGCCATCGTTGAGATATATGATTTCATAATCATAGCCGCAGCCATCGAAGGCGCTGATCACCGCATCCTGAAAGGGAGCTACGTTTTCTGCTTCATTGTAACAGGGAACCACCAGGGACAGTTTCATTTGCTTCATCTCGCTTTTGGAGTTTTTCTCATTATATTTCTTTTGAATGGCATAGTCAAGGAAAATCATGGCTTTCTCTTGACAAATTCAGGATAATCCGCTAGAATAGGGGAAAAGCTGGGAACGGGAGGTTCCGCAGTTTGCCCTTTCAGAGAGTGTGCGGCGGGTGTGAGCACATAAGCGGCGGATGCGGATGGTCGCCCGGGAGCTGACTGCCGGAAAGAAAGTATGGCAGTTCGGGAAAGCCCGTTATCGCTTTGAAAGCGCCCGATGTTTCGGGAACCCAGGTGGTACCGCGGAAAACGTATTTTTCGCCCTGAGAGAATTTCTCTCGGGGCGTTTTCTTGTGAAAAGCTACGCATTCGCAAGAAGCATTTTATTCAAGTGCCTGCACCTCGCCCCTGCGGGGCAACCGGTGCAGATGCACATAAAATCCCCATGCTCCATGCGCTTTTATGGATTGTGGAGGATGAGGAAACGCATGGGAATTTTTTATCATGGGAAAGGAGAAAGGAAATGGCAAGAGAATTACCAAAGGTTTATGAGCCGCAGCAGGTCGAGAGCAAGATTTACGATATGTGGCAGGAGGGTGGTTACTTCCACGCCGAGGCGGACAGCAGCAAGAAGCCCTTTACCATTGTGATGCCGCCACCCAATGTTACCGGCCAGCTGCACATTGGCCATGCCATGGATGATACCCTTCAGGACACGCTGATCCGCTTCAAGCGGATGCAGGGGTATGAAGCGCTGTATCTCCCCGGCGTGGATCACGCCGGCATCGCTACTCAGATCAAGGTGGAGGAGGAGCTTCGTAAGGATGGCCTCACCCGATATGACTTGGGCCGGGAGAAGTTCCTGGAACGGGTTTGGGATTGGAAGAAGCAGTATGGCAACCGTATCGTGCAGCAGCAGAAGAAGCTGGGTATTTCCTGCGACTGGGACCGGGCCCGGTTTACCATGGACGAAGGCTGCTCCAAGGCTGTCCGGGAGGTCTTTGTCTCCCTGTATGAAAAAGGACTGATCTACAAAGGAAGCCGTATCATCAACTGGTGTCCCCATTGCGTCACCGCTCTGTCTGACGCAGAGGTGGAGTATGTGGATAAGCCCGGCCATCTGTGGCATATCCGCTACCCCCTGGCAGACGGTACCGGAGAAGTGGTGGTGGCCACTACCCGTCCTGAGACCATGCTGGGTGATACCGGCGTGTGTGTCAACCCCAATGATGAACGTTACCGGAATATCGTGGGCAAGAAGGTCATTCTGCCTCTGATGAATAAGGAGATCCCCATTGTTGCCGATGACTACGCCGAAATGGATTTTGGCACCGGCTGCGTGAAGATGACCCCCGCCCACGACCCCAACGACTTCGAGGTAGGCCTGCGGCACAACCTGGAGGTCATCCGTGTACTGGATGACAACGGCAAGATCAATGAGTTGGGCGGCAAGTACGAGGGGCTCGACCGCTATGATGCCCGAAAAGCCATCGTAGCTGACCTGGAAGAAGGCGGCTACCTGGTGAAGGTGGAGGACTACTCCCACAATGTAGGCACCTGCTACCGCTGCCACAGGGACGTGGAGCCCATCATCTCCGCCCAGTGGTTTGTCAAGATGAAGCCCCTGGCCGAGGAAGCCATCCGTGTTGTGAAGGAGGGCGAAACCAAGTTCGTACCCGAGCGGTTCAGCAAGACCTACCTCAACTGGATGGAAAACGTCCGTGACTGGTGCATTTCCCGGCAGCTGTGGTGGGGCCATCAGATTCCCGCCTGGACATGCGCTGACTGCGGCCATATCACCGTATCCCGGGAGGATGCCTGCAAGTGCGAAAAGTGCGGCAGCACCAATATTGAGAGAGACCCCGATGTGCTGGACACCTGGTTTAGTTCCGCCCTGTGGCCCTTTGAGACCTTAGGTTGGCCCGAGAAGACCAAGGATCTTGACTATTTCTATCCCACGGACGTTCTGGTGACTGGTTACGACATTATCTTCTTCTGGGTGGCGAGAATGATCTTCTCCGGCTGCGAGCATACCGGGAAGACCCCCTTCCACACCGTCCTGATCCATGGCCTGGTCCGGGATAACCAGGGAAGGAAAATGAGTAAGTCCCTGGGCAACGGCATCGATCCTCTGGAAATGATCGACAAATACGGCTGCGACGCTCTGCGGATGAACATGGTCACCGGCAACTCTCCCGGAAACGATATGCGCTTCTATGTGGAACGGTGCGAAGCCATGCGGAATTTCGCCAACAAGCTGTGGAACGCCTCCCGGTATGTGATGATGAATCTTCCAGAGGATGCCAAAAACGAACTGCCTGCCCTGGACAAGCTGGAAATCTCCGATAAGTGGGTTCTGTCCAAGCTGAATACCCTGATTTCCGAGGTCACGGAAAATCTGGAAAAGTACGAGCTGGGCATTGCGGTTCAGAAGGTCTATGACTTTATCTGGGACACCTACTGCGACTGGTATATTGAGCTGACCAAGGCGAGACTTTACTCCGAGGACGAAGGCCGGAAGCAGACCGCCCTTTCCGTGCTGGTCTATGTTCTGGACCAGATTCTGCGGCTGCTGCATCCCTTTATGCCCTTCATCACCGAAGAGATCTGGCAGAGCCTGCCCCATGAGGGAAGTGCCCTGATCGTGGCAGCCTGGCCTAAGTACCGGGAGGACCTTAACTTCCAGGCGGAAGAGAGCCATATGGAATCCGTCATGAACGCTATCCGGGCCATCCGCAACCGCCGCAGTGAGATGAACGTGCCCCCCAGCAAGAAGGCGGCGCTGTATGTGCTGACCTCCAAGCCCCAGGTTTTCCAGGAAGGGGAGGGCTTTATTCAGCGGCTGGCCTATGCGGACAGCGTGACTATGTTGGATGCCGAACCGGAAAACTTAGACGGGATGGTGACTTGTGCCACCGCTGACGCAAAGCTGTATATCCCCATGGGCCAGCTTGTGGACGTCCAGAAGGAGTTGGAACGGATCGGCAAGGAACTGGAAAAGGCCAGAAAGAACCTTATTTCTCTGGAAGCAAAACTTGGCAATGAGAAATTTATTTCCCGAGCCCCGGAAGCAGTGGTAAATGCGGAACGGGAGAAGGCCCAAAAGGCAAGGGATCTGATTGTCAGCCTGGAAGAAAGTGAAGCGGCCATGAAAAAGCTGGGCTGATTTTCCCATCAGCCGAAAAATCATAATCTTTTAGGAGGAATTAGGATGAAGTCAACCGTATATTTTTCCCGTACCATTACGCCGGAAACCGTTTTGGAGCTTTATAAGCGGGTAGGGAAGACCCTTCCTGGAAAGGTGGCTGTGAAAGTCCACTCCGGCGAGAAGGGCAACCAGAACTTCCTGCGGCCCGATTTCTGGAAACCCATGGTGGAGTATGTAGACGGTACTGTGGTAGAATGCAACACAGCCTATCCGGGAGCCAGGAACACCACAAAAAGGCATCAGAAGCTTCTCAGCACCCACGGCTGGACCCAGTCTTTCCCCGTGGACCTGCTGGACGCGCAGGGTCCGGACAAGGAGCTTGCGATTCCCGGCGGTAAGGTGATTCAAAAGAACTATGTAGGCAAGGATATCGAAAACTACGATTCCATGCTTGTATTGTCCCACTTCAAGGGTCATCCCATGGGCGGTTATGGCGGCGCGCTGAAGCAGCTGTCCATTGGCGTTGCTTCCTCCTACGGTAAGGCCTATATCCACGGCGCCGGGAATCCCAAAAAGCTGTGGAGCGCTGATCATAATGCCTTCCTGGAATCCATGGCAGACGCTGCCAGTTCTGTTATTTCCTACTTTCAGGGCAATCTGGTGTATATCAACGTCATGAAGAATATGAGCGTGGACTGCGACTGCTGCGCCGTGGCAGAGGATCCTTGCATTGCGGATATTGGCATTCTGGCCTCCACCGACCCCATTGCCATTGATCAGGCCTGCATTGATCTCATTTATGCCTGTGATGACCCGGGGAAGGCACACTTCCTGAAAAGAGTGGAGAGCCGCAACGGCGTTCACACCATCGAGGCAGCTGCGGAACTGGGCTTCGGTTCCAGAGAATATGAACTGATCGAACTATAAATTTATGTCTCGCAAAACGGAAGAATGGAAGACCGAAAGGGTTTCCATTCTTCCGTTTTTCTTTTGCCCTTCTCGATTCCGACTGAAAAATCTGTCTCGCCATATTATACTGAATAACAGCAAAATCTAAGGAGGAACTTTTCATGCACTTTACCAGTTTTTTGGAGGAAGGGCGGCTGACAGTGGCGCTGACCGGAGAAATCGATCACCACTGCGCCAAAGCCTATATTGGGGCTATTGCCGCAAAAATTGAGGCATATACCCCGAGTGTCTGTATTCTGGATTTTCAGGAGGTGTCCTTCGTGGACTCTTCCGGAATCGCGGTGGTCATCAACGCCCTGCGGAACATGACGCAAATCGAAGGAAAGTTATTGCTGACCGGAATTGCCCCGCAGCCCATGCGGGTATTTCGGGCATCCGGCATTGACAAGCTTGTAGAAATTAAGGAGGCAGTATCATGAAATTCGACAACTATATGATTTTGGACTTTCCCAGCAAATCCGCCAATGAAGCCTTCGCCCGGTCCGCCGTGGCCTGCTTTGCCGCCCAGCTGGATCCCACTCTGGAAGAGCTGGGGGACATTCGCACGGCGGTTTCCGAAGCAGTGACCAACTGCATCGTCCACGCCTACCCGGAAAAGCTGGGAAATATCACCCTCCGATGCCGGATTCTGAAGGACAGCATTCTGGATATTGTGGTGAAGGACAAGGGTGTGGGCATCGCTGATGTGGAGCAGGCCCGGCGGCCAAGCTATACCACCGGTGGCAATGACCGCAGCGGTATGGGCTTTACCATTATGGAAAGCTTTATGACCAGCTTGGAAATTTCCTCCAAGCCCGGCAAAGGGACCATGGTACATATGCGCCGGAAAATTCAGCGCCGTCAATGACCCATCTGGAAGAGCTGATTGCCCGTTCCCAGGCCGGGGACGGCGGTGCCACGGAAGCCCTGGTGGAGGAAAATTCGGGCCTCATCTGGTCCGTTGCCCGCCGCTTTTTGGGACGGGGCGCGGAGCCGGATGACTTATACCAGCTGGGTAGCCTGGGCTTTCTCAAGGCAGTGGAGGGTTTTGATCTACAGTACGGCACCCAGTTTTCTACCTACGCCGTTCCCAAAATTGCCGGAGAAATCCGGCGGTTTCTCCGAGATGATGGAGCCGTAAAAGTGTCCAGATCCATCAAAGAGCAGGCAGCAACGATCAAATCCACCCGGGCGCGGCTTACTACAGCCCTGGGCCGGGATCCCACCATTCAGGAGATTTCCCGACAGACCGGTTTTTCTCCGGAAGAAATTGCCTTGGCGGAAACCGCCACCGCCGCCACGGAGTCCATTCAGCGGGAGAATGGGGACGAGGGCTTTTCTCTGGAAGACGTCCTCACGGATACGGAGTCTGAGGAGCGGATGGTGGAAAAAATCGCCCTCCGTCAGGCTATTGAAGCCTTGCCGGAGCGGGAGAGAATGGTCATCAACCTGCGCTATTTCCACAGCCTGACCCAGCAGCGGGTAGCGAAGGTCATGGACATCAGTCAGGTGCAGGTGTCCCGGATTGAGAAGAAGGCCCTGGTACTTCTTCGGGAACTGATGGCGTAAAGGCGCATAAATTATCGTTTACATTTGAGAGAAAATGCGATAAAATAGGAGCATCTTATTGAAAAAGAACAGGTGCGACTATGAACGAACAAATGCAGTCCCGCTTCCTGACTGCCCGGCGGAGCTTTATCCGGCGGCAGTTTCAGCAGCTAAATGATATGCAGCAGGAAGCGGTTTTGACAACGGAAGGTCCCCTGCTGCTGCTGGCAGGCGCGGGAAGCGGGAAAACCACGGTGCTGATTAACCGGATTGCCAACCTCATGCGCTTTGGCCGAGGCAGCGACAGCACGGAAATTCCAGATCGTATTACGGAAGAAGATGTGCTTTTCCTGGAAAACGGGGGAGACGACCTTTCGGAAAGCGAATGCCGCCGGGCGGATGCCCTGTGTGCGCTGGAGCCGCCAGCGCCCTGGAGCATTCTTGCCATTACCTTTACCAACAAGGCGGCAAATGAGTTAAAGGAGCGGCTTTCTACCCTGTTGGGACCAGAGGCGCAGGACATCTGGGCTATGACCTTTCACTCTGCTTGCTGCCGGATTCTGCGCCGGGATATTGAGCGGATGGGATATACCCGCAGTTTTACCATCTACGATGCCTCCGATTCCGAGCGGCTTATGAAGGATATCGTCAAAGACATGGGACTGGATGATAAGACCTTTCCGCCCAAATATGTTCTGGGGGCCATCAGCCGGGAGAAGGATAAGATGGTTTCTCCCAAGAAGATGCTGGAACGTGCGGAGAGCAGCGGTGATCTCCGGGCGCTGCATATTGCCAGAGCGTATGAAAAGTATCAAACCCAACTGAAGGAAAACAACGCCCTAGATTTTGATGATATTATTTATGTGACGGTACAGCTTCTTCAGGAGAACGAGGATGTGCGCGGTTACTATCAAAGAAAATTCCACTATGTGATGGTGGACGAGTATCAGGACACCAACCATATGCAGTATCTTCTGACCTCTCTGCTGGCAGGCGGTCAGGAAAACATCTGCGTGGTGGGTGATGATGACCAGAGCATTTACCGCTTCCGGGGCGCTACCATTGAAAACATTTTGAATTTCGAGAAGCAATACCGGGGTACCCGCACCATCCGCTTGGAACAGAACTACCGATCAACCCAGTCCATCCTGAATGCCGCCAACGCGGTGATTTCCCACAATCTTGGCAGAAAAGGGAAAAGGCTTTGGACGGCTAATGGTCAGGGCGACCTGATTACGGTATATGAAGCGGCGGATGAAGGGGCAGAAGGCAACTTCGTGGCTGGTAAAATTCTTTCCGGTTCCAGAACCAACAAGTTCAGTGATTTTGCCATACTCTACCGCACGAACGCTCAGTCTAACGCTCTGGAATTTGCTCTGAAGCGAAACGGCATTGCTTACCGTGTTATTGGTGGCACCAGGTTCTTCGACCGGGCTGAGGTGAAGGATATGCTGTCCTATCTCTGCGTGATCAACAATCGGGCGGATGATTTGCGCCTGGGCCGGATCATCAACAACCCACCCCGGGGCCTGGGGGCGAAAACCATTGAGGTTGCCCGCCGTCTGGCAGAGGCGGAAGGGAAGAGCCTGTACAGCGTTGTATCGGATCCCTATTCCTATGGGCCTCTGGAAAAGCCTGCCATGAAGCTGATGCAGTTTTCCGCCCTGATCGAAGGAATGGCGGAGCTGCTGGAGGGAGGCATGAGCCTGCCGGATTTCTATGATGAACTGCTGATTCGGACAGGCTATGTGGATATGCTTACCTCCAAGGACACCGAGGAAAATAAGACAAGGCTGGAAAACGTTCGGGAGTTAAAATCCAGCATTCAGTCCTATGTGGATAACGCAGAAGTGCCAACACTGGCCGGATTCCTGGAGGAAATCGCCCTATATACGGATCTGGAGCAGTATAACGCCGGGGAGGACGCAGTGGTCATGATGACCATGCACTCGGCCAAGGGTCTGGAGTTTCCCCATGTGTTCCTGGTGGGCTTTGAAGACGGGCTGTTCCCGGGAATGCGTGCCATCGGGGACGCGGAGGAGATGGAGGAGGAGCGGCGGCTGTGCTATGTGGCCATCACCCGGGCAAAGCAGAGCCTGACCATTTGCTATGCCAGACAGCGTATGATTTACGGACGCACTTCTGCATCGCTGCCCTCCCGGTTCCTGCGGGAAATCCCGGAGGACTGCACCCAGAAAAAAGGAGGATTCCAGAGGCAGCAGGAGCGAAGCGTCTACGCCCACCACGGTGGATATGGGGCTTACGGGGCCCAGGCACAAAAGAAGCCTGTCCGGGCAACCATTACGCCCCCTGCCGCGGAGACAAAGCCCATGCTGGAACTGAACCAGGGAGATATGGTGCTCCACGCGGCCTTCGGACGGGGTATGGTGCTGTCCGTTATGAAAATGGGCGGAGATGCCCTCCTGGAAATCGCCTTTGACGACATCGGCACCAAGAAGCTTATGGCAAAGACCGCTTCTGCTCATATGAAAAAGCTGTAATACATAAGCTGGACGCGCATATCCTGTTCCGGGAGGGGATGGGTATGGCTCGCAGGCTTCGGAAGTTGGTTCGGTTTCTCCTGGTTCTCTGCATTGCGCTGGGGATCGCTTTTCTGATGCTTCGCAGCCGCTACCGGGACGTGATCCGGGAACTGGCGGAGACCCAGGTGAAAAACACCACCTCCGACCTGACCAATGACGCCATCGCCAAACAGATTGCGAAAGGCGAAATTCAATACGACCGAATCGTCTATTTCGAAAAGGACTTAAACGGCCGGATTACCGCCCTGAAAACCAATATGAGCGAAGTGAACCGGCTGAAAACGGACATCTTAAATATCATCAACGATGAAATTCTGGAACTGGACGCGTCGGATATCGGTATTCCCCTGGGGAGCCTGTTCCTGCCGGAATTTTTCTCTGGAAAAGGTCCTGCCATTCCCGTGCATATCCTGTCCATACGCAATTCTGACGCCACCTTTTCCAGCTCCTTTTCCCAGGCGGGGATCAATCAAACCCTGCACAAACTGATTATGACGGTCAATGTGGATGTGGCCGTGCTGGTACTGGGAGAAACCGGAAGCTTCGCTGTCAACAGTGAAGTGGTGGTCGCGGAAACCATTATCGTGGGAGAAGTGCCCACAACATTTTTACAAACCGGAGGAAATTATGGATCCGAAAGAGAGAATTGAGGAACTGACGGCTCTGCTGAAAGAAGCGGGCTACCGCTATTATGTTTTGGACGATCCCACAATGCCGGACTTTGAATATGACCATCTTTTGCGGGAACTGGAAAACCTGGAGGCTGCACACCCCGAGTTTGCCGCCGTGGACTCTCCCACAAAGCGGGTGGGTGGAGAGGCGGTCAGCCAGTTTGAAAAGGTAACACACCCGGTGCCTCTCATGAGCCTGCAGGACGTATTCAGCATGGAAGAGCTGAATGATTTCCTTGGGAAAATTCTGGAAGGGGATCCGGACACTGCCTTCTCCGTGGAGCCGAAGATTGACGGCCTTTCCGTGGCCCTGGAGTATGTGGATGGTCAGTTCGTCCGTGGCGCCACCCGGGGAGATGGTACGGTAGGGGAGGACGTTACGGAAAACCTAAAGACCATCCATGCCATTCCCATGAGGCTTGAAAACGCCCCATCCCGGCTGATTGTACGGGGTGAGGTTTTTATGCCCAAGAAGAGCTTTGAAAAGCTGAACGCTCGTCAGGAGGCAGAAGGGAAGCCACTCTTTGCCAACCCCCGGAACGCCGCTGCCGGGAGCCTCCGTCAGCTGGACCCGAAGATTGCCGCCAAGAGGGGCCTGGATATTTATGTGTTCAACGTCCAGCTGGCCGAGGGTGTCAACTTTTCCAGCCACAGGGAATCCCTGGACTTCCTGAAAAACTTAAAATTCAAGGTCATTCCCCATAAGATGCTGCACACCGTTTCGGAGATCGATGAAGAAGTTATTTCTATCAATGAAAACCGGGAAAAGCTGATCTGTGACATTGACGGTGCCGTGATCAAGGTAGAGGACCTGAACCAGCGGGAAGCCTTGGGCAGCACTGCCAAATTCCCACGGTGGGCAGCGGCCTATAAATATCCGCCGGAAATCAAGCCTACTGTGGTGGAAGATATTGTGGTCCAGGTGGGTAGAACCGGCGTTCTGACCCCCAAGGCGGTGGTGCGGCCTGTGAGGCTGGCAGGAACCACCGTCACCAACGCCACATTACACAATCAGGACTTCATCACCCAGCGGGACATCCGCATTGGAGACACGGTGCTCATTCGGAAAGCCGGGGAAATCATCCCGGAGATTCTGGAAGTGGACCTAAGTAAGCGCCCCGAGGGAACAAGAGCCTACCACCTGCCGGAAAATTGTCCCGTATGCGGTGCAAGGGTAGAGCAAGATGAAGATGGTGCCTTTATTCGCTGCACCGGTGCGGAGTGTCCCGCCCAGCTGAGCCGGAACATTGCCCATTTTGTCAGCCGGGATGCCATGGACATTGACGGTCTGGGTGCCGCCATTGTGGATAATCTTATTGAAAAGGGGCTGATCAAGTCCCCAGCGGATATCTATTATCTCACGTTGGATGACATCAAGAGCCTCTGGAAATCCGGCAGCAAGGCTGCGGAAAAGCTGCTGGCCGCCATTGAAGCAAGTAAGCAGCAGGATGTGAGCCGGCTCATCTATGCGCTCGGCATTCGTCAGGTGGGCGCAAAAACGGGCAAGGTGCTTGCCTCCGCCTTTGGCAGTCTGGATGCTCTGATGGAAGCCTCTGTGGAAGCGCTGACAGAGGTTCCTGATGTGGGCGGCATCACGGCAGAGAGCATCCATGGCTGGTTCCGCCAGGATCAATCAAAGCATATGATCGAGCGGCTTCGCCAGGCCGGGGTGAATTTTGAAAGCAGGCGGGTTTTGACGGACGACCGGTTTGCGGGGAAGACCTTTGTCCTGACTGGTGCGCTGAGTAAATTCACTCGGGAGGAGGCCACGGAAAAGATTGAGCTTCTGGGCGGTAAAGCATCCGGGTCTGTTTCCAAGAAAACCAGCTTCGTGGTGGTAGGCGAAAACGCCGGTTCCAAGGAGCGGAAGGCCAGGGAACTGGGGATAACGATTTTGACAGAAGACGAATTTCTGGAAATGCTGCAATAAGCTGCAATCGTAAAACAAGGCATCCGTATGGAAATCCATGCGGATGCCTTTTGCATATTCAATATGAAGCAGGAATTGCATACAATTTTTCCCAATTCAAAAGGGACTGTTTTTTGCAGCTTAATCAGGGCTTCTCTAAACGCCATTATATTGTTTGGATATGTATTTTCTGTTTTTGATATCCAATATCTGAATATAAGGAATACTGTCTATATAGACCCAAGATTCAATGAAGGTTGGCGTGACAACAAAGAGCCTTTCGTTTTCCAGCATGGTATACCGGCGAAAAGCGCTGGGAAAGCACGCCTTATAAGCGTCACAAAAGTCTGCATTTTCGGCGGGACTTCCAATTTCCATACAGATCCCCTCAATTTGGATATTATCAATACAGAGGGCAACATGAGGATTGTTTTTAAGCTGATGATATTTTCTGAGTGCGGCATCTGTTTGAAAATACAATTTGCCATGGGACTGAATGATACTCATGGTTCTCGATGTAACAATATTATCAAAAGAAGTCGATAGAACCATTTTTTTGCTTTCCCCAAAATTCCGCCAAAATTCTAAATACTTTTCCTCAAACACAGTATACCCCCATTGGAATACCTGATTTACAAATAAAATCAGAAGCTGACAGTTTTTTTGTCCTTCAAACAGCGCTACAGGGAAAAGTCTTCCTTGTCATACTTGGAAAAATCTAAAGCCTTTGGCCTGACCGGAATCCGTTTGCAGGGATCATACCTAAATTTACGGCAGGGGGTGTCCGTCACCCGCAGCCCTTTTTTTGCGCAGAGCACAGTCTCGTCCTCCAGCTTGGTGCTATGGAGGCAGTAATAGCAGGAATGGGGCATTTTTTTCCGAAACAGCATGTCGGCTTTCCTCCCACGATTCGTTTGCCTTATTATACACTACCCACGGGTTGAATGCTATAGCTTTTTTTGCTTTTTCTGAGAATCCACACGAAAATCAGCATAGCAGTCAGCACCGGCAGCAGTAGATTAACTGCCCAAGCCATGGCGAGAATAAGGCTGAACAGTATCTGCAGCAGCTTTCCCAAAAAGTAAAACCGCAGATGCAGCCCGTCGGTAACGGAAACAGTCTGCATGGTGACACACAGTCCGCCCGCCGCCAGCATCCCGGAACACATTACAAAGCGCAGCGCGTCGCTGGAGATCGAAGCCAGGGAGCAGCACCCATTTGCCAGTTCCAGCAGCCCTGTGATGCCTACCTGTACGGGAAGCGGCAGCAGCCAGAGAAACCATCGGTTCAGGAAAGAGATCATAACCCGAAACAGTACCACCCAGCCGCATACGCTGGCCATGACCTGGATTGCACCGCCCATGGCATCGGACAGCGTTATGCTTTTTCTTCTGGACAGGGTGACATCCCCGGACTGCTGGCGTGGAATCAGCACAGATGCGAAAACCGCACTGAGGATATGGATCAGCCACAGCAAAAAGGCCTCGCTTTTTCGGGGGAACAGGGCGGCAGCCATGCCGAACAGGAAGGCAGGGCCCGCGTTATTGCAGAAGGCCAGCATTCTCTCCGCGTCCGCCCTGGAAAGCTGTCCTGCACGGTACACACAGGCAACGGATTGGGCGCCCACCGGATAGCCGCCAAGGAAGCCCGTAATCAGCAGGGATTCCCCGCCCTCCGGTACGCCGCACAACGCACCCAGAGGACGAAGAAGGGGTATTCTTTGCCCGGCAAAGGCGCTTGTCAGCAGGCTGGACAGGAGAAAAAAGGGGAATAGGGAGGGAATCACGGTTTTCAGGCACAGGTCGATGCCCTCTCTTGCTCCGATCATCGCGGTTTTTCCGTCCAGAATTAAAATCAGCATTCCAAGGGAAGCGCCAATCCCTACAAAAAATGATTTCCGTTTCAATAGCCTCACCTCGAAAGAATCTATGCAAGTTGGGACAGCCTCATTCATATGCTTGCAAAAAGGGGTGAGGGAAAGTGGGCAGAGGACGTTTTTTTCTGGACCGCCTGACCGAGGACGCGGATCTCACCGCACAGCCGCTGCCAGGACAGCCAATTGTGGAGATTGCGGGAGACCGCCGGGTGCTGATTGAAAACCACTTCGGCGTGAAAGAATACGGCACCCAGCGCATTACGGTAAAGGTAAAGTATGGATGTGTTTGCATTTGCGGGGAGCATTTGGAACTCATGCGCATGACTAGGGAGCAGCTTGTGATTTGCGGCAGAATTGACTGCGTAACGGTACAGCGGAGGGCGTAATATGAATTTGTGGAGATCCCTGGAAGGGATGATGGAAGTAGAGCTGACCAGCGCGGAACCGGAGCTAGCTTTGGAAAGAATCAACAACGCGAAAATCAGTGTCTATCATGTGCGGCAAAAAAATCCGCTGACCTTCCTGTTTTCCATCAGCAGGGCCGATTACCCTATGCTTTCCAAGCTATGCGAAAAACAGGGTGAAAACCTGATAATTATCCGCAAATTCGGGCTGTTCTGGACAGCAAAGTCCCTCGCACACCGACCCACACTGCTGGTGGGGATGACGCTGCTTCTCTTAATTGTTCTTTTTTTGCCCTCCAGAGTGTTCTTTGTTCAGGTGGAGGGCAATACATCGGTTCCCGCCCGGAAAATCCTGGCAGCAGCAGAGGAATGTGGGATCCGGTTCGGTGCTTCCCGGCGGCTGGTGCGCAGTGAAAAGGTGAAAAACACGCTGCTCTCCTCGGTCCCGGAACTGCAATGGGCCGGAGTCAATACTGCCGGGTGCGTGGCTACAATCTCCGTCCGGGAGCGTGCGGTGTCCCCGCAAAAAACCCAGGCCCATGAAGTTACCAGTATCGTTGCCGCCCGGGATGGATTTATTCTGTCCGGAACTGTGACCAGCGGAAGTCCCCTGTTTACGGTGGGACAAACGGTCAAAGCAGGGGAAACCCTGGTTTCCGGGTACACGGATACCGGCCTGTGCATCCGGGCGGGAAAGGCGGAGGCGGAGATTTATGCCCAAACCAATCACGAACAGACCGTCATAACCCCGTCTTCCCGACTGCAGAGGGGGAGCGAAACAGGCACAGAGAAAAAAATAAGCCTGATCCTGGGAAAAAATCGCATAAAATTATGGAAAGGGAGTGGAAATTTAGATGCGGGTTGTGGTAGAATAGAGAAGAATTACCGGCTTACCCTTCCGGGCGGTTTCGCCCTGCCTGTTACCCTCTGCGTGGAACGTTTTTCTTCCTATGAAATGTCAAGGGAATCGCTGAGCAGCGACCAGGTGGAAGTCGCTCTTCGGGAATATGCGGAAAACTATCTGACTCAGACCATGGTCGCCGGGGAAATTTTGCAGCGCTCGGAAGCCTTATTCCAAGAGAACGGCATTTACAGTCTGGAAGGGGAGTACCGCTGCCGGGAAATGATCAGCAGGGTACACAGAGAACAGATTGGAGACTCAGACACAAATGGGGAAAACAGTTGAAAGAATCTTAAACGCGGAACGGGTGGAAGACCTGATCGCCGTGTTCGGCTCCTTTGATGAAAACGTCAAACGCATTGAAGAGGCATTAAACGTTCAGATCGTCAACCGGGGAACGGATTTGCGCATCTCCGGAGAGGAAGAAATGGCGGATAAGGCCGTCCGCACCCTGGAAGGACTGCTTTCTTTGGCTTCCAAGGGGGAAATCATCGACGAACAGCGGGTCCGCTACCTGATCACCTTGGTTAACGAGGGAAATGACGACCAGGTGGCCCAGATGGCCAAGGACGTGGTCTGCATCACTGCCAAGGGAAAACCCATCAAAGCCAAAACCGTAGGCCAGCAGAAATATATGAAGGCAATCCAGAAAAACACTGTGACCATCGGGGTAGGCCCGGCAGGCACAGGAAAAACCTACCTGGCTGTGGCCGCTGCGGTGGCTGCTTTCCGGGAGCGGACGGTGAACCGGATCATTCTCACCCGTCCTGCCGTAGAAGCGGGAGAGCGTTTAGGCTTCCTGCCTGGGGATTTGCAGAATAAGGTTGACCCTTACCTGCGCCCGCTGTATGACGCCCTGTATGATATGCTGGGCGCGGAGACCTTCCAAAAGTATCAGGAGCGAGGCTCCATTGAGGTAGCGCCCCTGGCTTATATGCGGGGCCGGACCCTGGACGACAGCTTCATCATCCTGGACGAGGCTCAGAATACCACCCGGGAGCAGATGAAAATGTTCCTGACCCGGCTGGGCTTTGGCTCCAAGGTGGTGATCACTGGCGATGTCACCCAGATTGATCTGCCTGACGACAAGGTTTCGGGTCTGAAGGACGCGGTCCGGGTGCTGGATGGGATCAAGGATATTGCCATCTGCCGCTTGACCTCGGCGGATGTGGTGCGTCATGCCTTGGTACAGGAGATTATCAACGCCTATGAGCGGGCAGCCCAGAAGCCAGATGTAAAAAAACCCACCACCCAACAGTTTAGAGGACATTATCAGAGGAAAAAGTGATATGAGACATAAAATTAACTTGGTATTTGAGGAATTGAGTCTGGAGAAATTCGCCATCAGCGCTATCATTCGCAAGTGCATTCAGGCGACCCTGAAAGCGGAAGGCGTCCATACCCCCTGCGAGATTAACGTTCTGGTGACGAATGACGCGGGCATCCAGATCATCAACCGGGAGAGCCGGAAGGTGGACGCGCCTACCGATGTCCTGAGCTTTCCCATGTTTCAGTTGACACCGGGGATTCTTCCGGAATCTTGGGAAGGATATCAGGATCCGGCTACCGGCCTAGTCCCCTTGGGCGATATGTGCATCAGCCTGGAGCGGGCCATGGCCCAGGCGAAAGAATTTGGCCATTCGCCCCGGCGAGAGGTAGGCTATCTCACCATTCATTCCATGCTCCATTTGCTCGGCTATGACCACATGGACGAGGGGGAGCAGAAGAGGCAAATGCGGGGCAGGGAAGAGGCCATCGCCGCAGGGATCCCCGGCATGTCACGAGACTGATTGATTCACATAGGAGAACCATATGAATACCAATACCAAAACCGCCATTGTTGCCATTACCGGACGCCCCAATGTGGGAAAGTCCACCCTGACCAATTACCTGGTAGGCGAAAAAATCGCCATTGTTTCCAATAAGCCCCAGACCACCCGGAATCGGATCTGCGGCATCGTCACTC
This sequence comes from Clostridiales bacterium UBA7044, assembly GCA_002493965.1. Classification (GTDB taxonomy): domain Bacteria; phylum Bacillota; class Clostridia; order Oscillospirales; family Oscillospiraceae; genus Faecousia. The sequence continues at coordinate 37,541 of DLAP01000044.1, forward strand.
GGGACAATCTGCAGTTCGTTTTTGTGGACACCCCTGGGTATCACAAGGCCAGAACCAAGCTGGGAGATTACATGGTGAACACCGTCCGGGAATCTATTGCCGATGTGGACGCGTCCATTCTGGTGGTGGAGCCCATTCCCTCCGTAGGCATTCAGGAGGGGGCCCTCATCGAGAAGCTGAAAGGAATCCAATGTCCCGCCATTCTTGCCATTAACAAGATCGACACCGTGGAGAAGGACAACCTTCTGGAGGTGATCGATGTGTATGCCCGGACAGGCGCTTTCGACGCCATCATTCCCATTTCCGCCAAAACCGGCGACGGTGTGGCCGAATTGCTGGCAGAATGTGAAAAGTATGCCATTGACAGCCCCTTCCTGTTTCCGGAGGATGCCACCACTGACCAGCCGGAGAAGCAGGTCATGGCCGAAATCATTCGGGAAAAGCTGTTATGGTGCCTGGACAAGGAGATTCCCCATGGTACCGCCGTGGAGATTACCCGCTTTACCGAACGGGACAATGGAATCATTGACCTGGATGCTACCATCTTCTGTGAGAAAGCCAGCCACAAGGGAATCATTATCGGCAAGCATGGCGATATGCTGAAAAAGATTTCCTCCATGGCCCGGGTCGACTGTGAGAAGTTTATGGGGACCAAGGTCTATCTCACCACCTGGGTGAAGGTGAAGGAAAACTGGCGTGACAGTGACTTCCTGGTGCGCAACTTTGGCTACAACCAGGGAAACTCTGATTAAATCGTCTGCGGCTGGGAAGCGGATCTTTTGTCCCATCTGTGCAGTTCTAAAAATGGAAAATACATTCAGTATTCCTCCATTTTTAGAACTTCCGGCTGAGGAAAAATCTACCGCTGCCAGCTCTTGTCGATTTCGTCAGAGCTTCCCGAACAGTAATTTCCAGTTGTAAAATGAGGTTTCCATGCAAATCCTACCCACAGGAGGGATTGGGATGAACGCAATGGATTACTGGCAGCTATTTATGGAAACCGGAGCACCGGAAGCATACCTGATGTACAGCACGCAGCGAAATTCGGAGGCAAATCATGTACTTGACGATCCAGGGTATTGTTCTGCGGGTCACGGACTACAATGATCGGGACGCACTGCTGACCCTGCTGACCCGCCGTCACGGGAAGCTGACCGCCAAGGCCAGGGGACTGCGCCGGAAAAATAGTCCTCTGACCGCACCCTGTCAGCTCCTAAGCTATGGGGAGTTTACCTTATTTGAATATCAGGGACAGTACACCATCAACGAAGCCCAGTCCCTGGAATTGTTTCTTCCCCTGCGGCGGGATTTATCCAAACTTTCCTTAGGTACTTATTTTGCCCAGGTCACGGAGGTGCTTTCCCAGGAGGATCTTCCCAATCCGGAGCTACAGTCTCTGCTGCTAAACTGCCTGTACGCTCTGGCAAACAGTGATCTTCCCGAAGCACAGATCAAAGCGGCTTTCGAACTGCGGGCAGCCTGCCTGTCCGGGTATACGCCGGATTTATTTGGCTGTCATATGTGTGGAAGTCAAACGCCGGAACGGTTTGATCTGTCTGCCGGCCGGCTGGAATGTATTGAATGCCGGGATCCGGAATCCCTTGGAATCCGGATGCCTGTTACCCCCGCTGCCCTGGAAGCCATGCGGTATCTGTGCCTGTGCGACCCAAAGAAGCTATTGTCCTTCCGGATCGGAGAGGAAAGCCTGCAAACCCTCTCCGCGCTGGCAGAGGCTTACTTAACCACCCAGCTGGAACGGGGGTTTTCTACCCTGGATTTCTATAAATCCCTGTATGCAGTGCCAACTGCGGCGAAAACATAGAAAAAGAGAGGGCGGCGATATCTGTGATAAAACGTTTTTTTGGTACCCTGATCGGTGCTTTTCTGGTTATCATCGGATGTCTATTACTTACCGAAGGCGGCTTTCGTATCTCATTAATCACATATGATGACTTGCCAGAGTATGCCTCATTTTGCGACTCGCCATACCGATTGGAATACTCGGAGCAAAAGGATGTTGCGGTTTCTGCTTATTTGGATTTGGATAAAGACAATTTACACGTTTATGAGTTTGCACGCAATACAATTTTCAACAGGTATTCCCTGGCAGATGTTCACATTTTCAGTGCTTCGGATCTTCCAGTTCACAGTGTCGTTTCCACAGCATTTTTTGATTACCCATATTCCATTGATTCCACTGAGTTATCCATCCATTTTTATGAAAAATCAATTTCAAATACATTTTACTACTCCCTGTTTCTCTTACTCATGGGTGGCGCGGCCATTGCCTATTCGCTGAAAAAGAAACAATAACACATAAAAACAAGAATTTAGGAGAATCCCATGTCTGAATTATATGAAAAATCCCTGCTGAAGCTGGAACTTGACCAGGTTCTGAATCTGCTTTCCGCCTGCGCCGGAAGCGAGGGAGGAAAGGAAGCCTGCCTCCGGCTGCGTCCCACCTCCGATCTTGAGGATGTGGAATATATGCTCCAGCAGACCACGGCGGCATCGGATCTGTGTACCCGGAAGGGAAACCCGGTTTTCGGGGACGTGACGGATGTGTCCGCTTCCCTGGAACGGGCGGACCGGGGCGGCAGCCTTCAGCCAACTGAACTACTCCGCATTGCCGGGGTCCTGCGCTGTGCCCGGACGATCAAAGGGTATGTGGCAGAGGACGAGAAGGAGACGGTGCTGGACAGCCTATTTCGTGCCTTGTCTCCCAACAAGTACTTAGAGGATAAGATCTTTGGTGCGATCCTTTCCAAGGAAGAAATCGCGGATAATGCCTCTTCCACTCTTGCGGATATCCGCCGCCATATGCGGATTCAGTCCGCGAAAATCCGGGACAGCCTGCAAAAGGTGATTTCGTCCCCGGCCTACAGCAAGTTCCTTCGGGAACCAATCATCACCATTCGCCAAGGGCGGTATGTGGTTCCGGTGAAAAGCGAGTGTAAAAACGATGTGCCAGGCCTTGTCCACGACGTTTCCGCTACGGGTTCTACCTATTTTGTGGAGCCAATATCCGCTGTCAACGCAAACAACGCCCTGCGGGAACTGGAACTGAAGGAGAAAAAGGAGATCGAGCGGATCTTAGCGGAACTGTCCAGCGAGGCGGCCTCCTACCGGGAAGCCATCAGCCTGGACTATCAAATGCTGATTCAGTTGGACGTGATTTTCGCGAAGGCCAAGCTTGCCTATCAGATGCGTGCCTGGGCGCCCATCATGAATGACAAAGGCAGGGTGGAGCTGCGCAATGCCCGACATCCGCTCATTGATCCCAAAACCGTTGTTCCTGTGTCCCTGCGTTTGGGTACGGACTTTGACTCCATGATTATCACCGGTCCCAATACCGGCGGCAAAACCGTGACCTTAAAAACCATTGGTCTGCTGACCCTCATGGCGGAGTGCGGCCTCCATGTCCCGGCAGGGGATGGGAGTGTGCTTTCCACCTTTGACGCTATCCTTGCGGATATTGGAGACGAGCAGTCCATTGCCCAGAGCCTTTCTACCTTCTCCAGCCATATGCGCACTATTGTGGATGTGGTAGCCCAGTGTGACGACCGAACGCTGGTGCTGTTTGACGAATTGGGAGCCGGAACCGACCCTGCTGAGGGCGCAGCTCTTGCCACAGCTATTATTGAGTTCTGTAGGAAAATGGGCAGCCGGGTGGTGGCAACCACCCACTATGCAGAGTTAAAGCTATACGCCATGCGTACCAAGGGGGTCATCAACGCTTCCTGTGAGTTCGATGTGGAAACCCTGCGGCCTACCTATCGTCTGCTCATCGGCATTCCAGGGAAATCCAACGCCTTTGCCATTTCCCGGAAGCTTGGCCTTTCTGAGGAGATTCTGAAGGAAGCGGACGATCTGGTGGATAAGAGCGATAAGAACTTCGAGGACGTGCTGTCTCAGCTGGAGCAGCAGCGTCAGCAGATGGAATCTGCCCGACAGGAAGCGGAGCGCCTTCGCCAAGAGACCGCCAAGATCAAGCAGCAGAGTGAAGAATATCAGGATCAGCTGAGGAAAGAAAAAGAAAAGGCCATGGAGAGTGCCCGGAAGGAGGCCCAGTATATCATAGACGAAGCCCGAGCCGCCGCCAACATTGCCTCTGAGGAGCTGAAAGCCATGCGCAAGCAGCTTTCAGACAGCGGCGATGTGACCGGTATCAACCAGCGCCAGTCCGAGCTTCGCCGGAACCTGAATGAGGTGGAAGACAAGCTTCGTGCCGCCCAGCCCAAAAGAGAACGGCCTCAGCCCACCCGGGGCATCCTGGTAGGAGATACGGTGGAACTGCTGAAATTGGGCACGAAAGCCAGCGTCATCGGGATCAATAAGGATGGAAGCTTCCAGCTACAGGCGGGAATCCTGAAAATGTCGGCCAAGCCTGAAGAAGTGTACCTTCTGGAGCAGGAGAATCCCTACAAAGGAAAGGCCCCACGTCCCAAGCACTCCGGCCGGGAGATGAAGCTTACTGCTATGCCCACAGAAGTGGATTTGAGGGGAATGGATGCGGTGGAAGCTATCTGCGTTTTGGATCGGTACCTGGATGAGGCTATGCGCAGCAACGTTAGTCAGGTCCGGATCATCCATGGCAAGGGCACCGGAACCCTCCGGGCTGCCGTCCAACAGACACTGAAAAAGAATAAGTATGTGAAAAAGTTCCGTCTGGGCCAGTATGGCGAGGGCGAGGACGGTGTGACCATTGCCGAATTTGAATAACAAGATTCGAGGGGCTTCTGTTCATGAAAATCGGATGGTTTTTCACTGATTCTCATGTAACTGCGCCGAAAAAAAGTTGACATTTTCGGTAAAAATGCTATGATATGTATAGACCCGCCATGCTGGGACGCAGTATGGTGCAAAGGAGTGTGTATTATGTTCAGTAAAGAAGTCACCGTCCGTTGTGAATCTGGTCTGCATAACAAGCAGGCGACCTATTTTGTGCAGAAGGCTAACGAATTTGAAAGCAGTATCTGGCTGGAATCCGGAAGCCGCAAGATGAACGCGAAGAGCTTGCTTGGGATCATGTCCCTTGGCATTGTGACCGGCACCGTGGTGGTGTTAAGCGCTGCTGGCCCGGATGCGGAGGCCGCTGTGAACGCACTGGAAGATCTGCTTCAGAGAGATGTTTATTAAAAAATAGCGAAAAAACTCTGAAAACCGCCTTGATGCTGTTGCGGCATTAAGGCGGTTTTCCTATAAAAGATGCACATTTGAGGAATCCCTATGACCTTTGATGAACTGAAGGAAAAAGCCCTGACCCTGCCTTATGCCCCCGGTGTTTATATCATGCGGGACAAAACGGACAAGGTCATCTACGTAGGTAAGGCAAAAAAACTGAAAAACCGGGTCAGCCAGTATTTTCAGGATACAGCCTCCCATACGCCCAAGACCAGAATGATGGTAAGCAAAATTCATCATTTTGATGTCATCGTGGCCGCGTCGGAATTTGAGGCGCTGGTGCTGGAATGCTCCCTCATCAAGCGCTATATGCCGAAATACAATATCCTTTTGAAGGACGACAAGGGCTATCCCTATCTGCGCCTGGATATGCGGGAGATATATCCCACGATTACCCTGGTCAGCAAGCTTTCTGACGATGGCGCGGATTACTACGGCCCCTATGGCGGTAGGGCAGTCACCCATGATGTGATGGAGGCCATTCGCTTGACATTAAAGCTTCCAGGCTGTCACAAACAGTTTCCCCGGGACATCGGGAAGGAACGGCCCTGTCTCAACTATCACATGAACCAGTGCGCCGGATGGTGCCAGGAGAATAAAAGCTGCACCGAGTACCGGGAGACCATGCTCCAGGCCAGGCAGCTGTTGCAGGGAAATTACAAGGCCGTGGCAGAGCAAATCAAAGCGCAAATGCTTATCGCGGCGGAAAATCTGGAATTTGAACTGGCCGCAAGTCTTCGGGACAGGCTGACCGCCGTGGAAAATCTGGGGCAGAAGCAGCTCGTCACCGCCGGGACCCTGGCGGATACAGATGTGGTGGGTTACGGAGAAACGGAAGCCAAAGCCTGCTTTGCGGTGCTCCATTTTTCCGACGGAAATCTGCTGGATAAGGATTATGAGGTATTTTCCCGGCCTGATGACAAGGCGGAAGCTGTTTCCAGCCTGCTGAAGCAATTCTACTTAAGCCGGGGACTGGCTCCCAAACGGGTGCTTCTGCCCTTCGAGTTGGATGACAGTGAATTGTTTGCGCAGCTTCTGGAGCAGGAGTTTGGCCGCCGCCCCAAGCTTCATATCCCCCAGCGGGGGGATAATGTCCGGCTGGTGGAACTGGCCTGTAAAAATGCCTACGAGGAAGCGGAGCGAGTTACGGACAAAGAGGAGCGGGTCAGCGCTACACTAACACTCCTTGGAAAAATGCTGGCCATGGAGCCGCCGAAACGGATAGAATCCTTCGATATTTCCAACATTTCCGGAACGGATATTGTTGCCAGTATGGTGGTGTTCGTGGACGGAAAGCCAAAGAAAAGCGATTATAAGCGCTTTAAGCTGGAGGGGCTGAGCAATCAGGATGATTACGCCTCTATGCACCAGATTGTGAAGCGCCGCTTTGCCCATTTTCAGGCAGGGGACAAGGGCTTTGAGGAAGGACCGGACCTGCTGCTGATCGACGGCGGCGTGAATCATGCCAAGGTGGCGGTAGCGGCTCTGGATGAGCTGAATCTGCGCTTCCCGGTATTCGGAATGGTAAAAGATGACCGACACCGCACAAGGGCGCTGGTGACACCGGAGGGGCAGGAGATCCGTATTGACAATAATCAGGCTATTTTTTCCCTGATCGGCAGTATACAGGAGGAAACCCACCGCTTCGCCATCACCTATCACCGCCAGCTTCGCAGTAAGCGCCTTCGGTATTCCGAACTGGATGGGATTGCGGGTATCGGCCCAAAACGGAAGCAGGAGCTATTGCGCCAGTTTAAATCCATTACCGCCATATCTCAGGCGACTTTGTCGGAACTGGAACGGCTGCTTCCCAAAGACGCGGCGGCAGCAGTTTTTCACCATTTCCGGGATAAAGAGCCGGATGACAGGTAAAGCCTCCAGAAAAGGACGGTATTTTTCCGTTTTACGGCTTTGAAAATTAGAAAATTGGTTATGCTAAATTGAAACAGATCAGACAGAAAGGAACCGCGTATGCGTGTCATTACAGGAAAAGCCCGGGGTGTTCAGCTCAAAACACCGGAGGGATTACTGACCAGACCTACTGCGGACAAGGTTAAGGAAGCGCTTTTCAGCATCATTCAGTTTGAGATTCCTGGCGCGTCGGTGTTGGATCTCTTCGGAGGAACGGGGCAGCTGGGAATCGAGGTCCTCAGCCGGGGCGCAAGCAGCGCTGTGTTTGTGGATGCCCGGGAGGATGCCTGCAAACTGATCCGGGAAAACTTAAAACGCACCAGGCTGGAAGAGCAGGCAAAGGTAATTCGCAGCGACTATCTGGCGTATCTGGAACGCTGCCGGGAGACCTTCGATATCATTTTCCTGGACCCACCTTATGCGGAAGTTTTTTTGGAAAATTCCTTAAATCGTATAACCGAAATTGACATTTTGCATTCGGGTGGTATAATAGTTACAGAGCGTCCTTTGGGCAAGGAGCTGCCCTGGGAGATCGACGGCTATACCCGCTCCCGGGACTATAAATATGGAAAGACATTGCTGACGATTTACCGAAAAGCATAGGGCGTCAGGCTGAGACAAGTATGAAAATTGCGATTTATCCGGGCAGCTTTGACCCGGTTACCAGTGGTCATCTGAACATTATCCGGCGGGCGGCAAATATTTTTGACAAGCTGATCGTGTGCGTCATGGTGAATGCAGGGAAGAACCCTATGTTTACCCTGGCGGAGCGCGTGGAACTGATCCGGAGAGTGACCAGGGATCTCCCAAATGTTGAGGTGGATGGCTCCAGCGAACTGCTGGCAGACTATGCCAAACGTCGGGGAAGCTGTGTGATCGTGAAGGGACTTCGGGCCGGTTCGGACTTTGAAAATGAATTTCAAATGGCGCTGATTAACCATAAGATCAATCCGGAACTGGACACCATGTTCCTGACCGCGGAAAGCCAGTATATGTATCTCAGCTCCAGCACCGTGAAGGAACTGGGCGCCTACGGTGTGGATCTGTCCGATTTCCTGCCCAAAGAAATCATACCGGACTTCCAGAGAAAAATCGAGCAGAGAATCCAATCTATCCAAGGAGGAAAAGGAAAATGAGCGACCGTAATATCGAAGACATCATTGGCGCGCTATATGATATGGTGCAGGATGCCCGCTCCATGCCTCTGGCTGCGGACAAGTGTATTTTGGAACGGGATAAGGTGCTGGATATGCTGGACGAAATCATTGCCCAGCTCCCCGGGGAATTGAAGCAGTCCCGTACCATTGTGGAATCCCGCAATGAACTGATCAGCCAGGCCCGCCGGGAAGCGGAAGGGATCCTACGGGATGCCCAGGAGAAATCCAAACAGATGATGACAAAGGAAGCTGTTTATGCTGAGGCAAAGAAGCGCAGCGAAGAACTGGTAGGCCAGACACAGAGTCGGATCGATCAGCTTCGCAAGGCCGGAAACGCCTACATGGATGAGTCTCTCCGGCAGACGGAAGAGGCCATCTCCAAGGCTTTGGAAGAAGTGCGGGACACCCGCATGAAATTTCGCACCGTGACCGAGGCCCAGGCGCAGCGCAGAAGCGCGAATGTGGATATCGAGGTCTGACCTATAGCCTTTCTTGAAAATAGATTTAATTGCCGGGACAGGATTTACCTGTCCCGGTTCTTTTTGTATGGGACAAGGAATAGGCTGTAGCGAAAGGGGAGAGGAGAATGGTCGTCAATCAAAAAGTAACAGGGAAAGCCGTTTCCGTACCCATGGGACTTCTCATAGGCAGCGGTGTAAGTATGGGGATGACGTTGGCCGCCGCCGCTGTACTGGCAAAGCTGTTGGACAGCGAAAGACTTGCCTGGGAAAACGTGGGCTACGGGATCGAAGCAACCCTGATTCTGGCATCCTTTTGTGGGGCAATGACAGCCTGCGGAAAGATAAAGCGCCAGCGCCTGGTGGTATGCGGAGTTTCCGCTGTCCTGTATTTTAGCCTCCTTCTGGCAATTACCGCCCTGTTCTTTGGTGGACAATACGAGACGGTCTGGCTCACTGCAATCCTGATCCTTGTTGGAAGTGGAGGAGCGGCCTTATTGGGACTTAGAGGCGAAGGGAAGGGGAGACGGAAAAAAATTAAAATACGCAATCGTTAAGTTGTACAAATTCTTTCTGCGAGTAAATTAAATTTACTCTTTTTGCGTTTGTGCAAGAAAAGCTGCATAAACAATATTTTGTATTCACACTGGCTTCCAAACGCAAGATGTTGTCAAAAAGTTGAAAATGGTAAAGAAAATAAAACTGATTGTTAACGTGGTTAACATAAGAATGTTGACATAAATCTCGTCATAATCTACAAAAAAAGCCTTTTTGGCTAAAAAAGCTTGAAAATTTGTAAATTTTGGAGTATAGTATGAGTGAATTGAAATTACAGGTGTTCTATGACCATGATTTGCCTGCTTGCGGCTTTTGCATAAGCACAGCCTTTCCGGACGGTCCCGAATGAAGAGGGCAAACCGATGGTACAGCGTTTTTCCTGGGATTCTTTTCATTGTCGGCGCAAGGCTCTCCACCACCTTCTTGCATTCTCTTTTTGTCTCGGTTTGGCAGGTGGCAGTCTCACCTTTCTGTCGGCAGGAGAATCCCTCTTTCCTCTGATGCGCAGTGTGCTTTACGCACCTGTGTCGATCGTTGGCATCTTGTGTGTATCCGTATTTCCGATTCTGATTTCCGCATACGCGGTTTTTCTCTCAAACTTTGCTTTTCTGCTGCCACTTTGCTTTACAAGGGCCTTTTTATTTTCTTTTGTGTCTCTTGGCATTACTCAGGCGTTTGCTTCCGCAGGATGGCTTATGCAGAGTTTACTGCTGTTCAGTGATTGGACATCCCTCCCGGTTCTTTACTGGTATTGGCTTCGCAACTTGTCCCCGGACAGGCGATTCCATTGGGGGGAGACGGTATTTGCCTGTTCCCTGTCCGGTCTGCTGGGTAGCATCCATTTTGGCATCATTTCACCGTTTTTGGTGCGTTTGATAGGAATTTAGAAAGGATAATATGGGTACGCTGGTTCATGTTGGATTTGATTCATGCCTATGAAAATTACCTCTCCAAGGTAAAACAGGCGTCGAATAATACGGTTTCTTCTTATATGCGTGACATTCGCCAGTTTTCTGAATGGCTGCAGTTTCATGGAGAAACCGATGTTCTGAACGTCACACAATCAAATATCAGCGACTATTTGTCCGATCTGAAGCAGCAGGGGAAATCGTGCGCTACCGTTTCCCGAGTCCTGGCAAGTCTTAAGAATTTCTACGCTTACCTGGTGTCCACCGGCTTTTTGGAAGCTTCCCCGGTCAGCGGCGAAATCCATGTAGATCGGGGCGAAAAAAAGCTCCCACAGATTCTTTCCGGCAAAGAAGTGGAGCTTCTGCTTTCCCAGCCCTCCGGCGCGGATTCCAAGGGCCTCCGGGACAAGGCAATGCTGGAAGTGATGTATGCCACCGGAATCCGGGTCACGGAGCTGATTGACCTGAATGTGGAGGACGCGAACCTGGAATTGGGCGTTCTGAAATGCAGCGGCGCTAAAAAGAGCCGGTCCATCCCGCTCTACCCGGCAGCGCTCCGGGCGTTGACTGTCTATGTGAAAGAGATCCGTATGACCATGGTTGCCGACCCCACGGAAAAGGCACTGTTTGTGAATGTAGGCGGCTCCCGCATGAGCCGTCAGGGCTTCTGGAAAATTTTGAAATTCTACCAGGCAAAGGCCGGGATTGAGAAGGACATTACGCCCCACACCCTGCGTCACAGCTTTGCCGTACATCTTCTTGAAAATGGCGCGGATCTTGGCTCCTTGCAGGAGCTGATGGGCCACAGCGACATTTCGTCAACCCAAATGTATACGCATATGATCAACCAGAAGCTTCGGTCCGTGTATGAGAAATGCCATCCGAAAGCGTAAAAAGGTCTGCCAGAAAATGCGGCAGACCTTTTTTATTCCCTATAAAATTTGAAAAATGTGGGTAAAATATGGAAACAGGAACAGGGGAGTGATGCTGTGAAGAAAGGAAAGGTAAAATACTGGATTCCGGCGCTGCTGATGCTGCTTGCGCTGGCAGCCATCTTTGGAGGTTTTGCCGGACGCAAAATTATTTTCAAGTCCAAATTGACGTCGGCGCTCAATCAAGTCTTTTCTCAGCTTGGGAAACGATTTGAGGACGATCCGCTTCTGATTGTGGCAAAATGCTATGATCCAGAAGGGAAATACAGCACCCATATGGAAGCTGTGGCAAAGCAGGAATTGCTCGGAACCATTACCTACAACATGACGATAGATGTGGACAGCAAGACCCATCAGATAAGGACAGACGGGACCGCCCAAAGCGGCAAACAGACCGTGGATCTATTGCTATATCTGGATCCTGATTTTATGGCGGTTTCTTCCGGCGAATTGGTAGCCGGCGAATACTATGGGATTACCTATGATTCCTTCGCTTCCGATCTTAGGAAGATTCCGATGCTGGACTTTATCGTCAATGATGCGGTGCTGGAGCGTTGGGACGCTTCCATTCAGGAAATTCAGGAGAAGGTCAGCCAGGAATATCCGCTTCCTCAGCTTCCGGAACTGCGTGAGGAAGAGATTCGAAAGCTGCTGCTTGGAATTGCTGCAATGCCATGTCAGCTGCAAAAATCGGAGATCATCATGGACGGAAAGACCCTTGCCTGCACCGAGCTGGACTATACCATTGGCGGGGAGCAAATCGGCCGGGTACTTTCTAAGCTGATTGGAGACAGGTATACGGGCAGCACCGACGTCATTTGTTCCTTTTATCTCTACGAGGACAGTCTGGTACGCGTTGCGTTTTCCAGTGCGGCAGGGGAGGATCCTTTTCGGTACTGCGTGGATCTGGGCCTCGACCCGCTGCATGATCCGCTGTCTCTTACAGGAAACTACGGCACTTCCCAAAGCCTTTCTGCGACGGTATCGACCCAGAGTGCCGAAAACCGGTATGCGGAAAGCTGGGACATTCACACCGTCTCAGAAGGGAAGGAGCAGGATCATTCCTTTGCCTTTGACTGGGAACCCCATAGTGGTTTGCTGAATTTCCGCTGTGGAAAGCTTTCTGCACCGCTTTCTTTGATTTTGCACGGAAACGAAAATGGTCTGCGGCTGGAAACAAAAGACCTTGGCTTTTTGATTGGACTGCTTCTTCAGGAGGAAGAGGCGCATTCTTCCCAGATTTCTGGCGTACTGACAATCTCCAAAGGCGCTGCCATTGAAGCGCCAGCCTATAAGAATCTGGACGCATGGTCTATGCAGGATTTCCTGACGCTGCTTGCCGGTGTAGGCTCCCTCATGGGCATTCGTCTCGATTAAAAAACCAGCCGTGCTCAGGAAAGCACGGCTGGACAGACTGTCGAAAATATGTCATTTTGAGCCAGTGTACACACTGGCGTGAGAATCCCCCTGAATGTTTAAACGATTTCGTATGAAAACTGAGGGAATTTCCATGATACCGGGGGATTGCCACACCAGCCTTCGGGCTGGTTCGCAATGACGGCTTCCTTTGAGGCCTTTTTTGATACACTAACCAGCCGTGCTCAGGAAAGCACGGCTGGAAATTTTTATTATGGGTTATATTCCGGTCATAGCAGCCAGAACGTCAACCTCCATCTGCTGAATGCCCTTCTTCATAGCAAGGCCTTCCTCAATATCCACATCGGTGAAACCACCGTCATGGGTGCAGACGATCCGGTTGGATTTGCCCTGCAGCAGAAGTTCTACCGCCAGATAGCCCATTTTGGTAGCATTGACCCGGTCACGGCCGGTAGGGGAGCCGCCCCGCTGGATGTGGCCCAGAACCGTCACACGGGGATCCAAATCAATGGTTTCCTTGATCTTTGCGGCGATCTCCGCGGCAGAACCGGCACCTTCCGCAACTACGATCATGTAGTGGGTAAAACCATTGAAACGGGCCTGACGGATTTTCTCAATGACATCCCGCTCAAAATCAATGGGTTCTTCGGGAACCAGAACGGCAGTGGCACCTACGGCCAGGCCTACATACATGGCCAAGTAACCGGCGTTGCGGCCCATGACTTCCACCACAGAGCAGCGCTCGTGAGACTGCATGGTGTCCCGGAGTTTATCGATGCATTCGATGGCGGTATTGGCAGCCGTGTCAAAGCCAATGCAGTAATGGGTGCAGCTAATATCATTATCAATGGTGCCGGGAATGCCAATGACATTGATGCCATATTTACTTAAGGCAAGAGCGCCCCGGAAAGTACCATCGCCGCCGATGGCAATAATGCTGTCCAAGCCAAGGAAGCGGCAGGTGGAAACCGCCTTGCGCTGGCCTTCTTCGGTCATAAATTCCTTGCTGCGGGCGGTATAAAGGATTGTGCCGCCGCGGTTGATGGTATGAGAAACGCTTTTCTCATCCAGTTTCACAATATCTCCGTTGATTAAGCCATGCCAGCCGCGCCGGATACCATAGCACTCCAAGCCATGATAGAGAGCGGTACGCACCACTGCGCGAACGCAGGGATTCATACCAGGAGCGTCGCCGCCGCTGGTAAGTACACCAATTCGCTTAACGTGCATCGTAAATTCCTCCTGCAAGGTAGTTTTGGATCTGACACTATTTTACAAAGAAATCAGAAAAAAGTAAAGTAGTTTTTGTAAGAAAATTGAAACGCAATGGAGCGTTGATGAAGATGACTTTGTCCGGCATCAAATAGAATTGACAGCCAGATTCTCTTACGACGCCAGAAATGGGGAGAAGATACAGAAAGGTGGGCGCGAACGACACAAAACCGGTATTTTGT
>DLAP01000084.1 GCA_002493965.1 Clostridiales bacterium UBA7044
CTCCACAGGCAGGGAGCCGTCATACCCGCACACCCCGTGCCGGGACTTGTAGTACAGATTTTCCCCCACAATGGCAAGGCTCCGGTCGCACCCCTCCTGGACCCCCCGGCAGGCCGTGTCCTGAATCTGGAACTGGGCGGGATAGTCCCCGTAGACCTTGTGCAGGCAGTTTTCCTTAAAGAACAGGGGATAGCCCAGGTGGGTAATGGCCCCGGTAAACTTGCCGTCGGTGCCTAAGTTCCCGTAATAGCTGTCCGTCGATAACCCCATAAAGCACTGCCAGTTCTTGAAGTCACCCAGCTTGCTGGCATAGAGCCGATTGACAAACTCCCCGTTCTCGTCCAGCCCGTACCGGCAGCCCCACAGCCGGTTCCCCGACTCGATCACATAATCCATAATGGGCAGTTTCCGGCTCACGGTCAGGGAAGCGCTTACCGTTTTCGCCTCATCCAGCAGTCCCGTCACCACTAAGTAGTCTTCTCCCCGGTCCCACAAAATGGCAGAACCCTCCAGTTCTCCCAGCTGTCCCCCCAGGGCAGCCAGTCCCTCCAGCCGGACCCCGTCATACCGGGAAAAGCCCGCGCCGATCCCAGGGGCGGCGATCTTCACATAGGTGGAGGCAATATTCACCCAGCTCCCGCTGTCCTTTGCCCACTGCTTCAACACATGGGGAGAAACGGAGGTGTCCACCCAGAGGGCGCCTCCCTCCGGCGTTTCCGGCGCATCCGGCTGAATATACTGGGGATCCCGGGCGCTGCCATCCACCCGGCAGGGGGAGAAGGTCACGCCCCCGGAAAATGTCCAGCCTGCCTCCATGCTCCCGTGGTCGGAAAGGTCCGCCGTATTCACATACTTCTTGTCCGGAAAAATCAGCACATAGGCTCCCATAGAGACAAGCTGCTTCTGCCCCGTCTCCTTAAGATTCAGCTCGACCCGGTCAGTCCCCACCACGAAGCCGCCGCCATCCACATAGCACAGCTTCTCCTTGGCGAGAATTCCCCGGCAGCGTTCCGGAGAGGCGTAGACCCCCCGCCGTTTTCTGGGGGCCAGAATAGGGCTTAAGTCCGAGGTCATGTTCTCCATATCGTAGAACTCCCCGTCCCCGATGCGCAGGTTGTGGTTATACCCGGCGAAGGCGTCGGTCCGCTGTCGGCTGCTGGGGAGCTCCTCAAGCTTTGGATAGCGCATTCCTTCACCCCCTCAGAACCGGAACCGGGTTCCCTTTGGCATATGGGTCCGGTTATAGGAATTGGCGTACCCCTGGTAGGCGGTGTTGAACATCTCCATGGAATTGTTGTACCGGTCGTACTCCCCGTTACAGTAGTCGATCTGAGCCTCCAGCCACCGCAGGTACAGCTCATCGTAGGGTGGGGGTACCAGCAGCTCCGTTTCCACATCGCTCTGGGTATCGTAGCCGAAAAACCATTCCCCGCCGCTCCCCTCATGGGTGTCCAGGATTTCCTCCTTCACCATGTGGTCCACCCGGCTGAGCCAGCTTACCTTATCCTCATGGGTGTAGGTATTATGTTTCAGATTGTCAATTTTGCTGATGGCTTCGATCAGCGTCATAGGGTTCCCTCCTTCATGCAGAAAGGGGGTGCGGGGTCCGTCCCCCGCACCCCCAAAAAATGATTACTGGTGCTGATCTTCAAACAGCGCGATGGTTTCCAGCATTTCCTCCTGGTGCCGCAGCACCTCGGCCACAAATTCCGGCACCTCTACCTCCACGCCCCGCTTCACGATGCAGGTGTAGTCGTTTACGGAGACGAATACATCCTCCTGCTTGGGACTGAGACGAGGAATGCGGATGCGGACTGTCTTCTGTTTTTCTGCCATAAAAATTACCTCCTTTAAATCTGCCTTCCCCTCTGGGGACACCCCAGGGTGGTATCTCTTGCCCCTGCGGGGCAATTCACCTCCAGGTGGCACGGCCAAAGGCCGTGACGGATGAGGTGTTGCAAGTTTCCTCCCAGTTCTGAAACCCAACCACCTCACTTGCCCCCGAAGGGGGCACCCTTACACTTTGGTATGATTGCTACCGGCAATCATATAAATTCTGATCTGCTGCGCAGTGCACCGCCCCAAGGGGGGAGGGTCTTTTTCTTCCCTTAGTTCGCCGCCGCCACGGAAGAGAACCGCCCCGAGCAGCTCTCCACCCGAACCAGATACTGGGGAATCAGAATCTCCGCCGTCTTCATAGCCTTCCAGCCCACGCTGGAGCGCTGGTTCAGGGGATCCGCCGTACCGGCGCTGCCCTTCTGCTTGACAATGGTCTCCATGCCGCCGCCAGAAAGCTCCGTGGTGCCGTAGGCCCCGTCGCCCAGGAACAAGGTGGCAAATACCGCCAGACCTTCCGGGCAGCCCTCGCCCTTGTAGATCTTGGCCTCGGTGGTCTGGACGAACCGGACGCCGCCGATCTCGCCGATCTCGCCCTCGTACAGGTTCTCAGGCTGGGCGTACTTGTGGGCGTCAATCCACTCGGGGTCCCGCATGAGATCGTAGGCCGCGTAGGGGTGGATGATGGCCACATACTTGCCGTCGATGGTGGGGGCGTTCTGGGCCCGCAGCTTGGCCACCACCTGATCCACCACATCCACGGTCAGCTGGGCGCTGGTGTCCAGACCCGCCCGGCTGGTGACTGCCGTCTCCGTCTTCTTGCCGCTGGCATCCACAGAGATTTTGGGGCAGTAGGTCACGTTGGTGCCGGACTGGAGCACATTGCGGACCACGGTGTCCAGGGTGGCGCCGCCCTGACGGCCCAGCACCTTCAGCGCCTCCACCACCATGTTGTCAATAGCGGTCATGTCCAGCACGTCGGACATGGTAATGTAGTCGCCATACTGATTCAGGGTGGCGGTGACAGCGTTGACCTCCAGGGACTTGCCGTCGGGGGTGACGCCCTCGGTCAGGGGAGTCAGAGCCTTGTTCAGGGGCGTCAGCTTCCGGAACTCAATGGTCTTGCCCCCGTTTTTGGGGATAGGCCGCTTCTGGCCGAACTGATCGTGGACCAGATTGGGGCCTGCCTCGTCGATGAGGGTCATGTCATAGAAGGTCTTCATTTCAGCGCTGAGGTTGCCCTTCTGGCCCTCGGCACCGGTGAGCAGGGTAGTCTGCACCTCGTTTGCGAACATCTGTAAATTCATATTTTCCATTTTTACCTTTTCCTTTCCTGGCAAATCAGAAACGGATCCGCTCCCCTTTTGCCACACGTCTGCGGATCTCCTCCCGATCCGCTTTGGATAATTTGGTCACGTCTGTCTTTGTCAGGGCCGTGCCCTGGCTTCGGAGGCCGTTTTCCCCGGGGCGGATGCCCTCCGTCCGGATCTTCCCGGCAAGCTTCTGCTCCACCATTTTCGCGGTGTGATGGAGCAGGGCGGGAAGGATGTTATCCTTGTGCCGGACAAAGTAGGCATCACCCACGTCCACCCCGGCCCCCAGCAGCCCCAGAAATGCCGGATCCTGAACCTCCTGCCTCAGATCCAGGCCAGGATAGGTGGCTTTCGCCTCCTCCGCCTGCCGGATCCAATCTCCGTATACCCGGTCAACACCCCGCTGAAACTCCTGAAATTCTGCCAGTTTCCGGGCGCTGCCGGTTTCCGGAATCCCCGTCGGAACCCCCTCCGTTTGGCGGGCATCCTTCAGCCGTTTCTGGACAATTTCCTGAACTCTCCGGTTGTAGGAATCCTTAAACTCTCCTTTGATGAGCCGTTCAAATTCCCCATCCCGGTCTTCTGCCTGACCTTCAGACACCTGCCCCATCCCGGCGTCGGATGGCTTTCCTTCGGAAATCCCGGAGGGTTTCTTTACGCCCGAACTCTTTTGCGGAGCGGCGTCCCCCGCCATTACGCCCGTATCTGAACCTCCCGCTCCGTCTCCGCCTTCCGCGAAAACCTGTAAGGAAGAAATCAGAATCGTTTTTCTTGCCATGCCCATATGCCTTGCCTTTCCCCAAATTTCCAGTTTCTCTTTTAAGGTGTGCCCGCTATCGCCACCCTTTGCCGGGCATTTTTTGTCACGGCACTCTCTCCGGAAGCCACAGACTTTCGGTTCGGTGCCTGACCCATGGGCTGGGTGGGTACCAGTTCTGCCCCCATCCCCCCCGGCTGCCCTATCATCTGCTGCATAGCCATAGTCTGCTGATAAGCTTCCCCGTTCTGGGCAATCTTTCGCATCACAAACTGCTTCCGGTCGAAGTCCATCATATCCAGGCACGCCAGGGCCTGCTCCGCTGCCTGGGGATGAAAAAAACCGGCGCTGTAGAATTGCAGGGCCATCTCATTCTGGCTCATTTTGGAGTAAGGGCTCTGCCTCTCCGCCGTGACCTCAATGTCAAACAGGGGCAGCCGGTAGCCCAGATCCACTCCCAGCTCCGCCCCCTGGGCCTGAGGCTGGATTCCCTGGTTACTGTAGCTGACGTATTCTGCCGTTCCGTTCTCTCCCAGCACCCGGAAGTACCGGGGCAGATCGTAAAACTGCCGGATCAGCTCAATGACCATCAGACACACCTTCCGGAAGGCCCGATAGCTAGACTTGCTGCTGTCCCGGTCCAGGCGGCTCCCCGCCTCCTGCATGGCCGCAATGGCAGAGGCGGCAGTGACACCGCTGGCCGTGCCGCCGGTGGAAATATCCCGGTTGCCGGTGGTCTCCTTCAGTTCGTCCACCTTGTCCCGGACCACCTGAACATAGATGCTGCTCAAGGGTTTTCCCTGAATGGGCATCACGCTGTCCTGGCCCAGGTTCCCGTCCACATGGACAAAATTCTTGCTGAGGTCTGCGTACTCCTCCTCGTTGACGCTGCCGTCGCTGCGGATAAAGTGCCGGGGCCGGGCATTCGCCAACATATTCTGCAAAATTGCCTGATTGCCCCGGTCAATGTACTCCTGGGCGCTTTTGCCCACGTCCACAAACCCGAACCCGCAGGGAGTGCCCTTCATCCGGAACAGAGGATCGAAAATATAGGGGTACAGCCCATGGTCATACCAGCCCCGATCCCGGTACCCTTCCTCGTTCTCCGTTGCGAACAAAACCACATCGTTGACAAACTTGCAGTAGTGGAGTACCGTCCGGCCATCCTGGCGTTTTTTGTAGTACCAGTCGATGACCGCCGACTTTTCCGTGGTATCTACGGTGTCGTCGTAGAGATACTGGCTCAAATCCAGGGCGGAGGACCCCAGCTTGCCTTTCAGCTCCGGATATTCCTCCTCCAAAAGATCGTTGTCCCGGAGCGTTACATGGAATACATTTCGGCTCCCCTGAATGTCCGTCACCCCCGGTTCCCAGAACAGGCTCAGCACATCCACCGGCTCCACGGAAATATCTCCCATACCGTTCAGCTTTTCGCTGTCCCAGAACACCCCGAAGATACCCGTGCCGCATTTCAGTTTGTCGTCCACCTCGGTGTCATAGGCTTCCTCGAAGTCGTTCTGCTCCAGCACTACCGGCACGATGGCGCTGAGCATCCGGGCCTCCGCCTCGTCCCCCTCTTCCCTGGGCAGAATGTTGGGAGAGGGGAAGTTATCCATGGCGGCGGCGTGCTTGTTGGCGATGGCGTTGAAAAGCCAGCCGGAGACCGGCTCCACCTGATTGCCGCTGCTCCTGCGCATACACTCCCAGGACCGGAGCTTGTACCACTGCTCCGCGTCAATCACCTTCTGCTCCAGGTTGGCCTTGCCCGCCTTGTACTTTTGCAGGGTCAGCCGGGCCGCCGTCACTTCCTCCCTGCCGATCACCGGCGCCCCGGCTCCCTTCCGAAAAACCGTTCCCGATTCCGTTTCTTCTCCGGGCACCAGACCTTCTCCAGCCTCTGCCAGAGGGCCGGAATCCGAAAGTTCGGCCCTCTCTTCCCCACCCGGAAAGGGTTGGCCCCCGCTGCGCTTCTTCTTTTTCTTACCCATTGCGTACCTCCATTCTCGGTCTCTTGATCGTCTGTATTTCCTCCCTGGAAATGTCCAGGAACATGGCCGCCGCCGACCGGGCAAACCCGTCCTCTATTTGCGGCTTCACCGGCTTAATGGGCCTTGCCATGCAGAAATACCTTACTTCATCCGCCACATGGTCCTCCCCGTCGGTATCTAAATCCTCCGGCTTGTGCTCGTCGTATTGGAGCAGGGGCATGGTGCGGATGAATGCCTTGCAGTTGCGAAACACATACATCTGCGGAAACCCCTTATCGTCAAACTGGAGACGGTAGTGGACCTGCATCCACCCGGGCAGCCGTTTATGGTCCCCTGGGTTAAAGTAAACCCCATGCTCCGCCGCTACCTCCGCAATACTTTTCCCCGTCTCCCCGTCCCAGATGGCGGGGTCCGCGATCCCCGTAATCCGCTTTCCCTGAAGCCACCGGTGCTCCCCCTCAATCCGGGCAATCTCCCGGAACACCTGAGGCGGCGTCCACTTGACCCCCTCGTTGGGAGTGTCCGTACAGCCGTACAGCTCCAGGATCCGGTATACCACCCCATCAAAGTCCACCGCCCACCAGCCGCAGGAGAAGGGCTTATTGTACCCCCAGTCAAAGGAGCGGTAGATCTTCCACCCTCCCGGAATCTCAAAGGGATCGATGACGTGGCTCCACTGCCGGTCGCCGTAGTGGCTGGGATCGTCCCGGAAGTCCTCAAAAAACTGCCCTTCGTACACGTCCCATTTCCCGTACAGCCAAGCGTCCCGGATTTTTGGGGGCAGCTTTTCCAATGCCCGCCGGTATTCCGGCTGCCGCTCCATCAGAGCCACATTGTCCGTGCACAGGGCCTGAATGAAGGCGTAGTCCTCCGGATGCTCCTCCGGGGTATACCGCTTATCCACGAACAGCCGCTTAAAGTAGCCATGTCCCGGCCCCCCGGGGTTTAAGGTGTAATACGTCCGCTTGGGGAAGTTCCCCACGCCCCGGACGCAGGCATCGATCTGGGTCAGCCAGTCCTCCTGGAACTGCCCCGCCTCATCGGCAAACCACACGTCATATTCCGCCCCCTGGTACTGGCCCAGGTCGGCGTCGCAGGCGCAGTAGCCAAACCAGATGGAGGACCCGTTGGGGAAGGAAAACCGCTTTTCGGTCTGGTTGTATCTGGCAATTCCCTCCAGCATCTGGGTCAGGGGCACAATGTGGTTATTCAGCAGCTCCCGAAGGGTCTTCCTGGTGATGAGGATTTTGATACCCGGGTATTGCAGGCACAATAGCGTTGCCTTCCACCTCACGAACCAGCTTTTTCCGCCGCCTCTGGCCCCGCCGTAGCCCACATACCGGTGCTGTTCCTTCAGGGCCAGCCGCTGTTTTTCGTTGGGCCTGGGCATGACCAGGTTATTTGGCATATTCCTCCAGCCCTCCTTCCAGCACCACGGTGATTCCGCTCTCCTCCTGCTTCTGCGCCTGCTTTTCCAGGTTGGCGATTTTGATTCTCTGCTCCTGCTCGTCCAGGGGGGACTGAATCATATGGATCTCCATGATGCTTTTCAGGGTCCCGGCCAGACTGCGCAGTTCCGAACCGGAGAGTGTCTCCGGTTCGCTCAGTGCCTGAGCCACCTTGGTAAGCATCTGGTCCGCCACGGCCTGGAGCCGTGATCGTCGAAAGGCATCCTCATCTGCGGTCGGCAAATTCTTTTTCTGAA
This sequence comes from Clostridiales bacterium UBA7044, assembly GCA_002493965.1. Lineage (GTDB taxonomy): Bacteria > Bacillota > Clostridia > Oscillospirales > Oscillospiraceae > Faecousia. The sequence goes on from DLAP01000084.1 coordinate 7,600, forward strand.
CTTTGCGCTGCTGCACCCAGTTTTCAGCCGCTCCCTGTTTTTTGATGGCACCCAGCGGTACCTGGTATCGCTCTGCCAGCTTCCGATAGCTGATATCCTCCGTCAGATATGCCCCTTTGATCTTCTCCCAATCAATCACAGGCCTCCCTCCCACTGAGAAGCACAGAATCCATTGCCTGCGGCTGAGCGCCGGATCTTTTGCCCCATCCGCCCAGCTTTCAAAATGGGAAATTCACTCAGCATTCCTCCATTTTGAATGGTTTTGGCTGGATCAAAATCTCTCGTTCTCAGCTCTTGCCAACGGAATCCGTGTTTCTCTGTTTTTTCCCATCCTACCATGAATCCTCCCTGTCGGGTAAGGCCCCCCTCCGCTGCGGGAAAAGGGCATAAAAAAGGGGACTGTCTCACAAATGCAGTGAGGCAGCCCCTTTTTCAATCAGTCCATTTCCGGATCTATCTCCGGGTTGCGCCAGGAAAAAGCGGCCTGCCGAAGCAGACCGCTATCACCTTATTCCATTCGTGCCCCTATGGGTTCGCCTTAGTCGATCTTTTCCAACTCCTCGGCGCTGTAAAGGATCTCGCACTCATCTTTCCGGATAACCTTTCTATGACCTTCCACGTCATACCTTACTTCCCCATTCATTCGGAAAAAGACATCCTTAATTTTCTCAATTGCACCTGTTTCCTTAATCCGCACCATGTCATGAACTTGGAATCTGTATGTTTCACCTGTCCACGCATTTTTCCCGAAATAGGGAAGTATGTTAAAGTCAGAACGAATATCCACACCATCCAGTGCCTCACTCCATACTTCTATTTTGCCCTTAGGATGGTGATAAATCTGAATGAGCGTCCCATCCATATCCTCCAAAAGTTTCTCCACCTGCAGGTCGGGTATGCGCTTTTCCAGTGCTCGACATTGCTTGTGAAAAATCTCATCGTCCGGAAAGTTGGTAATTACATAGCAGCACATATTATCCCTCCAACCAATACCGGTTGCCGGCAATGAATAGATTTATTTCATTGAGTTCTTGACGAGATGCAGTTTGCAGCAGGCCGCTTTGTTTTATTTGTAGCGCTATAGGGGCGTCACCAATCCAGACCTGCTTCCTCCAGCTTCCTTCTCCGCTCATTCTCACGTTCGTATTCTTCTATTTGGTCGAGATATCTTTCATAGCTTTCTTTTGCTTCTATTGGTGCATCGCCCCTTACAACAGGAATACCATTTCGGATTTCCCACCATTTACGATTACTTTGCCAATAAAAATCCATTTTTCTCATGCGAAGACCTCCTCTAATAAACGTATAAACTCGGTTGTAAAGTCACTTGGGCAATTATTATGCTTTACCAAAATTTCTGGAATAATTTCCGTATACTTTTTTTGATTAAAATAAGCTCTATTTTTACGATTTTCAACGTAAGAAATAGAATACGGCGAAATATTTTCCCTAAGAAAATCAATGATTTCATCCATACTTGTATCAATCTTGGTTATATTATAGTATGCTTTTTGGGCGATTTCAAGTCCTCTATTTCCTTTCGCATTTGCTATTATATGCCCGTATTCATGTACTACAATATCCTCAAGTTTTGATACCGCAAACATTCCACCTGACCGAATATTATGTTCCGTGATTGTTCTGTTCCTGAGAACCTTGGCATTCAATGTGATATGCTCATTATAGGTCGATGCGAAATCCTCAGCAGGAATAGACTGGCTTATACTCAAAATCACCTTTTTCCCAACAGGAAATTTGCTTCTAACATCACTCAAGGCATCTATTTCTGCCTTTAACAATGTTGGATCTCCGTCAAACTGTTTCAATTCTGGGATCATAACTCCCTTTTCTGCGGCATATGAAATCAGTGCTCCTTTTTCTCCCTTACTTACCTGCTGTGAGGATGTGCTTGACCAATCATTCTCTTTATCAGTGGCCTCTGCCATCCGTGCAGGATCCTGTTCTGCATATGAAACCTGTTCCTCCTGCGTTTGCTCCAATGCATTATAATCGCCTATTTCTCCAGGCCCATAGCCCCATGCCTCCTGCTCCTGACCGACATCCCGGCTAATGACATCCGCGATTCCGTGTTCAATGACCCGATCCGTTGCCTCCTGCCAAAGGTTCTCGCTGGCCGATTTCCATGCGGCTTCTTTCGAATCCTGTTTCAGCATTTCAATAGCTACCGTTCGTTGAAAAGCCGGGTCCTGCTGATAAGCGGAAGCCTCCGCCGCTACGATGCCAAGAAGATTCAATTCCCCACGGGTCATACGAATACCATTCTGTGTCATTGCGTTATGGATTAGGCTTACCACCTTGTTCGGATCGCCACCTATGTTATACAGCAGTGGGCCCATAGGAACTTGCCTGCCTACGAACTTCATTGTAACTTCCGATGTTGCCCGTATCAGCGCCTGGTCGTAACTAGCCCCGCCTTTCAAGGCTTCCTGAAAACTCTGTGCATAGTTTTGCGGATTGTACCGCACCAAGAAAAAGCGGCCTGCCGTAGCAGACCGCTTTCCCTTATTTCATTCGTAGCTCTACAGAGCATTCTCCAAAAAGGCTATCCGCTTATAGCCTAGCCGTGCCTTAAAAAGAAAATGCGCCTATACTTGCTCAGCAAATTCACTGGATCGATTAGCGGCAAGTCACTTCTCTTCCTCTTCCTCCTTAAGATCCTCCGGATAGATAAGCTTACGCTTTTTCGGGCGAATAAGCTTAAACGTTTCCGGATCACGCTTCAGCGGACTATCGTCCCAGATGAACTCTGTGTCAGGTGGGTAATCATCAAATGATACATCTTCCGGGACTTGATCAAAATATATTTTCATTTCTTGATAAGGTACAATATTTCTCCTTACAGGTTCCCATGAATCAAATTTAAATGACAGTCCATAGCGCCGGGCAAACTCACGCGTATCCACCTATTTACTCAACAATCTCGAATAGTTGAGGCGGATAGAGATAGTCTTCGCCGCTGTCATCTATGATACGATACCAATCTTTTTCAATGGAAAGGACTGTGTAAATCTTATCATGGGTGAGCATTAAAAAAGACGTTTCTCCAAGCCAACGGACCTTCATTCCTACATAAGGATTAGCCATAGCATTGTAACCTCCTTTCATTCGATCCATTTTTTCACTTTGAACTTGTGTTTTCCTGCCGATTCCTCTTGAAACCAATGCACCTCAGCATCTCTTTCTTCGCCAAAGAAATCTAATGTCCCAATGCCTTTGCAATGTTGCCAGTTAGATGGTTTATCTGTGGGGTATTCTCTCGTCAAGCCCTCAATCACTTCCGGACGAAGCGGTTTTACGCCACCTTTGCCGGCGAATATCTTGGGATTGCGAATATGAGATCCTTCGACAAAAAGAAAGTATTCACCAGATTCAGGGTCATAGATTCGATAGTTCTTAGCTTTGGCACTAAGGCTTTTGCCGATGATCAAGTCTCCCTGTTTTGTATTATCGGCTTCTACATTTCCATCAACTAACCAACCCTTTATGGGGTTGGAACTATCCTCATCAGCTGTAGGCATTGCCTTGCTCTGCTGCTTCTTCTCACCCTCCGAACCGAAATATGTAATCTCCGACTGAATAATCTGTGCATCTTCAAAGGCTATATAGGACTGCCCGGCCCCTTCAACGGCATTGGGATAGGCGATTCCATCATATCCTTTGCTTCTGAGCATTTCACGTAGCCGTGCCGCCATCGGGGAATCATAGCTATCCTCCATCTCACGCAATTTTGCCAGTTCAAAATACTCCGAATCGGTAAGAATGCCTTCGCCATAAAGGTATCCCGCTGCCACCGGGGCATCCCAGCACATGATATCCTCATTGGCCTGAAATGGGTTCTGAATGTTTAGGTACACCCGGAAAGTTCGCCCCTGGGTATATTGCATCGAATTACGTCTGCTTCTCGCCTGTTCCTCCGTGCCAAAATGGAATCCCACATCTCCTTTTTTGAACACAGTGAACCCCATATCTCCTGTGGAATGATACAACGCAATTGGCGCACCATTCGCATCCGTAATGGCTGTGCCCTGGAGCCGCACCATCTGTTCCCGGCTTATTCCTCGCCCTTCACTATCTCGAACCGAAACATCTCCTCCAGCTGTTCCCGAGGAATTTTCTTTGACATACGTTCGATCAGTTCTTCGCGTTTCTGTAGAATCTCTGGAAGCTTGCTCTCCGGAGCTACCCTGTATGAGTTCGGAAATTTGATCGTTACCCATTTCTCCTGGTCCATGTTCCCATACCTCCTGATTATTTTCTTTATCATACTTCGAAACTGCCTCGGTGTCAATTGCTTCCGCCGGTTGTTTTCGGTCCATATCCTGGACAATAGCATCCGCGATTCCGTGTTCAATGACCCGATCCGTTGCCTCCTGCCAAAGGCTCTCGCTGGCCGATGTCCACGCAGCTTCTTTCGAATCCTGTTTCAGCATTTCAATAGCTACCGTTCGTTGAAAAGCCGGGTCCTGCTGATAAGCGGAAGCCTCCGCCGCTACGATGCCAAGAAGATTCAATTCCCCACGGGTCATGCGAATACCATTCTGTGTCATTGCGTTATGGATTAGACTTACCGCCTTGTTCGGATCGCCACCTATGTTATACAGAAGTGTGCCCATGGGAATCTGATTGCCTACGATCCGCATGGTGCTGTCCGATGTCGCCCGTATTAGCGCCTGGTCATAGCTCGCCCCGCTTTTCATGGCCTCCTGGAAGCTTCTCCAAAAGCCCCGTGGATTCGCCCGGGCCAGGCCCGCCGACCCAGATAACCCTGCCTGGTCCATCGCCTCCATGGCATTCAGATCACCCTGTTTCGCATACTCCGCCGCGTTGCGCCAGCTGTTTTTTTCGGCATTTTCAGTCTCATTCGCCTGTTGGTCCCCAACAGCCTGGGCCTGAATGGCCTGCTCGTTGGCATTCACAAGGTCCCACACCTGCACGCCGGTCAAGTCCTTGCCCTTGTCCAGTCGCTTCTTCGCGTCCTGTACTGCCTGGGAATCCGGGGCAACTTCCAGGCCC
>DLAP01000082.1 GCA_002493965.1 Clostridiales bacterium UBA7044
AACTGCACAGATGGAGCAAAAGATCCGGCGAAAGCCGAAGTTCCCATTGTGCGGTGTTGCCTTAAATTTTCCGACAGAAACCAGAGCGTTTACAGCTTCACAATCTTCGTGGCCACATTCTCACAGAAGGCTTTATCGTGTTCCACGAACAGGATGGTAGGCTGAAACTGAAGCAGCAGTTCCTCGATCTGCATTCGGGAAATCACGTCGATATAGTTCATCGGCTCGTCCCAGATATGCAGGTGGGCCGGTTCACAGATGGATTTTGCCAGCAGCACCTTTTTCTTCTGCCCGGCGCTTAAATTGGACAGATCCTTTTCCATCTGGGTCTTCCCAACATCCAACTTAGAAAGCATGGCCAGGAACAGGCTCTCGTCAATCCCGCTATCCCGGGCCAGGTCCGAAAGCTTCCCCCGGAGGTTGGAGGTGTCCTGACTGACATAGGAAATCCGCAGGCCGTTCCCCCTCCAGAGCTGCCCCGTATAGGGGATTTCCTCCCCGCAAATCAGCTTCAGAATGCTGCTCTTGCCGCTTCCGTTGGGTCCCTGCAACGCGATCCGGTCCCCCTGCTGGATCACAAAGCCCACATGCTCACAAACCGGCCTCTCACCATAGCAGACGGCCACGTCCTTCAGTTCTGCCAGCCGGCTACTATGAAAGGGGGTCTGGAAAATTTTCAAAGTGTCGCTGCGCTCAATGTTTTTCAGCAGCCTGGATTTTTCCTCGATGGCCGCCGTCCGCCGCTGTCCGATTGCTTTGGCCCGAGCCATGGCTTTTGCCGCCTTCGCCCCCTGATAGGGCTTGTAGTTTTTCGGCTTGTCCACCTTCAGGGGGTCGGCGCCGATTTTTCTCCCCTCCGCGGTGTCCGCCCACTGAGCCTTTTCCCGGGCCGTTTCCTGGAGACGGGAGATTTCCTTTTTCAGCTTGTCGTTCTCCGCCCGCTCGAAGTCGTCCTGCCGCTGCTTATTTTCCATCCAGGTGGAAAAATTGCCCTTGCAGACCTGAATGTTTGCCCGGTTGATGGACAGGATATGATCCACGCATCCGTCCAGGAAGGCCCGGTCATGGCTTACCAGCAGGAAGCCCTTCTTGCCGCTTAAATACCGGCTCACCAGCTCCCGCCCCCGAATGTCCAGATGGTTGGTGGGCTCGTCGATGAGCAGGAAGTGATTCTCCCGGGAAAACAGCACCGCAAGCTGCAATTTCGTCTGCTCACCGTTACTCAAGGTACCGTAAGGCCGATACAGCACCTCGTCGCTTAAGCCCAGCTTCTCCATCTCCCGGGCTAAGCGCCAGTATTCATAGTCCGGGTCCATTTCCTCCACCGCATCCATGGCAAGGGCGTTCCTGTCTGTCAGGTCAAAGGGGAAATAGGAAAAGGCCACGGAGGCGGAGATGCTGCCCTGGTACTCGTATTTTCCCAGCAGCAGGTTTAAAAATGTGGTTTTACCACGGCCGTTCCGGCCGGTAAAACCCAGACGCCAGTTCGTGTCGATCTGGAAGCTGACGTTTTCAAAAATGTTTTCATAGCTGCCCTCATAGGCAAAGGTCAAATTAGATACTTGAATTAAAGACATAGTAGTGCCCTCCCAAAATGGGGAAACTCCGGTTCCACGCCTGGCGTGGATTTCCGTGTTTCCAAAGAAAAAATGGCCGCAGGAAAGCATCCCGCAGCCAACGCAAAGCCCCGCTCCCCTTTTTGGGCGCAGCAGCACTATGTCAGTTGAACGGCGCACACCTTCCTGCATCAGGGCATAGGAAACCCAAGCGGCTTCTTTCGCCGCTTTTCGCTATTGCCCCATGGATCAGCAAGAAGTAGTGCGCATCCTTTCAACTCCAATCTGAATATTTTCTTGATTATAGCAGATAACACGCCTTTTGGCAAGCGCTTTCTTTGGGGGTTCCTCCAATGCTGCCGAACCGTATTTGACAGAGCCTGCGTTTTCTGTTAAGATGAGTCCGGGTACCCCGCTCCACAGCAGAAAGAAAAAGGAGAACAGACATGCATCCAATCGCCGTCATCGATACAGAAACCAACTGGGCCGATCAGGTCATGTCCATCGGCACCGTGATTGCGGATGGAACCACGTTCCGGCCCGTCGCCGAAAAATATCACATCCTGCCTGTGGAATGCGCCGTTGGCGGTATGTACTACGACGCCCTGTTTCTGGACACCCCGGTAAAGCCCATCCTTTGCACCCGGGAAGCGGCCATGAAGGATTTATCCGGGTGGCTCTGTCAGCAGGGTGTGACTTCCCTGTTTGCCTACAACGGAGGCTTTGACCGAAGCCACCTGCCGGAATTGGGGTGCTTTACCTGGCACGATATCATGCGGCTTGCCATCTACCGCCAGCACAATCCCAAAATTCCCGCCTGCGCCGACTGCTACAGTACCGGACGGATGAAACGGGGCTACGGCGTAGAATCCATGCTCCGCCTGCTCTCCGGGAACGATACATACCGGGAGACCCACAACGCCCTCCGGGATGCGGAGGATGAACTGGCCATCATGCGGCTGCTTGCCCAGCCTTTACGCAATTACCCCACAATATGACGGGGGATAGCTGGTCTCATAGACACGGCTGTTTCCCCAACACTGATTTTCCAATGCGAAGGGCACAGAATCGGAAGAACGTACTTCCCATTCTGTGCCCAATTTATTATTCTTCCAGCTTCCAAATCTGCCGGTCGCCCCGGAACAGGAGGCAAACCCCAATTCCCATCAGCCACAGTACCGCGAACAGGCACGCCGCGCCGCTGCCCTTTCCGGAACCAAAGCACCGGACAAACAGGCTGTCCCCGCTCCGGGATGCCAGAAACGGCTCAAACACCTGATCCACCAGCAGCCCTCCCAAAAAGTACCCCACCGGAATGGTGAAGAACTGGAAGGAGTTTCGTGCCGCGAACACCCGTCCCTGCATCTCCACAGGGATATTCAGCCGGTTGATGGCATCCTGATTGGCATTCATCCAGGGAATCCCAATCCACCCCAGGAACGCGCCAAAGCACCAGATGGTCACATTGTTCCCAAAGGCCAGGAAAAAATTTTCCGTACACATGGAAAGCATCAGGCAGCCCCAGATGGCTCTGACCCGGCTTTTGGGCGCTTCCAGGAAGGACGCCAGAATGCTCCCGAAAAGGGTTGTGGCCCCGATGACACCGCTGACAATTCCCATGGTTTGGGCGCCCGCCTCCGGTTTTGACAGCATCATAGCCGGAAACGCCGCGTTGTACATGGACGCCACCAGATTGATAGCCGCGAGGAACAGTATCAGGTGGAAAATACCGGCATGGTCCCGGAGCCAGCGGATCCCCTCCGCCGCGCTTTTCAGCACGTTTTCCTTTTTGCCTTCCGTTTCCATCCTTGGAATCGGAATGAAGAAAAGCAGCACCGTGAACGCAATCGCGAAGCTTCCCAGGTCGATGGTGATCACCGCGTCCAGTCCCCGGAAGCCCATCACCGCCGTAGCCAGAATGGGCGTCAGGATGGATTGGAGGGAGCTGCTGAAATACCGCAGCCCGCCCACCTTCTGGTAAAACTTCGGGGGCAGCAGCATGGTGGTAGCCACCTCGCTGGCCGGCTGCTGCACCGTGTTCATCAGACCGGAAACGGCATTGACCAAGTACAGGTGCCAGATCCGAAGAAGCCCTGTTTTCAGCAGAACCAGCACCCCGACCGTGCAGAGAGCCGCCATGGCATCGCAGCCCAGCATGGTTTTTTTCTTGTCCCAGCGATCACTGAGGGCCCCGGCAAAGATGCTGCAAATCACATAGGGCGCGTAGGAACACACCATCAGCAGCGCCGTTGCCAGGGCGGAGCCCTGCTGGGTGTAAGACCAGATTACCAGCGCGTAGCCGGTCATAGCGCTGCCCAGTCCGGAGATCATTTGGGTAAACCACAGCATCAAGAAGCTCTGGATTTCGGAAATATTTCTTAAAAAGCTTTTCATTTTGACTTTGCTCCTTTTTGAATTTTATCACTTTTCAAAAATGCAAAGCCATCCGGATAGTCATTACTCCATGCTTCCCTATCCCTAGGGAAGCTCTGAATGAATCGGCAAGAGCTGGCAGCGCCAGATTTTTCTCCAGATGAAAGCTTAGAAATGGGAGGAATACTGTATGTATTTCCCAATTTCTAAACTGCGCAGCTGGAGGAAAAGATCCGCTGCTCAGCCGCAGACGATTTGTTCAGAGTTTCCCTTTATGGCTTTGCATGGAGCGTTGTCAATGCAGAGCATCTTAGCACTTCCTTCTTTTCTTTTTTATAATTTACTGCCGGATCCATCAGGGTTTTCTCGCTGCCAGAAGGAATCTATGGATTCTTCCCGCAATACAGCCGTCCCGCTCCAGCACTCGCTGGACATCCAACAGCCTGTTCTGGCAAGCATCTACCGAGAATCCCGGAAATTCCCATTCAATGATCCGGGCAAACCACACCAGTGCGCCCACGTCAAAGAACTTGATAGGCCGGAAGCACTCCTGCCCTTCCAAAATCTCGAACCCGGCCTCCCGGAACTTTGGGGATGTGATATCCAAATACTGCTCCGGGAAGGGAAGCTTCGTTTCGCCGCACAACAGCTTCACCAACTCCCGGTCATTTTCCGCCCCCACCTGCTGGGTGATGAAGATCCCGCCGGGCTTCAGCATCCGGTAAAGATCGGACGGGACGAAATCCCCATGACGGTTGAGAATCATATCGAAACTGCTATCTTCAAAAGGCAGTTTCTTATCCCCGTCTCCCGGCCGGAAATCAATGCCCAGGGGCAGCAGAGTCTGCTGACACAGCGCTGCATTGGGCGGATAGCCTTCCGCCGCAGCGGTATTTTCATAGGGGTGGTGCAGGGAAAGCAGGAACTCTCCCCCGCCGGTGTCAACGTCCAGCAGCCGCATCTCCGGCCTGAGATACCGAAGAACAATCTCCCGGTAGTCCCAGGGCAGATCCGATTCCTCGGTGTACCTGCCGTGGATGTGGGAAAAATCCCAGCCATGAATATGGGCGATGCATTCTTCCGCTTTCCAGCTGTTTACCAATTCCTCTGCGTTCATGTCCGGGGTTTCCTCCCTTCGCCACTCTGGATTCTCCCATGAGCATACCAGCAAAATTCCCCTCTGTCAAGCGGCAAACACAAACAGCATTTGCAGGAGCCAAGGCGTACAATCGACAAATCTTTTGCGAAAAGAGGTTGTCTTTCCCTGTTTCTTTTGCTAGAATAAAGGCAAGCACAAAACAGAGCGCTTGCCTCGGGATAGATATTTGGGGAAAGAAAGGGAGATACCTATGAGCAAGGTAAAAAATGAGCCGAAGATGAAAAATCCTCTGATCGTCGCCATCCGGGAACAGCTGGAGCATCGGGCGCCGTGGATGTATCTGCTGTGCGATGAAGCCGCCAAGAAGGGCCTGAAAGCAGAGGACTATGCCCCTGCCGCCATCCGCCGATGCGGCCTGTACCAGGGCGGCCTCCTGCGGAAGAAGGCCGGCGGCGGTTCCTCCCTGAAGGGGCTGAAAAAGACGCTGTTCCATAAATTCGCCCAGTGGGTTTTCGAAATGGACATTCAGCGCTGCGACGATGACCACCTGGACATTGACTTCCACTACTGCCCTCTGGTGAAGACCTGGCAGAAGCAGGGCTGCTCTGATGAAGAGATTCGAGTGCTTTGCGACCATGCCATGTGCGGCGACCGGGGCATTGCCGAAAGCTTCGGCTGTGAGCTAGATTTGCCCGCCACCATTGCCCGGGGCGATGACGTCTGCCAGATCCGGTTCGTCCGGCGGCTGGCGGAATAAATCGAGAAACGCAATTCCGCTTCCCAGGGTACACCCGGGAAGCGGAATTTTAGGCAATGGGTTCAACCCAGGAATATACAGTCCCCCGCTCCCAGATGACAGCTGACGATCTCCGGATCTTCTCCCAGAATGCTCTCCGTCTTCTCCCCGGAACAGTGGCTCAGGCCAAAAACTTCCAGCCCCATTTCTTTTAGCCGGACGATGGTGCGCTGAATTCGTTCCTCCTCCGCCTCCGCCAGATGGGCGCCACCGAAGATGGCGCAAATGGGCAGATCCAGCGTTTCCCGGACGTGCTCCGCCATATTCAGGATCCCCGGATGGGAGCAGCCCACCAGCATCACAAGCTTTCCGCCCACATCCAGAGCCATGCAGATTTCATCGTCAAAGATATCTGGCATCATGCCGGATGGCGTTAGCCGGTGGAACCGGGACGGAATCCGCTCAAATTCGTTTTTCCGAGGGAAACCACCGATCAGATACACCCCGGGGAACGGCTCCATCAAAGCGCTCACTTCCTTATGGCAGATGCTGTGGGAAGCCAGGAACTCCCGGTCAAACCCGGCGGAGAGATCGGTATATTTCACCCCGTCAAAGGAAAACTTCGGTTCAAAGAAGTCTTTCCCTGTGTACAGCGTTTTGGAGCCTCCTCCCGCCTCAATCAGATGCCGGTAGCCTCCGGCGTGATCGTAATGGCCGTGGCTCAGCACCACCCCCTCCAGATGCTCCAGGGAAGCCCCTAAATTTTGGGCGTTCTCCCAGGTATGCGCGCCCTGGCCGCAGTCAAACAGGAAACGGTACCCCTCCCCTTCCACCAGATAGGAAAGGCCATGCTGGGCGGAGAGGCCGCAGCGCCCGGAGGGCTTGTCGTCCATCAATGCGGTAATGCGAATCATGTACATCCTTCCTTGCGTTTTTCTTGCTGGTCACAACTGCTTCTCCATAACGAAATTGGTCAGCTTGACGCCCCGCCGCTCCACCTGCTGCTCCCGGAGAACCCGATATCCCCGGTGTTCGAAAAAGGGTCTGGCGGTAATAGAAGCGTGGGTAGTGACGCTGCCCCGCGCCTTTCCTTCCAGCCCGTCGCAGATGGCCGTGGCAACACCCAAGCCTTGGCAGCCCTTGTGGACATACAGCCGGTCCAGGTAGCCGTCCCCAGTAATATCCCCGAAGCCTGCCAGCGTTCCTCCGATTTCCGCCACCAGAGTGATGTGGCTTTGGAAGGAAGCGTCCCAGCTTTCCAAATCCACCTGTCCCGTCGCCCAGGCATCCATCTGCTCTTTCGTGTAATCCCGGGCGTTGACCGTGTGGACAGTATCATAAAAAAGCTGCGCCATTTTCTCACAATCTGCGCTCCTGTAGGCGCGAAGAGAAATATCCAGGCTCAATGCGGATCCCCCCTGTATGATACGTTCTGATAGCAGATACTCTGCTTTTTCATCAGTTCCCATGTGGTGAGGGTTCTGCCGTCCAGGTCAGCCTTGTGAAGATCCACGCAGGTGATCCGGCGGTTATCGTAGGTGGTGTAGTAGTAGCGCCCCGCGTCCGCGTTCATGCAGCAAGAATACAGGGTCAGTTCCAGCCCGCCCTGATCCATCTGGCAGCTTCCCCGGGGCATTTCCACGGAGCCAAGCAGGTGGAAAAACTGGCTGACGCAGCTTTCTTCCGTCTCCTCGCACATCGCCATCTGGGAATGGAACACCATCCGGACAAACCGGGACATGGAGGACAGATCCCCCGGAAGTCCCAGAGCGCCCAGGCCCTGGCTGTAAACATCCAGCTTTTTCTCTTTCAGCAGCCGGTTTTCCGGCGTGACAGAGCTGAGAGCGCGATAGTTGCTCAGATTGAATACCTGATAAGGGAAGGGCGGGTTGTTGGTCATGACCCCCAGGGGATTTTCATAGACATGCAGACCGTCCGCCACAGACTCCACCACCAGGGAGGTATTCCGGTCGCTGATGATCCAGTGGAGCGTTGCCAGAGGAAGCTGGTCACTGAAGGGAAGGTTCGTAAGATTCAGCCGCTCCAGTTTCCCCCGGGCTTCTTCCACTGTGGCGCATTGTGAAAGAATCCAGGTAATGAACTCAAAGGGGGGAATATTGTCCTTTCCCTGCGCTTCCGGATGATAGAAGGCGTTTCCCGCGAAATTCAGTCCCGCCATGCACAGCCCGGCTTCGTTCACGGCGTCATAGAACAGGGGCGTTTCCTCCGCCACCGTAGCCATACCGATCATGGCATAGTGATGGGAGAGCGCTCCCGCCCGCCGGAATAGCAGGGGCATATTTCTGGGGACAATGCAGACCTTTTCCCCATAACTGCGTACCCAGTCCAGATTTCTTCCAAAATAGTGTTCTTTTTTCGTAAAAGAAAGGGCAGTACACATACGATCTTCTCCTTTGCACTTTTTTATCATTATACCATGAAGCGAAGCAAAATGGTATCTCATATTGACATCTTTTTTCGGTTCCCGGCGAAGCCGGGGAGAAAAAGGTTGATTGAAATGTATAATTGCCATTTGTGGCTATTATACCATGAAGCGAAGCGGAATGGTATCATATTGCCATATTTTCCGGTTCTACCCAAAGGGCAGGAGGAAAATGGCATTTTAATCGTATCATTACCGCTTTGCGGTTATTATACCACGTAAACCACGGTTTTACAATCGCCTGTCCTGGTAAAAACCTGCCTCCGGCCCGAAAAGCCGGAGGCAGATTTTGCGGTTTTATTCGTCAGCGCCGGGGAAAATCAACGTCACCTTAAACAAATCCCCATCCACCAGCAGTTGAAGCTGGCCCTTTTGCAGATCCATCAGGCTCTTGGCAATGTTGAGGCCCAAGCCGCTGCCCTCGGTATTTCGGGAATCGTCGCCCCGAACGAAACGCTCCATCAGTTCGTCCGCGTCCACGTTCAGCTCCTCCCGGGAGATGTTCTTCAGGGAGATCACAACCTTCCCCTCCAGGGCCATCAGGTCGATATACAGCCGGGTGCCGGGCATGGCGTACTTCACCGCGTTGCCCAGGAGGTTGCTCATCACCCGCCAGGTAAGCTTTCCGTCGGCCTTCATCAGCACGGTTTCCTCACTGTGCCGGAATACGGGAATCAACTCTGCTTTTTCCAGCTTGTCCCCAAATTCGCCCAGAGCCTGGTTCACCGCCTCCACCGCGTCCAGAGTGGTGATGTCCACGTTCATGTTGCCGGTGCTGGCTTTGCTCATATCCATCAGGTCCTCAATCAGCTTTTTCAGCCTCTGAGACTGACGGGCAAGGACATCCAGATACATGGCTTCTTCCTCCTCCGTATGGGGCTTCTGCAATAAATCAACATAGTTAATGATGGAGGTAAGGGGGGTCTTGATGTCGTGGGAGACGTTGGTAATCAGTTCCGTCTTCATTCGCTCGGATTTCAGCTGCTTCTGGGCAGCCACCACCGCCACGTCTGCCAGGTCGTTTAAGTCCTCCGCAAATTCCTGGAAGCAGCCCACCAGGTGCTTATCATCCACCTTGGTGTTCAGATCTCCCTTGGCCATCCGCTTGGCGCTTTTCAGCAGGACGCCGAAGCAGTAGGCCATATACAGCATGATGCAAAGGCACACCAAGATACCAAAGGGGAATCCGCCGGCGTAGGCTGTAACGCCCAAAATCAGTACGATCAGGAAGCCCACCAGCAGCCACTGCCAGATCAGCGGCAGCAGCCCCATAAACTTCCGGATGCCGCTTCCGATGCCATGGACGACCTTCATCACGCCCCGCCACATCAGTCCCAGGATTCCCGTTAAGAGCTTCCACAGCCATTTAACCGCCTTGATAACCTTCCCGGGGAGATAGGCAACCGCCCATTTGAGAAGCTTCCAGCAGCCCATCAGGATCCGGCCGCAGAGGCTGTTCCGCCACCAGTAGCCGCCGGGGGTCTTAAACTGGGCCACCGCACAGTACAGGAGCTGTACCAGCAAGAGACTAGCCAGGAAGGTCATGCCGCCGATGGCCAGGCAGCCCGTCCGGATATTTGCCATCAGGATATTTTCCGCGCTGTAGGCCGCCGCGAACACCAAGCCAGTCCATGCCAGAACACTGAGCCCCAAATTCAGATCCAGGGGCATCCGGCACAGGCCGCCAGCTTCCACCTTCGCCGTTTTGGGCTTCCGGCCCGCGGCATAGCACAGGTACACGGCGCAGACGGCAAAAAGCAGCAGGCTCCCCGCCAGGATCAGGAACAGATCACTGCGGAAATTCCGAACGACCCCCAGCAGGGTATAGGCGGCATCATAGCGCAGGGCTCCTTCGTTGACATACACCTCCACGGTGCATTCCGGCAGGGGGATATACACATACCGGGCCTCCATTTCCTCCCCGTTGCGATTTCTATAATAGGCCCGATTCACCTCATAGTCAGACAGGGGCTTCCCATTGATGATCACCGGCTCCGTGGCCTGCGTGATCTCTTCGGAGTAAGCAGCTGCCACCGCGGGCTCCGTCTCCGCCGCGGTTTCCACCGGGACGGGCATGGTCTCCGGAATGGTTTCGGGAATCGTGGCTTCCGTCTCTGCCTGGGTCTCGTCCGGTGTTTCCCCGCCCTCCGGTTCTTCCTCCGGGACATCTTCGTCCTTCAGGGTATCTTCACCCTCCGACGGTTCCTGAGCGTCGTCCTCTGCTCCGTCCTCCGCCTGGGGTTCTTCCGAATCCGGCTGCTCCGCCAGGGCTTCCGGCTCACCCTCCGGCACTTCCGCCGGGGCCTCTATGGGCTCCACCGACGCCGTGGGCACAGAGGATCCTGTATATGGAGCGGAATGATAATACAGCATCCCGTCCTCCGACAGAGTGACCACACCGGCGTCCCGGCTGTCCAGGATCAGCGATCCATTTTCTCCGTATAGGGCCACCCCGGACACCCAGCCCTCGGCGATGGCTCCGGACGTCTTGGCGCTGCCGTCCAAAATGGACTGGAGGTTCACCACCAGATTGCCGTTTCCATCATAGTGCATTTCCCCGATGGCCTTCTCTCCGTGGATCAGGAAGGCCGTCTGCTCCGGGTCCTCCAGGCTGTAAAACTCCGCCAGGTAAACCTTCGTAACCTTGCCCGAGCGGGTCGGCTCCACGGGAACGCCGCCCTCCATGTTGGACACATATTCCACATATCCGTCCGCGTAGGAGGTGAACTTGCCCACCGGAGAAATCCCGGAGGCTTCGTATACCACATTGCCCTCTTCGT
The DNA here is from genome assembly GCA_002493965.1 of Clostridiales bacterium UBA7044. Classification (GTDB taxonomy): domain Bacteria; phylum Bacillota; class Clostridia; order Oscillospirales; family Oscillospiraceae; genus Faecousia. Next base: position 10,988 of record DLAP01000082.1, read on the forward strand.
TCCGGAAGGCAATATAAAAAATCTTGTTTTGCAGGCTCAAGCCATCCAATGCGTGGAACTTTGTATTCCGGAAGACAATGTTTCCGCCATCGTCATGATACACAAAGCCAATGCTTTCTATGCTTCCATAGCCTTCTGACGAGACCTTCCCCACTTGGGTTTCATAGCCCAAAGAGATATTATAAACCTCCACCGCGCCAGAGGCGGGAATGGCATCAAATTCCCCGTACTCTCCGTCCAGGGGCGTTTCCATCATGTATTCCGGGATGTCCTGCTCGGCGTCCTGGGTTTCCGGCGCCTCAGACACCAAATACATATATTGTCCGCTGACGGGGAAGGCGTAACGCTTTACGCTTCCCTCCTGTTCCAAATCTGCGTTGCTGCCCGCGATCACATTTCCCTCAGCGTCCCGGATGATATACCCATAATCTCCGGCGTCATAGAAGGAATTGTACCACTGGTTGGTGTAGTGGGTGGACGCCAGTTCCTCCGAACAGCCGCCCAGCTCCGCGCTGGCATAGTACAGCGCCGCCTCCCGGGCAAAGGATCGGGCGCTGCTCTGGATATTGTTTTCCAGAACCTCGTCCACCGTCCTGTTGTACAGGTCCATTTCTGACAGTACCACAACTCCGGCGGCGCTGCCTACCGCCCCCAGCAGGCATACAGTGCACAGAAAGATTGCCAGAAACTTGACCGCTACATGATATTTCATCAGGCTTTCCCCTCCATTTTATAACCCTGACCCCAGACCACCTTCAAATACCGGGGTTCTGAGGGATTGATCTCAATTTTCTCCCGGAGGTGACGGATATGCACCGCCACGGCTCCCTCGCTGCCCAGGGCCGCTTCCTGCCATACGGCTTCATAGAGCACCTTGGTGGAAAAGACCTGGCCAGGGTTTGTCATGAGCAGATGGAGGATTGCGTACTCCGTGGGGGTCAAGGCTACGCTCTCCCCCTCTACGGTGACGGTTTTGGTCCGGTCGTCCAGAATGATGCCCCCAATGGTGACGACCCCGCTGTTAGGCTCCGGACAGGCCCCCAGGGTTGCGTACCGTCGCAGCTGGGAACGCACCCGCGCCAGCACCTCCACCGGGGCGAAGGGCTTGGTAATGTAGTCGTCCGCCCCCACGTTCAGGCCCAGCACCTTATCCTCGGTTTCTGACTTGGCGGTGAGCAGAGTGATGGGAACATTGCTGACCTCCCGCACCTTTGCGGTGGCGGTGATCCCGTCCATGCCCGGCATCATCACGTCCATGAGAATCAGATGAATGTCGTTGTGCTTCACAATGTCCAGGGCCTCTTTGCCGGTATAGGCTTCAAACAGCTTGTACCCCTCCGGGGTCAGATAAATCTTCAGGGCGTTGACGATGTCCGGCTGATCGTCACAAATCAGGATGTTATACACGGGGCATTTCCTCTCTCTCTGTCTGTTGTATGGAGGTATTATAACACCGTTTCCTTTAAGAAAAAAGGGGGTAGTTTCTTAATTTGGGATTAAACTTTCCGATCTTCTTGCCTTTTCCTCCGGACTGCTATATAATACTGGAAAAACTTTCGAAAAGGAGCCTGTTCTCAATGCTGGAAGCCCTGACAAAATTCTTTCATGGAGACGTCTTTCATCGCATCTGCTTTGCGGTTCTTCTGCTGATAATCGGCGTGCTTGCCATCCGGATCCTCATGAAGCTGCTTCGGAAGACCCTGGAAAAATCCAAGCTGGAAAAGGCGGCCCACAGCCTGATCACCTCCCTTTGCAAGGTGGCCCTGTATCTGATCCTGGGGCTGAGCGTGGCCTCCGCCCTGAACATCGACGTGACCAGCGTGGTGGCCCTGGCAAGTGTCTTGACCCTGGCCGTTTCTCTCTCCCTGCAAAACATGGTGTCCAACGTCATCGGCGGCTTTACCATTCTCTACACCCATCCCTTCCACTCCGGGGATTTCGTGGAAATTGCCGGCCAGTCCGGCACTGTCCAGGAGATCAATATGACCTACACCATGCTCTCTACCCCGGACAATAAACGCATTGCCATTCCCAACAGTGCCGTCACCGCCGCCCAAATTGTGAACTTCACCTCCGCCGAGACCCGGCGGGTGGACATTGCCGTGTCCGCCTCCTACGACTGCCCCACCCAGCAGGTCATGGACGCTCTGGTGCAGGCAGGTACTCTGGATAACGTCCTTCTGGAGCCTGCCCCCCAGGCGGTCATCACCGGCTACGGCGACAGTGCCATTTCCTACAGTCTCCGGGTCTGGGTGAAGCCCCAAGATTACTGGGATGTATATTTTACCATCCAGCAGCGGGTAGATACTGTCTTCCGGGAGCAGGGCATTGAGATGACCTACCCGCATCTGAATGTGCATATGGTAGAGCCACCCAAGAGGAACGAGCAGGCATAAAAAATCTGGCAGTTCCCGCTAAAGAACTGCCAGCAGCGCCATAATCCCAATGCCCGGAAGCCCCAAAAATCCGGCAGCCAGTACCGTCACCACGTTAATTGGAAAGTAAATTCCCGTAAAGACCGCCGCCGTGTTCAGCAGCCACAGGCAGGCAAAACCGCAGGCCGAGTGAATGACAAGTTTGAACGCAAACCTGATCGGCAGAATCAGCAGCCGAACCAGTACGATGGCCATGAGCGCCGGGATCAGCAGGGTGACGATTTTTTCCATAGAATCCCTCCGAATGATACGCTCCTTTCCGGTTATACTAGCCCTGGACAGCAAAGAAGGGAAACAGGAACGTGACGACGATCCGTCTTTCTCTTGCAGAACTGTCAAGTGTATCAACGCAGAGCGCGGCGATTGATGCGAAAAGCAGGAGAGACGGGATCGGCAGTAAAGACGGGAACGACTCACCTGCTACATAACTATCGATAGTATACCACGGACACAGCAAAAAAATCAGAAAACCAGGGCAGCGTGTACCCTGGTTTTTCTATTCTATCTGTGTTATCCCAAATCCCGCTTTTCGTAAAACCTTACAGACAGCCGCCAAGACAGCAGGTACACCACCAAAATGACCAGCACAGGCAGCACGCTTCCTTTGAGCACCGGAAGAGAACTAAAGTCGTGATCCATCAGCAGCGACCAAGCTACCACCACGCCAATGAATCCCCCCAGCACCACGAATTGTACCACTTTCGATTTGGTTGCGCCGAATTTAAACATGAGAGGCAGAGAAATTGCCGGCATCAGCAGGATCATCTCCAAGCAAATCATCACCACATCTTTCAAATCTCCCCAGGAAAACCTGCCTGCAAGATCCATTTGCAGGCTTTGACAAATCGCCACCAGTGCCAGGACGGGAAACGCAATGATCAGCCCAATCAGATATTTTCCTGTAACGACCTGCTTTCTTGTGCAGGGAAGGGTCCCACAGTACAGTTCCCATTTACCGCTTTCGTCTATGATCTGCATGTTGCTGGGCAGCATGCACATCAGCATCAGGGGATAGACCACCAGAAACATATTATGCGCCCAGATAGAGGCAATTTCCATCACAATAGCAAGAATATAGTAGATTTTATAGTATTTCCACATCTGGTAGATGTCTTTTAACAGCAGTCCTTTCATCTTACTTAGCCTCCTTTACCATGTACACAAACAGCTCTTCAATGCTCACCGGGCTGATCCGCAGATCCGCAGGAATGGCGTCCCGCCGCACCAGAGCCTCACAGCCATAGGGACTGTCCTTCCTGTGGAGAACCGCCTCTTCATCCAATTCCTCCAGCCGCTCCTTTTCGCAATGAATAATTCCATACTGCTCTAGAAGCACGTCCTTTTCCTCCAGCAGCATCAGCTTTCCCTTGTGGAGGAAGGCGATGTAGTCGCACAGCTTTTCCAGGTCGCTGACGATGTGGGAGGAAATGAGAACCGCGTGGCTTTCGTCCCGGGTAAAGTCCTCCAGCATATCCACCACCTGGTCTCTCGCCACCGGGTCCAGGCCGGAGGTGGCTTCGTCCAGGAGCAGAAGCTTTGCCTTGTGGGACAGGGCAATGGCAATGCCCAGCTTCATCTTCATGCCCCGGGAAAAGTCCTTGAATTTCTTATTTTCCGGGATGTCCAGGTCTTTGATGTAACCGCAGTAGGCGGTATCGTCCCAGTTCCGGAAGATCCCCGCCATCACCTTCCCCACCTCACGGGTGTTCAGGCAGGTGGGGATTCCCAACTCGTCCATGACCACGCCAATGTCTTCCTTGGTCAGTTCCAGATGATCTCCGCTGTCCCGGCCCAGGATAGTGATGGTACCGCTGTCCTTGTGGATGATGTCCAGGATCAGCTTGATGGTGGTGGATTTCCCCGCGCCGTTTTCTCCGATCAGCCCCAGGATGCAGCCTGCGGGCAGGGTCAGGTTCAGGTTTTCCAGGGTGAAGCCCGGGAATTTCTTGGTCAGGTTTTTAATTTCCAATGCGTTCATGTCCGTTCCTCCAAACTAAAGCGCACCATGTTCAAAATATCCTCGCTCCTTAAATTACAGGAGGCGGCCAACTGAACGATGGCGTCAATATGGTCTTCGATTTTCTTCAGGTTTTCTTCCCGAAGAAGCTCCGTATTCTTCGGGGCCACAAAGCAGCCCTTGCCCTGTATGGTATACAGGAATCCGTCTTTTTCCAGCTCGTCATAAGCCCGTTTGGTTGTGACGAAGCTGATGCGCAGATCCTTTGCCAGAGCCCGAATGGAGGGCAGCATTTCGTTTGCCTGAATGGCACCGCTGATGATCTGGGTCTTGATCTGCGTATAGATCTGGTCATAGATGGGTGCTCCGCTTTTGTTGTCAATATAAACTACCACGCAATCACCTCTGTATAAGCTGTATAGCATCAGTATATACAGTTTATATAGTTTTGTCAAGAGGGTTTTGTAAAAAATCGGGAAGCTTCGGAAATATCCATAAGCTTCCCTGATATTTTATTCTCTGATAAACGCCAGATCCCCCGCCGGGACCCCCTTTCCCTCCGAAACATACCGCTCCACCTTCATGTGCAGATCATACTTTTCCCGAAGCCGGATGATCTCCTCCATCATAGGGGAGCCATGGTGGGCGTCGATGGCAGCCTGATCTTCCCAGCTGTCAATCAGCAGCACCGTCTCCCTGTCCTCCATGGGGAGAAAATATTCATACCGGAGATTTCCCTTTTCCCTGCGGATGTCCCTCACAATCCCTATGGCAGTCATTTCCTCCGCGAATTTCCTCGCGTTTCCGTCCACACCGGTGTAGTAAATATTCACAGTGATCGCCATTTTGCTTTTCCTCCCAATCCAGTTTTTGCCGTGGTTTATGATATCACGGATTCTGCTATATGAAAATAAGAAATTTTCGGGCAGGCTGCCTGTTATCCGGAAATACCCGTGCAAGAATTACAGATTCTGTGAAAAATCACGGTGTTTTCCGCATCTGACCCGGGTTTTTTCTGACGCTCCACAGCAGAAAGACATCTGTCCTTTGTGTAAAATCACAAATATTCCGCTTCCAGGGATGGTTTTTTCTATGCTCCCATCAGTCCCCCCAAGCTTTACTTCATTAAAGAAATGTGATAAAATAGCCGTAAACCTCATAGCTTTTCTACCTGGCGGCGGCATTTTCCCGGTTTTCAGGATGCCGCTGATTTTCTTTATCCTATGAAATGGCCTTGCCATTTGTATAGTACCCCCGTTCTTTCCAGCGGGGTTCCCCAGCAAGAAAATGAAAGGAATGATCTGTATGAAAATGACCAAACGACTGCTGTCCCTGGTACTGGCCGGTGTAATGCTGCTGTCCCTGGCCGCCTGCGGCGGGAAATCCGACGCACCTGCCGCTTCCACCCCCGCTGCCACGCAGGCACCTGCCGCGCCGGTCTCCGAGAATGCGGTTTACCGCAGCCTGTACTCCAGCGAGGTCACGACCCTGAACTACCTGGTTACTGGCAATACCAACGAACTGAGTGTTGCCGCCAACGTGGTGGACTGCCTGGTGGAATACGACGCCTACGGTAATGTGGAGCCCGCCCTGGCAGAGAGCTGGGAGCAGAATGAGGACGCCACCGTCTGGACCTTCCATATCCGTCAGGGTATGAACTGGGTGGACAAGGACGGCAACGAGGTCGCCCCTGTCACCGCCAACGACTGGGTATCCTCCGCCCGCTATGTCTGCGACGCCAACAATGACTCCTCCACCTTCTACACCATGAGCGGTGTCATTGCCGGCGCGGATGCTTACTACGACTGGACCGCCTACCAGATGGCCCTGCCCACCGCCGTGGACGGCACCGATGAGGAAGGCAACGCCGTAAAGCTCATCACCGACGAAGACGGCGAGCAGGTGGTTCTCACCGAGGTTCCCGAAGCCTCCCTGGAAGACATCGGCATGAAGGCTCTGGATGACTACACTCTGGAAATCACCCTGGCCTCTCCCCGTCCCTATTTCCTGTCCATGGTTTCCTTTGGCCCCTACATGCCTGTGTACGGACCCTTCCTCGAGGAGTGCGGCGGCAAGTTCGGCACCGACAATGAAACCCTGCTGTACTGCGGCGCTTTCATTCTCTCCGAGTTCCTGCCTCAGCAGAAGCACGTGATGACCAAGAACCAGAGCTACTGGGACAAGGACAACGTTTTCCTGGACGCCACGGAATCCACCTACAACGCGGAAGCCGCCTCCATCTCCACCCAGATGTATCTGTCCGGTGACGTAGATCAGGCGGATATCTCCTCCGATCTGCTGTCTGCCATGATGGCTGATCCCGCCACCAAGGATCTGATTCATCCCACCCGCAGCGACACCTCCTACGCTTACTGGTACCTGTTTAACTTCGATCCCAACTTTGACGCCGAGTACGAACCGGAGAACTGGAAGAAAGCCGTAAACAACGAGAACTTCCGGAAGGCCGTGGTTGCCTCCTTCAACCGGATGCCGGCCCTGGCCACCAATGACCGGATCGATCCCACCTCCATGAAGAATAATACTATCACCCCCAACGGCTTTGCCTCCGCCTCCAAGGACTACACCTACTACGGCGATCTGGCCGCCTACACCGAGGGCGATAACTTTGACGAAGCCAAGGCCCTGGAATATAAGGCTGCCGCCATGGAAGAGCTGACCGCCGCCGGCGCCACCTTCCCTGTGAAGATGCTGATGTGCTTCAACCCCACCACCACCAACTGGGCCCAGGAGTGCCAGGTTGTGGAACAGACCATTGAAAATGTTCTGGGCACCGACTTTGTGGATATCATTGTGGAAGCCGGCCCCGAGACAGGCTTCCTGGGCGCTGTCCGCCGCAGCGGTAAGTATGCCTTCATGAAGTGCAACTGGGGCGCTGACTACGCCGACCCCGAGACCTGGACCGATCCCTTCGCTCCCGATTCCAGCTACTGCTTCATCAACAAGAGTCAGGACGCTGGCACCAAGGCTCTGTACGAGGAATACTGGTCCCTGGTAGAGGCTGCCAAGGCCATCACAAACGACATGGATGCCCGTTACGAGGCCTTCGCCAAGGCAGAAAGCTTCCTGCTGGATCACGCCTTTGCCATCCCCATCCACATCAGCTCCCGGAGCTATCAGATGTGCAATCTGGACGTATTTGAAGGCCAGTATGCTTCCTTCGGTCTAGCCGGACAGCGCTATAAGGATCAGCACCTGTACGACACCTCCATGAGTCTGGAGCAGTTCCAGGCCGCTTACGCCGATTGGCAGGCAAAGCTGGCTGGCTAATCCCTTTTCCGCGTCTTCTCACGAGAGAAGTCCCCTTCTGGGGGACTTCTCTCAAGTCGCATAAAAGCCTCCCAATTTTTCCTCCGGAAAGGGAAAAATAAGAAGGTTTCCCAGTCTTTTGTCGGAAAGTCTTCCGGGATTTTCCGGCCCGCTTCCCATACATCTGTCGATTTCGGAGCCTGTACCAGTGTCCCTTCCTCCGGAAGTGTCAGTGGTATCGGCTTCGCTTTTTATCCCTCATAGAAAACAGGAGGACCACCATGGCAAAATACATATCAAAACGGGTACTGCATTCCCTAATCACCATGCTGATCATCATTACCATTCTCTTTGCCCTGCTGCGGATGATGCCAGTAGAGGGGTATTTTGAGAACTACGACAAAATGTCTTCCACCCAGATTCAGGTAAAGCTTCAGTCTCTGGGCCTGACGGATCCTCTGTATAAGCAGCTGGTAAGGTTTTACGGGCAGCTTCTCCACGGAGATCTGGGTGTGTCCAACGTCTATCGGAAGGACGTGGCCATTACGGAGATCATCAAAGAGAAAATCCCCATTTCCATTGAACTGGGGCTTATCGCTCTGGTCATCTCCATGGCCGTGGGACTGCCCATGGGCATTTTAATGGCCCGAAGCACCCGGACAAAATGGAAGATCGGGGACAAGCTGGGCACGGTGTTCATTGTGCTTATTGAGGCAATGCCAGCAGCCGTGTACCATATTTTAATCCAGTTTGCCGGTTCCCAGACCCATATTGGCCGGGATATTCTGGGGCTTCCCATGCTCTTTGACGCCGCCGTCCTCAAAAGCTATATTCTGCCCATCATCTCCCTGTCCATCGGCAATATCGCCTACTACGCCATGTGGCTAAGGCGGTACATGGTGGACGAAGCCAATAAGGATTACATTCGCCTGGCCCGGGCCAAGGGCGTCCCAAACGGCAAAATTTCCAGCCGCCATATCTTCCGGAACGCCTTCGTCCCCATGGTGCAGTACATTCCCAACTCCATTCTGTTTACCCTGATGGGTTCGCTGTATGTGGAATCCCTCTACTCCGTCCCCGGCATGGGCGGCCTGTTGGTGACGGCCATCAAGCGGCAGGATAATACGCTGGTTCAGGCTCTGGTGCTGATCTATGCTGTGATCTCCATTCTGGGTCTGCTGTTCGGCGATATTCTCATGGGCATTGTGGACCCGAGAATCAGTTTTTCCAAAAAGGAGGGTGCCCGCTGATGAAAAACCTAGGTTTTCGTCCCCTGCGCAATGTAAAAACCGACGCGCTGGGAGATTCCATTGCCCAGTCCATGAAGCAAAGCATGGAGCAGACAGAATCTATGTCTGATGAGGAAGCCTTCTCCTTCGCGGAATTTGACGCTTTGGGCGCCGAACGGGGCGGCTACTCCGGCTATTCCTACTGGGGCTCCACCCTGCGGGCCTTCTCACAGAATAAGATTGCCATGTTCTTCCTGGTTGTCATGGTCGTTATGCTGCTCTTTACCTTTATCCAGCCCTACCTTCCGGGTCAGAAGGACCCCCTGCTCATTCACAACGACGAGTGGGGTCTGCCTCTGAATAACGTTCCTCCCGGAGAAGAATTCTGGATGGGCACCAACTCCATCGGCCAGGACCTGTGGGCACGGATCTGGGCCGGTACCCGCACCTCCCTGTTCATCGGCTTCTCCGTTGCATTGGTGGAAGCGGTGGTAGGAATTCTGGTGGGTGTGCTGTGGGGCTATGTCCGCAAGCTGGATTTCTTCTTTACGGAGCTGTACAACGTTCTGGACAACATTCCCCAGACCCTGCTGCTGATCCTGATTTCCTACGTTCTCCGGCCCGGTGTGTCCACCATCATTTTCGCTCTGTCCCTGACCGGCTGGCTGGGCATGGCCCGGTTTATCCGGAACCAGATCATCATTATTCGGGATCGGGATTATAACCTGGCTTCCCGGTGCTTAGGCATCCCCACCTGGCGGATTATCCTCAAGAACCTGCTTCCCTATCTGGTGTCCGTCATCACCATGCGGATGGCCCTGGCGGTGCCCTCTGCCATCGGCAACGAGGTCTTCGTCACCTACATCGGCATCGGCCTGCCCGTGGACACCCCCTCCCTGGGCAACCTGATCCAGACCGGCCGCTCTCTCATGACTGTGGCCTCCCTGCGGTATCAGCTTTACTTCCCGGTGCTGGTGCTGGTGATCATCACCGTGTCCTTCTATATCATCGGCAACGCCTTTGCTGACGCCGCCGATCCCAAGAACCACGTTCGGTAAGGAGGGCTTATGGAATATACTTCAAATCAAAATGTCATTCTGTCTGTACAGGATCTGGACGTAAAATTCACCCTTCGCAACCAGGTGCTCCACGCCATCCGCGGGGTCAGCCTGGATGTCTATCAGGGAGAAAGCCTGGCCATCGTAGGCGAATCCGGCTCCGGCAAGTCGGTCTTCGTCAAGTGCATGATGGGCCTGCTGGACGCCAACGGCTTTATTGACGGCGGCCATATCCTCTATAACGGCCAGGATCTGACCAGGTTCACAACCGACAAGGATTGGCTGAAGATTCGGGGCCGGGAGATCGCCATGGTCTTCCAGGATCCCATGACCTCCCTGAATCCCTTAAAAACCATTGGCAAACAGCTCCAGGAGGCGGTGGAGCTGCACCAAAATCTCCACGGCGCGGCCGCGAAAAAGGCGGTGCTGGAGGTTCTCTCCGACGTGGGCATTGACGACCCGGAGCGCCGGTACAAGCAGTACCCCCATGAATTTTCCGGCGGTATGCGCCAGCGGGTGGTCATTGCCATTGCCATCGCCTGCCGACCCAAAATTCTGATCTGCGACGAGCCTACCACTGCGCTGGATGTAACCATTCAGGCCCAAATTCTGGAGCTCATTAAGGCCATGCAGAAAAAGTACAACCTGACGTGCCTTTACATCACCCATGACCTGGGCGTGGTTGCCAATGTGGCTGACCGGATCGCCGTCATGTACGCGGGCGATATCATTGAGGTAGGCACCTGCGACGAAGTCTTCTACGACCCCAAGCACCCCTACACCTGGGCCCTGCTTTCCTCCCTGCCTCAGCTGGGCGTCAAGGGTCAGGATCTGTACGCCATTCAGGGCACGCCCCCCAACCTGTTCTACGAAGTCCACGGCGACGCTTTTGCCCCCCGGAACCCCAAGGCATTGAAAATCGACTTTGTGAAGCGGCCTCCCTTCTTTGAAGTCTCTCCCACCCATAAGGCCCGCACCTGGCTCCTGGATCCCCGGGCCCCCAAGGTGGAGCCGCCGGAGCATATCCGCGCCCTCCGGGAGAAAGGAGTGAAGATCCATGTCTGAACGGAAAAAACTTGTTGAGGTGGAGGACCTGACCGTACAGTTTGGTTCCAAGCGTCACCCCTTTACCGCCGTGGATAAGGTCTCCTTTCATATCTATCAGGGGGAAACCTTCGGTCTGGTGGGGGAATCCGGCTCCGGCAAGACTACCATCGGCCGCAGCCTTATCCGCATCCATCCCACCTCCGGCGGCAGGGTTCTCTTTGACGGCAAGCAGATTAACGGCAAGATTTCCAAAGAGCTGGACCGGGAGGTCACACGCCGGATCCAGATGATCTTCCAGGACCCTATGTCCTCCCTGAACGAGCGGGCCAAAGTGGATTACATCGTCAGCGAGGGCCTATTCGCCCAGGGCCACCAGCACTTGAGCGCCCAGGAGCGGCAGGAAAAGGTGGCAAAGGCCCTGTCTGACGTGGGTCTGCTTCCCGAATTTGCCAGCCGGTTCCCCCATGAGTTCTCCGGCGGTCAGCGGCAGCGCATCGGCATTGCCCGGGCCCTGGTCATGGAGCCGGACTTCATCATTGCCGACGAGCCCATCTCCGCCCTGGACGTGTCCATCCGGGCCCAGGTGCTGAACCTGCTCAGCAAGCTTCAGCGGGAGCGAGACTTAACCTATCTGTTCATCGCCCACGACCTTTCCGTGGTGCGGTTCATCTGCAACCGGATTGCCGTCATCCACAAGGGCAGAATCGTGGAGCTGGCGGACAGCGAAGAACTGTTCCTCCATCCCCTCCATCCCTATACCCGGGCATTGCTCTCCGCCATTCCCCAGCCGGACCCCATTGCCGAGCGCAATAAGGTCCTGCTGGTCTACGACCCCGCCTGCCACCACTACAGCGCAGAGAACCCCGCCAAATGGCAGGAAGTCGTCCCCGGCCATTTTGTGCTGGCCAGTGATGAGGAAATGGCAGAGTATCAGAAGCAGTTTTAACAGGATGGTGACTCCATGATACGCAAAGCGTCCCAGCAGGACCTTTCCAGAATCGCGGAGATTCTGGTGTTTGTCAAGCGCGTTCAGTTCCGGCCCATTTTTCAAAACGATGATTATTCCTTCGGTGAGCTGCAAGTGATTCCTGTGGCAAAGCAGTATTCCGCGCCTCCAATTCTGAACCATATTTGGGTCTGGGATGACGGAATTGTAAAGGGTCTGATTCATATAGAAGGGACGGAAATTGCCGAACTATATGTGGACTGCTTCTTCCAGAATCAAGGAATTGGCGCTTTCCTCTTAGAGTATGCAATCAACGTGCACCAGGCCGATTTTCTCTGGGCAATTGAAAAGAATACGAACGCCATCCGGTTCTATGAGGCCCACGGCTTTCACCTCACCGGTGAGAAGAAATACGAAGCGGGTACAACCGAGTACCTGGTCAAGCTGGAAAGATAGCCCAACAAAATTAACATTACGAGGTGTCCTATGATTACACCGAAGCCTCTTTTCCCCGGCGCACGGGTGGCCCTCCTTGCCCCCGCCTCCGCCGTCCCTGATGAAAAACTCCAGCCCGCCCTGGATCTATGTCAATCCCTTGGCCTGGAGCCTGTGCCCTATCCCTCCTGCTATTTCCGCAACCGGGACGGCTACTTTGCCGCTTCCGATACCCAGCGGGCAGAGGACATAAACCGTGCCTTTGCCGACCCCACAATCGATGGCATCTGGTGCATCCGGGGCGGCTACGGCGCCCACCGGTTACAGCCCCTTTTGGACGTGGAAACCATCCGCAAAAAACCCAAGTGGTTTGGCGGCTACTCGGACATCACCGCCCTGCACACCTTCCTGAATCAGGAATGCGGCCTGGAAACCTACCACTGCACCATGCCCTCCACGGAACCCCACCCCAACGACTATACCCTAGACTACCTGAAAAAGGCCGTGTTTGGCGGGCTTTCCGGCACGCTGACTTACCCCCAGGAGCAAACACCTGTCACTCTGGTTCCCGGCAGCGCCCAGGGTATTCTCTGCGGCGGCAATCTAAGCCTGATTGTTTCCTCCATCGGCACTCCTTGGGAGCTTGACTGCAAAGGGAAGATTCTCTTCCTGGAAGACATTGGAGAGAAAACCTACCGCATTGACAGTATGCTCACCCAGCTGCGCAACGCCGGAAAGTTCCGGGACTGCGCCGGAATCCTGCTGGGCGCCTGGACAGACTGTGAGCCGGAAATGCCGCAACGGACCCTAAGTCTGGAGGAAATCTTCCGTCAGTTAATCGTTCCCTCCGGAAAGCCCGCCATCGCCGGAATTCCCTGCGGCCACTGCGATACCACCCTGGCTCTGCCCCTGGGCAGAAGTATTAGGATGGACGCGGACAGCCTGACGGTTGTCCTTGAAAAGGAGGCGTAACTATGGTTTCTTCCCTGGAGTCCTGGCTGAAGGAAACCCTGGATGCCTTTCCCGCGAAATCCGCCCTATACTGGGTGGACTTAACCACCGGCAAGCCTCTGGCCGCCATCCGGGAAAATACCCAGGTGGTCTCTGCTTCCACCATCAAGCTTCCGGTATTGTGCTGCGCCCTGCAAGGGGTTTTGGACGGCGGCTTTTCCCTTTCTCAATTTGTTCCCATTACCGAAAAAGACTACTGTGACGATACCTCCGTATTCGAGCCGGAGTACCGTCAGGATGGCGCTTTCCTCTGGGAAATGCTGTATTGGATGATCGTAGAAAGCGATAACACCGCCACCAACGCCGTACTGTCCCTGCTTACCTTTGACCGGATCAACGCTTATTGTGCGTCTCTGGGCCTCCAACAGACCAGCGCCAGCCGGAAAATGCTGGATTTTGAGGCGGTGAAGGCAGGACGAAACAACTTCACTTCCGCCGCCGACCAGTACCGGGTGTATAAGCTGCTCTATGACGGCGAAATCCTCACCCCGGAACTGCGGAAGGTGGCCTTTGACTTCCTCAGCCGTGTCCGGCACATGGACGCCTTACAGCGGTATCTTCCTGACAACGTTACCGTCCTTCATAAGCCCGGCGGATTGGACCACCTAAACCATGACGCGGGTGTCTTCCTGCTGGAAGGAAAGCCCTATTATTTGGGTATTTTTACCTGGGATGGTCCCGCTTTGGACGGGGAGCCTCAGCAATGCCGGCTGATTGGTAAGCTGTCCAGGGCCATTTATGACTACACCGTAAAGGGGGTTCTGCCATGAAAGCGATTGTCAATTCCACCGTCTGTTCTCTGCTTGCTCAGCCCACCCGGGCCTCCACCCTGGTGGACGAATCCCTGTACGGCATGGTAGTGGACATTCTGGACAGATGCGCCCCCGGCTGGTACCGGGTTCGCACCCACTATCAGTATGAGGGCATGGTCTCCGAAGCGGATTTGATTCTGGATCCGGAAACCGTCACAAAATGGGAAGCGCTCCCCAAGGAGATCGTGTACCATAAAAATACCTGTGACGTCCTGTCTCAGCCCAAGGTCCAAGGATATTTCCTCCAATCCGTCCCCAGAGGGGGTCTGGTCTCCCCTATAGGCGACCCGGAGAAGGGCTGGCAGAAGGTCATGCTGGCCGACGGTCAGGAGGGTTATATGCCTGCCGCCATTCTGGCCCCTTACTATACTACCCCCCTTTCCCAGGATGAAGGTACCCTTCGCCGGGCCCTGGTGGACGCTGCCCTCACCTACGTCGGAACCCACTACCGCTGGGGCGGTAAATCTCCCCTCGGTATTGACTGCTCCGGCCTGGTATCTATGGCCTATCTGCTCTGCGGCATTGTCATCTACCGGGACGCGGATATCCGGGAGGGCTTCCCCATCCATGAAATCCCCATCGAGAATATAAAGCCCGGTGATTTGTTGTTCTTCCCCGGCCATGTGGCCATGTACATCGGCGGCGGCCGGTACTGCCACTCTACCGGCAAAAATGGGGACAACGGCTTCACTGTCAACAGCCTGATCCCCTCTCACCCGGACTATCGGGAGGATCTGAGAAACTGTATCACCCAAGTGGGTTCTTATTTTTAAGAGAAAGGACGTTTTTCCATGAAAGTATTTTTAAGCGCCGATATGGAAGGCACCTGCGGTGTGGTCTCCTGGCCCGAGACTGAGCGTACCACCCCCATGGACTACACCCCCATCCAGAAGCAGATGACCCGGGAGGTCGCCGCCGCCTGCAAGGGGGCTTTGGCCGCCGGTGCGGAGGAGGTCTTTGTCAAGGACTCCCACGACTCCGCCCGGAACCTGGATCCCAACCTGCTGCCCCGGGACATCCGCATCAACCGTTCCTGGTCGGGGGATCCCTTAAGCATGATGAGTGGCTTGAATCAGGAAAAATTTGACGCGGTCTTCTTCACCGGCTACCACGCCTGGGCAGGCTGCCCCGGTAATCCTCTGAGCCACACCATGAACGGCATGAATAACCACGTCTACCTCAACGGAGTTCTGTGCAGCGAGTTCCTGATCAATTCTTACACCGCCGGATATTACAGTGTCCCCGTGGCCCTTCTCACTGGTGATGCAGCCCTGTGTGACTTTGCCAAAACGTTGATTCCTGCCATCACCACCGTGCCCGTGAACGTGGGCCGGGGCGGCAGCACCACCTCCATCCATCCCGATGTAGCTGTGGAGCGGATCGAGGCTGCGGCCAAAGTGGCTGCTACCAAAGCTTCCCAGTGTCAGGTCCCCATGCCCGACCACTTCCACATGGAAATCGACTTCTTCAAGCACCATGTGGCCTATTCGAAGAGCTTCTACCCCGGCGCAGTGCTGAAGGATGACAAGTTTGTCTGCTTCGACTCTGACGACTGGTTCGAGATGCTTCGCTTCTGCCACTTCGTTCTCAGTGACGCGTAATCAAAAGCAGAAAACATCCCCCTGTGCCTTTCTGGCGCAGGGGGATGTTCTGTCATGCGTTTATCAGCCGTCGTTTCGAATTTGCAGGAGCTTATCTTTCAGGTCATTTTCCATTTTGGCCATCTCCGCCTCGGCTACCTGCCGCTTGGCCCGGCCTTCCGCCTGAATCTTCATCACGTCGTCCAGGGTCTGGATCAGCTCGGCGTTGGTCTTCTTGAGCACTTCAATGTCCACAATGCCCCGCTCCGCCTCCCTGGCGGTTTCCACCGAGGCCATGTGCAGCTTCTCGGCGTTCTGCTTTAGCAGGGCGTTGGTCACATCCGTCACCTGACGTTGCGCCTGAGCGGCTTCGGTGGAATGGGAAATGCCAAGGGCCAGCACCATCTGGTTTTTCCAAAGGGGAATGGTATTGACCAGGGTGGTCTGAATCTTTTCCACCATCACATTGTTATTGTTCTGAATCATCCGGATCTGGGGGGCAGTCTGGATGGAAATGGTCCGGGTCAGTTCCAGATCGTGAATCTTCTTTTCAAACCGCTGGCACTTTTCCGCCAGGTCTCTTGCCGCCTGGACGTCCTCTGCAAGGCCGGTCCTCTGGGCGGTTTCCCGCAAAGCCTTCAGCTTTCCCTCCTGAACCTCCTGGAGCTTCTGCTTGCCTGCCAGGATGTACATGGTCAGCTCCTTAAAGTAGGTAAGGTTCTGCTCATACATTTTATCCAGCACCGCGGAATCCTTCAGCAGGCGCACCTGATGCTGCTGCAAGGCGCCGGAGATTTTCTCCACGTTCCCTTCCGCCTTGTCATAGCGGAGTTTCATATTCTCCAGCTTATTTGCCTGCTTCCGGAAAAAGCCAAAGATGCCCTTACTTTCCTCGGTCTCCATGCCCTTGAGCTGTCCCACGACCTCCACAATCAGGTCGCCCACTTCTCCCAGGTCCTGGGTTCGCACATTTTTCAGGGCCGCGTCGGAAAAATCCGCCATCTTCTTTTGGGCGCCCGCACCGTATTGCAGGATCTGGGCCGTGTTTTCCACGTCGATTTTCGCCGCAAAGTCGCTGACCACTTTCTGCTCCGCCTCTGTCAGCACCGGCTCCTTCGGCTGGGCCTGGGCCACAGCCGTCTCCTCCCGTACCGTGAAGGAGGGCGTTTCGTCAAGCTCTGGTTCCAATGTCAGGCTGGGCAGCTTCTCCATTTCATTTTCCATTGTGATCCTCCTTTGGTGATTCCTTCCTTATTTTCATCAAATCGTCCTCCGTCAGCCCCTCCTGGGCAAGCATGGTCTGGAGCACGGAAATATCGCTGGAAATGTCCATGGCGGTATCCTTAAACATATCGTCCAGCAGCTTTTCAAAGGCCAGGTTCAAAGTGTCCAGGGTCTGCTCAATCTCCCGTTTTGAGGCCAGAATGGTCTCCCCCGCCACAGGCTGGGCATCCATATCCGCATAGGCGTTTAAAAGCTTCACCGTCATGGGCAGGTAATAGTCCATCAGCTTTTGCAGGTCGGGAACCACCTCCGGATGCTCCTCCGCTCTCTGGAAGATTCTGCGGACAATGGATTCCATCCGGAAGATTTTCTCGGAGATTTCCTCTCCCGGGATGGCGTCATTGCAGCGGCGAATCTCTTTAATAAAGGCGTTGCCCCGGTCCAGCACCTGCCGCACCTGGGGGTTATGGGCGGGCTGAACTTCCTGCCTGGCCTTCTCCTCCGCTTCCTGCCGCTGCTTTTCCTCCAGCAGCTTCCTGCCTTCCTCAAAGCTGCGGTAGGTCTCGTCGCTAGTGATCAGCATGGTCTTTTCCCGGTCCAGATGGCCCTCCAAAAACAGGCCCTCCCGGATCATCCGTTCCACCTCACGGCGGACATACTTCCCGCTTTTCCCAACGCTCCGGGCAAGACGCTCCAGAGTGCAGTAGGTCTTCTGCCCCAGGGTCCTCTGGTATACCTTAAACCGGCTCATCCGGTTCAGCGCCTGGATTCCTCCAGAAAGAAGCCATACGCCCAGGGCACAACAGCTCAAGGCAATCCCTGCCGGAATGGTGAAGAGCACCTGCTCCGCCAGAATGCTGAAGATCACCGAGAAGACCAGTCCCACAAAAGAGAGCGTGGACAGCAGGCTTCCGCCCACAATTCGGAGGATCCCCAGCACTGTCTGCTTATTTCCCTTGCTATAGAGCACCGGAAGATTTTTCGTTTCCACCACAACGCCCTGCACCGGCTCCCTGACCGGCTTCCCGGCCGTGGCAGAAGCTGCTGCAGACACCCTGCGAATCGCCTCGCTGCCATAATCCACCGCCCGGTCTACCGCCTGACGGACCGTCTGGTTCAGCTTTTGATAATCCTGAGAGTTGACCGCTTTGTCAACAATATCCTGTATTCTTTTTCCCAGATCCTCCAGATCCCCTTGAAATTCTGCCATAACAACCACTCCACCATAAACTGGCTCTATTATAGCCCTTTCCTGTGGAAAAAGCAAGGCTATTCCATAATTCTGTAACCTTCTGTCTCACAAATGGGTCGGAAAACCGGTTACATTTCCGCCTTGATGGTGGAAATCAGAATGTCTCCCGCTACCACCCGGTCTTCCGCCGCAAAGCCCTCGGCGAAATTGTCGGAGTACAGTACCTGGGCGTTTGGCGGGAACTCGTCGTCTCCCTCCCAGGCCAGAATCTGCATCTGATAGCTTCCCACCAGGTTAAACTGATAACCGGCGTCCCCGTGGGTCAGCCTGATTCCGCCGATTTTTTCCGCCGCCCTTCGGAAGGCATCGATCCGGGTG
Organism: Clostridiales bacterium UBA7044; assembly: GCA_002493965.1. GTDB lineage: Bacteria > Bacillota > Clostridia > Oscillospirales > Oscillospiraceae > Faecousia. The sequence continues at coordinate 29,559 of DLAP01000082.1, forward strand.
CCAAAGGTAAAGGCCGCCCGGGTCAGCACCCGGCCTGTGTAGGGCTTAATATACATCTCCCCCCAGGGCATTTCCCGGAAGGTCTTCCAGTCTCCCGCCCAGGGAACGTCCTTGCTCTCCATGAGATACCGGAGCAAAAAAGTCTGGGTGGGCAGGGGCAGTACCCTGCCTCCGTCCAATGGGGTGATGGCGTATTCCGGGTGGGCAATGGCAAAGGCCCGGCCCAGCAGCTTCACGGTGAATTTCTCTCCGTCCCAGCTGACATCGCTGAGCCGTGCAATTACGTCCTTGGGGTCAATGTCCCGAAACAGCCCCGCATAGTGGGCAAAGGGTACCTCTTCCTTGTGATTTTCGATTTCCATAGCGGTTCCTCCCTTATTCGTGCAGTTCCAGGGGCAGTCCGTCCGGATCCCGGAAGAAGGTCATTCTCCCGCCGTTCACGCTGTCCTCCCGGATAGGTTCCGTTTCAATCCCACGGCTGTTCAGCCAGGCGGCAGCCGCGGCCGTGTCCTCCACCTGGAAGGCCAGATGCCGCAGACCCAGGGCCTCCGGCTGAGTGGGCCGCTGGGGTGCATGGGGCTTCGTGAACAGCTCCAGCACCACATCCCCCGAGCGGAGCATGGTCAGATAGTCCTGACGCTCCTCCCGCCACACCTCACGGATAATCTGAAAACCCAGCTTATTGACATAAAAATCCTTGGATCGCTCATAGTCTGAGCAAATTATGGCCACATGGTGCTGTTTCGTCAGCATCTCACACCTCCTGTACGCTGTGGGGGAAAAGCCTTGCGTCGGTATGGGGCAGGAAGCAGGCCGCCACAAAGGCATCCATATACCCCGGGTGGGTGCTCAGCTCCAGATAGGTCATATTGGCCGCCACCTCATGGGTTTTGGTGCAGGCCTCGTCGCTCATGACCATGGCATAGGCCCCGGTGAGGGAGGAATTGCCGATGTAGTGGAATTTTTCCAGTTCCACGTCCGGGAACATGCCGATATTCACCGCGTTTTTCATATTGATGCCGCTGCCGATGCCGCCCGCCACATATACCTTGTCGATCATGTCCACAGTCATATCCACAGATTTGAGCAGGGTATCAATGGCGGAGAAGATCGCGCCCTTGGCCCGGATGAAGTTGTCAATGTCCACCTCATTGAGGGATACCTCTCTGCCGGTTTCCGATTCCTCCGGCTCTGCCAGTACGAATCTGCCCATACCGTGGGCGTCCCGGCGGATCCGGCTGCCTTCCCGAACGAACAGGCCCTTGGCGTTGATGATCCCGCAGCGGAACAGCTCGGAAATCAGGTCGATGATACCGCTGCCGCAGATGCCCACGCACTTCTGCCCCTCGTCGCCGATAATAGACAGGGCAGGCTCCATGGTGGCTTTATCAATGGTCACAGCCTCCACAGCGCCATCGGTGGCCCGCATACCGCAGGAGATGTCGCCGCCCTCAAAAGCGGGACCGGCGGAGCAGGCGCAGGACATGAGAAAATCCCGGTTGCCGAAGACAATTTCACCATTGGTGCCCAGATCAATAAACAGGCTCATTTCATCCTTGTCCCAGATACCGGAGGCCAGGGTACCGGCGGTAATATCGCCGCCCACGTAAGAGCCGATGTTGGGCGCAATAAGGACAGGGGCCAAGGGGTTTGCGGGCAGCTTCAAGTCTCCCGCCAGCAGGCCTTCCCAGGAAAAGAAGCTGGGAATATACGGCTCCATCCGGACGCTGGACGCGTCCACGCCTACAAACAGGTGGTTCATGGTGGTGTTCGCGCCGATACTCAGCCGCAGAATGCTCCGGCAGGAGATCCCCGCTGTCTTACAGAGGCTCGCGATAATGGGATTCAGGGTTTCCTTCACAATGGCGTCCTGAAGTTTTCTTTTGCCCCCGGGGCGGCCCTGCTCAATGATCCGGTTAATCACGTCCGCGCCGTAGCGGATCTGGCCGTTGCCCGAGGAACCTTTTGCCAGCAGCTTTCCGGTGGTTAAATCCGTCAGCACCATGGTGACGGTGGTGGTACCGATATCAATGGCACAGCCCACCAGAGCGGTATCCGACCGCTTGCCAATTTCCATGCACAGGAAAGCATCCTCCCGCAGTTCTCCCTTGACGCAGACCGTCCAAGCGTTCTCCCGCAAGGTGTGGGCCAGCTTTTCCATGACGCAGAAGGGAATCTCTACCTTCTCCACCCCCAGGGCCTCCTGGATGGCCCAGGTCAGCCGCTCGTTATCGGGCATGGTATCGTCCAGAGTGGGTTCCGCCATGGTAAGCACCACGCTGCGGTAACGGTTTACAAAGTGGATGCCGCTATTTTTCAGGTTTTCCTCGCACTCCTCGAAAATGGCGATTTCCTTAGGGCTGGAGAGGTCCGCGGTTTTCATCCGGGACTGATAAGCGCTGGCAATATCTGGCACGAGCACCGTGCAATCTCCTTTCACCTTGCAGCTGCACGACAGCCGCCAGCCCTCCTGATATTCCTCCTCCGAAATATGCCGGCTGGGCAAGGATTCCACTTCCCCCTCCAAAATTTTTACCCGGCACTTGCCGCAGGAGCCGTTGCCGGAACAGGGGGCATCGATGGCCACATTTGCCCGGCGGGCCAGTTCCAGCAGGTTCTCCCCGTCATTACATTCCATTGTCACTGGGCTGCCGCCCTCAATCTGGAAAATCACCTTGCTCATAAATCTGCCTCCGTATCCTATTCGGTATTGTTGTACTAATTTTAGCATAACCCCGCACGGATTGCAATAAGTCCAGTCTTTTTCCGCAAAAAATTTGGGTTCTATAATAAATGTTGGGGTCAGGCGATGAGCCCAATGTCATTAAGTTAAGTTTCTAGGCAGGGATGTACGAAAACAGGAAAAAGGGCATCTAAAGCGGGAACGTGCTTTAGATGCCCTTAATTTCGGATTTGTATACAACAAGTAGGCAGATTAAGGAATCCGCCAAAAAGAACTATTCAAATTAACAAAATTAAAAATGAAGCTAATTGCGTGCTTGACATTCATTTTGCCAGGGCTGCTTCTACCGGGGCGAATAGGAGAAACATGCCTGCGAATGAGAGCTTCAACATCTGGTGGAGATACATCATTTATGCCCCGATATATAACTGTCCGTTGCGGCGGCGATCAGCACCTTCTCCAGAGCTTTGGCGGCGGGACCAAATAGTCGGTCAGTGGGCGTTAAAAGACATACGTTTCTCGGAGGAATTTGTGTCTCTAAATGCAATGGGAAAATGGTTTTCCCCAAATCCTCTCCACGAAGAAACTGCTCACAGACAAAACCGATTCCCAGATCCGCTTTTACCATGGGAAGAATTTGATCTGCAGTGGCAGCTTCTATGTCCGGTTGGAAGATGAGCTTATGTGCGGAAAATAACTGAGAATAAAAGGTGAAGGTGGATGTCTGTTTGCCAAGAGAGATGATTGGGTATTGGGTGAGATCCGCAATTGTTAAAGCGCTTTGGGCCAATTCTGCAAAAGCACTGCCGCAGACAGCGGTTTCCGAGACGGAACAGACCACAGTTTTTCTTACCTTTTCCATGGTGACTGCGGGTTCTGTTGCGACGGCCAAATCTGCTAACCCGTTTTGAAGAATCGCAATGACATCCGGGGTAGACCCGTTTATCAGTTTGATATGAACACCCGGATATAAAATGCGGTATTTCTTTAATACAGGCAGCACAATGGCCTGAAGCGAAACCTCTGTTGCCGCAATGCGCAGGATGCCGCCGTCCATACCTTTCCCGAAGCGAAGTTCAGCTTCTCCTGCCTGTAACTGCTCAAAGGCAATGGAAACATGGCGATACAGCGCCTCCCCTTCTGGTGTCAGCCGTACCTGACGGTTTGTACGGATGAAAAGAGCGCAGCCAAGTTCCTGTTCCAAGTTCCGAATGGATCGGGTGATATTTGGCTGACTGTTCATCAGCGCGCTGGCGGCTTGTGTAAAGCTCTTATATTTGGCAACGTAGTAGAAAAGCCGATAGTGTTCATAGTTGATACTCATAGATTCTCCATATCGAATTGATATAGTTAGATAAAAATATGGTATTTTACATATCAATCTTTTGGAATTATAATTCACAACTGGACATGAGTCAACTCGAAAATGGAGGAATTTGAATGGAAAATTTTCTGGAAGCGCTTATGGTGATTTCATTTTGTTTTGCGGTGGGAATCATGCTTTACAGGTTTGCCACCAATAAATGTGTGCACCGGAGGCTGGACAGACTGACTGTCATTACCATTGGAATGGGTTTTGCTTTTGGTGTGGCAGAGAAAGTGCTGGTTAAGTCGGCGACCTGGGTATCAAGCTTATATGTTGTGGGCATATGGCTATGCTACACGGCTGTTTTGTTCTCCTTACCGGACAAGGGAGGATGTAATCATGAATAAGGATCTGACGGTAGGGAAGCCCGGAATGGTGCTCTGGAAATTCTGCCTGCCCCTGTTTGGAAGCATCATTTTCCAGCAGCTTTACAACATTGCTGACAGTCTGGTCGCCGGGAAATTTGTGGGCGAAGATGCCCTCGCAGCGGTGGGCAACAGTTATGAGATCACCCTGATCTTCATTGCCTTTGCTTTTGGCTGCAACATCGGCTGCTCGGTGATCGTGTCCCAGCTGTTCGGTGCGAAACAATATCGGGATCTGAAAGCTGCGGTCTATACCACGCTCATTGCCAGTGGCGTTGTGTGCGTTGTGCTGATGACGCTTGGTATTACCTGCTGCACCGCGCTGCTGAAGCTGATCAACACCCCGGAAAATGTAATGGCGGATTCCAAGCTCTATTTGGATATCTACTGTATGGGACTGCCCTTCGTGTTCTACTATAACGTGGCGGAGGGGATCTTCTCTGCACTGGGGGATTCTAAGACACCCTTTACATTTCTGGCGGCGTCCTCCACCAGCAATGTGGCGATGGATGTTTTGTTCGTAGCCGTCTTTAAGCTGGGGGTCGCCGGTGTGGCTTGGGCAACCCTGCTCTGCCAAAGCGTCAGCTGTATCCTTGCGCTGATCTTTGTGTTTAAGCGCTTTTCCACGATCCCTACAGAAGGCAAGATCCCGGTGTTTTCGTGGAGGCTGCTGAAGAAAATTTCCATTGTTGCCGTTCCCAGCATCCTGCAGCAGAGCTTTATCTCCGTGGGTAATATCGTCATTCAGGGTATTATCAACTCCTTTGGCTCCAGTGTTATGGCGGGCTATTCCGCCGCCATCAAGCTGAACAATCTAGTGATTACCTCCCTGACCACCCTGGGCAACGGCGTGTCCAACTACACAGCACAGAATCTGGGTGCCAGGAAGCTCCAACGGATCCGGCAGGGCTTCAATGCCGGTGTGAAACTGGTGTGGACGCTGTGTGTCCCCCTGTTTCTGCTGTACTTCTTTGCGGGACGTTGGCTGGTGTGTCTTTTTCTGAAGGAGCCTACAGGGACAGCCATGCAGGTGGGCGTAGAAATTCTGAAGATCCTGGCTCCCTTTTATTTCGTTGTTTCCGGGAAGCTGGTGGCCGATGGGATTCTGCGGGGAGCCAGCATGATGGGCAAATTCATGGCTGCGACCTTTACAGACCTGATTCTTCGGGTACTGCTGGCCATTTTCCTGTCCAAGACGGCATTGGGCGCATTGGGCATCTGGCTGGCGTGGCCTGTTGGCTGGACAGTTGCCACGGTAATGTCTATTATCTTCTATCGTACCGGCGTATGGTTCAATAAGGGGCAAAAGAAAGTCTGTCTTGACAAGGCTGAGAAAACGGCCTGATCTGAAAGCTCCACAGGAATTGAAGGCTTTATGTCAATAGTTGAGAGCACCGCTTTCGCGCGCTCCCAAATTCCACTCATGAAACATTCATCCCCCGGCCTAGGCCAGGGGATGAATTAAATGTTTACATCAGAGGCTCCATGCCGAGAACGGGATGATTCTTCTCCGTCAGCCAGTTCAGCAGTTCCTCGCAATCGGTGGTGATGGTCTCGTCGGCAATGTAGTCGGTGAAGTTGTCGATGCCGTACATTTCCTTGGCGGTCTTATTCAGCCGCTCGGCCACATCATCCTTCAGCTCCTTGGGCATCCAGACGATCCGCTCAATGCCGCCTTCCGCGGCGATGAACTTCTTGGAGGAAATGAAGTGACGGCCATGGCCCATGTAGCCGGGGGTCTGAACGCCGCCGCCGGTGCAGGACGCCAGCTCGCCGAAGGTCATACCGGCGGGGGTCATGCCCTTAAACTCCCGGTTGACCACGATGAAGCCATTAGACATGGGCTCAATGCCGCAGATACATTCGAAGCAGCCGCAGCTCGTCATGGGATCCTCCAGGATGGAGTACAGGGTCACGTTCTCCACAGCGCCATGGGTCGCTTCCGCAACCATCTTATTGACGCTCTCGTACCGGCCGGTACGCTCGTCGATCAGGCCTTCCTTGAAGATGGGCTGGCAGGGGCCGTTGGGATTCAGCTCATTGGTTGCCTTGGCATCCAGCCAGGACACAGCGCCGCACAGGCCCAGCCGCTCAGGTGTTACCACGCAGCAGTGGGCAGGGGCGAAGGACTGACACATGATGCAGGTGTAGTAGCGGTCTACCGCCTCGTCGGTCATGGAAGCCAGACGGTCGTCACGCTGGTTGTACCGGGGCATAGCCTCCTGATCCCGGAAGGCAGCCGCCTTGACCGGGTCGGTGATCAGGGTGATCTGGCACTTATCCACAACGGCGTCAAACTCGTCCATGATCATGACGTACAGCACTTCGGCAAAGTCCCGAATCCGCAGGCCGGCCTCAAAAGCGGCGTTGCTCACACGGATCCGAACCTGGTTGCGCTGACCGGTGTGCATGACACCCTCCATGTAGTTAAACCAGGCGTGGAACTTCCGCTCGATGACGGACTCGAAGTCCACCTGCATCTTCTTGCCCGCAACCTCCACGAAGGTGGCCAGAGCCAGGTCCTTCTGATCGGTAAAGTCAGGTCCGATGACCGTGATCTTGTGATCCTCCACCTGGTTAAGCTCCCGCATGAGCACCAGCTCGGCGGTGGGGTTCTTGGCGGACCAAATTTCGTTGTGCATATCCGCCTTGCGGATGATTTCGCCTTCGAAGGCAGCGGCAAAAGCCACGGGAATGGGCAGCTCTTTGACCTTGATCTTGATGTTCCGCAGCTCCAGAGACTTCTTCACGGTCTCGCTGTGATCCAGGACGGATTCCAGAGCACCGGGCACCTGGTTCTCGGCCAGATCGATGTCCACCACCACGGGGAAGCCCAGGGCAATAGCGCCAGCGCCGGCGGAGACCACCACAGCGTCGATAGCGCCGAAGGTGTTGACGAAGGCAGGCACACGGTTCTTGGTGTACTCCAGCAGCCCTGCCAGATTGCCAGGCTGGACGTTGCCGAAGATCAGAGCGGCACGGATAGCCACAGTGACAACATGGATGACAGAGGTCACATCATGGCCCAGGGGAATGACACGAAGCTCCAGGCCCATCTTCACGCCGCCGTCCATGCACTGCTCGATGACATCGCCCACCAGGAAGGTCATAATACCCTTGCTCTGGTAGTCCTTGACCACCTTCACCACATCCGCAGCATTGTCCGCCTTGCCCAGCACCACAGCCACACCGGGGATATCGCCAGTGACCAGAGGCACGCCCAGGGAACGGATGATGGGATCCGGTACGAAGCCGATACCGCTTTCGTTGGCGTAAGGCTCAGCGCCGTCCACATATTTCAGGCCCTCAATGATTTCCGCGCCTACAGCGGTGGCAAGACCGGCGTTCAGGGCCTGGCCCAGATCCTCCTGGTTGGTGATCAGGCTCTTTAGGACGCCCACACAGGCGGGCAGGTCCCCCAGGGTCTTGACCTTCACGCCGGTGGCAGCGTAAATTGTGGGGAAGAAGTACGCGGTATCGGGGAAGGCAATTTCTTTATCCGCGCCGTACTTGGCAATGGCATCGTTGACGGCGCCCTCCGTCAGGCCCGCAACAGCGTTGGAGCCGCCATAAATCAGATCGGTTAATACGCTCATTTTAATTCCTCCCAATAAAATTCAAAAGAAATTTATATTAAGCCGGATGGCAAAATATACATGGTTATTTTTTTGTGCTTGCTGGTTTCTTTGCGGTTTGCTTCTTTTTCTGCTTGCTTTTTTCACGACTGACCCCGGCCCGCAAACCCTTGACCAGTCCCGTGAAGTCCCCCCTTTTGCAGCGGGCCAGAGTAAATTCCTGATCAGCGGTCTTTACGGTGAGCACCGCCATTTTCGCCGCCGCCACAGTAGCCTTTCCGGTTTCGTCCACGCCGCTTACCTTTTTTATCTTCCCAAAGGGAAAGGCGGTGAAGCCCTCTCCGGCTTCCAGTATCAGGCGATGATTGGTCAGCACCCAGCGCCCATGGGGTCCGGGGCAGATGGCGCTGATTTCTTCTTTTGGTAAGAGCAGGGTTTCCAAGCGCCGGGTAAAGTCCCGCTCCTGACCGAGGCGGAATTTTTTGATTTTAGAGACGATCCATAAAAGAATGATCAGAAAGAGAATCGTTCCCAGCAGTAAATACTGCCACTGCATCATAAAAAGGTGTCCTTTTTAAAACAAAGTAGCCGGGAGGGAGGGTCCCTCCCGGCTGTAATCGCAGGGAAATGTGTCTGTCTCGCTTACAGCTCCAGATAGCTGTCGGAGTACAGAACGTGATTCTTGAAGATGTCGCAGGACTTGATGGTCTCCATCAGCCGCAGGTCGTTGGGGTTGACGATGGCGGAGGTCAGACCCTGCATCATAGCCATGGCGACCAGAGCGGAGTCCATGATGGGCCGCAGGGTCTTGGGCGCACCGTTAGAGTTGTTGGACAGGCCGCCGGTGGACTTCAGGCCTTCGCTTGCGAACATGCGGATGGCTTCCAGAACCTCCATCTGCTTGTCCTGCATACCCTTGACAACCAGGAACAGGGGGTCAAACCACAGGTCGGTGGCCTCCATGCCCAGGCTCAGGCCGCGCTCCAGCATATTGTGGCAGTGCTTCATACGCTCCTCGTTGTCCTTGGCAATGCCGTCGGCAGAGCACAGGGCGATACAGATGGCGTCGTTGGCAGCGGCCAGGTCGATGTTGGAGATACGGGAGCCAGCGTCGGCGGAGTTCACGATGGGCTTGCCGTTGGTCCGGTTGTAGACCTTGATACCGGCCTCGATGGCCTTCTTGTTGGCGGTATCCAGCGCCAGAGGCACGTTGTTGAAGTTCTCCTGCAGCAGCTTAACTGCCCACATCATACGCTCGGGGCCGTCCTTCTCGGCAGGTCCGATGTTGACATCCAGATAGGTAGCGCCGGCCTTGATCTGCTCGGCGGCACGCTTCAGGATGGGTTCGGGATCCCGCTCGTCCATGGCCTTGCGGATCACAGGGGCGATGCAGTGGATCCGCTCGCCGATGGTGACGAAGGTGGGAGACTCGGGGTTGTGGCCCTTGTAGTTGACACCCATGTCCACGACCTTGATTTCGGGGACCTTGGTTGCCAGCAGCTCGTCGAAGGACAGTTCCTTGACTTCCTCGGCGGGAGCGGCAGCGGCCTTAGCAGCAGCCTCAGCAGCGGCGGCCTTGGCGGCGCCCTCGTACTCCTTGTCCTTCATGTACTTGGGCAGCTGAACGGCTTCCACGGGGCCGACGACCACGTTCCAGCCGGGCAGCTTCTCCTGGATCTCACCCTTCATCACGGCCACCTTGCCGGGGATGATCAGGGTGCGGTTCTTGATCTTGTTCTCAATGTCCAGGGCCTCGAAGGACTTCTTCACGGTGGAGGCGGAGAACTTGCCGGCAGCCCAGGCAGTCAGAACGGACATACCAGAGGCGTCGGTGATGATCAGGTTCACAGGCTGATTGGAGCGCTCCAGTTCGCCGGAAACCAGGAAGTAGGTCAGAGCGAAGTCCACGGTCAGGGCGCAGGGGCTGTTCTCGTCGGCGCCGTTGAGAGGATAGATCTTGGATTCCACCTTCATGGGCTTCTGAGGATCGGTGAAGATGTTCTGACGCAGGCCGTACAGAGGCAGAGCCTGGGCGTAGGTCATATTCTCCATCACCAGGATGGAGCCGTACTTCTCGGTGAACATGGTGGCGTAGGCAGTCTGCAGCCGGTCGTCGCCCTTTGCAATCCGGGCAATGTTCACGATGGAGGGATAGCCGCAGGTGCGGTCGCCATCCTTCAGAGCGGTGCGGCGGACCAGAACCGCGTTCTTCAGGGTCTCCTTGGCAGTTTCGCCGGTGACATCCAGCACCAGGTTCTTGTTGCCAGCGCCTTCCAGCTTCTTCACGGTATCGTAGAGGTCAGACAGGGTCTTGGCGTAAACGCCCAGCACCACGCCCGCTTCCTTAGCGGCAGCGTTCATAGCCTCCCAGTTGTCGGGGGTAGCGCCGTCCAGGATCACATTTTTGCCAGCCACAGCCAGAGCGGCCTTGGCGCAGTCCACATCCCAGCACTCCAGGACCAGATCCCGTCCAGTAGCGGCGGCCTTCTTGACCAGGGAAACGTACTTGTCAGCATCGGAGCCCAGGTTGGAGACGAAGACGAACTCCACGTACATCCGCTCGCCGATCCGCTCGTAGTCCACCTTCTGCAGGTCAGAAAGCTTCTTGTCAACTTCCTCGTCGCTCATGGCAGTGTCCACAGCAACGGCGTACAGGTTCTTGCTTACCAGGGTCTTCTCGTGACGATACAGGACCGTCTCGCCGCCCAGCTTATGCTGGCCAACGGTAATGGTCTTCATGGGAGGCGCGGTCTGCTCGTTGAGCATCGCCTTTGCGTCGTCGGAGAAGTAGGGGCACTTGTCGATGGAAACAGCGCCCTGGGCCACCTTCATGCAGAATGCCATACAGGTGGGGCTGCCGCACTCCTTGCAGTTCTTCTTAGGAGACAGCTTAAAAATATCCAGACCTTTCAAAGCCATTGTATGTATCCTCCTTCTCTTAGATCAGCTCGGAAATGAACTTCTTAACCGTGGCAACAGCTGCGGGATGACGCATGATGACTGCGTCAGCGCCGCCCACCAGGTTCGCGGCCGCAGTGGAAACTTCCATCTCAATGGCGCGCTCTTCCCGGCTGCCCCAGGCGGGTTCATCTTCTTCGGAAGCGGAGGATTCCTTCACGCCCCAGGTGTCGGGAGACACAGGCGCGATGATGGGCATCTGCAGGTCGGCATCGGACTGCTGCAGGGCAGCCAGACGGACACGGTCCAGAGTGGAGGCAACGTACTCGAAGCCATAGCCCACAGCGGCGGTGCCGATGTTCATGACGATGCTTTCGGGATTGATGCTAAGGCCCTTGAGCATGATGTTCAGCTGCTTGGCCAGGTTGATGTCGTCAGCGGTCTCCGCGCCCACCTTCTGGCCGTAAGCCAGGGCAACGGAAGCGCCCACGGTCTTGTAGTCCTCGTTCCGGGCGGACAGAACCAGAATGTTCTTGCCCTGGAGGGCTTCGGCGATCTTACTGAACAGCTCGCCGTCCTTCTCGATGTTCTTGCAGCCCATGATGACGATGGGCATGGTGCAGCTCTCTGCCACAGCCTTGGCGTCGGCTACGCAGCTCTCAACGGAGCGGTTTGCGCCGTTGGGGTCGGCGGACTCGAAGTGCAGGCACAAAAAGTCTGCCCCTTCCATGGTCTCCGCCTTCTTGGCGTAGTCGGCCATGGTAGTGCATCCGGCGTAGAATTCCTTCAGAGCGGGTGCGTCCCAGGAAGATGCGGCATCGGAAATCTCGACACCGATCTTGGGCGCGTTTTCGATGGGTGCATCGAAGGTGTAAAACGGCATCGCGTTCTGGCCGCCGATGACGATTGCCTTGTCACCGGTGCCCAGGGTCACGGCATTGATCTTGCCGCTGAAGGGAGCCGTTTTTGGAGTGAAAGCCATAATTGAGTATCCCCCTTGAATGGTTTTATTTTTATAATGCAATCAAAATTGCAATTATAGATAAGTTTATCAGGATCAAAGTCCCAGTCTATGCATAATTTCCTGAAGCGCCGCCTTCATGGGATCGCTCTCCGGCAGCTTGGCGGAGGGCTTCCCGTCGCAGTCGCAGCGGTAGACGGAATCGTCATGGGGCAGGACCCCTAATAGCTTCAGGCCGTGCTTTTCGATCTCTTCCCGGATGCCGTCATCCAGCTTGCCCTCCGGGGCCCGGTTGATGATCACGCCCATTTCTCCCGGGTTCAGGTTCATTTCCCCGATCATGTCCGCGATCCGGGCCACCGCCTGGACGCCCCGGCGGGAGCAGTCAGAAATCAGCAGCATGGTGTCCACATGAGGCAGGGTGCCTCTTGCCACGTGCTCCAGCCCCGCTTCGTTGTCCATAACCACATAGGAATAGTTGGGAACGTACTTTTCCATCTGGCGCTTGAGCATACTGTTTACATAGCAGTAGCAGCCTTCGCCCTGGGTACGGCCCATGATGAGCATATCGAAATCGTCGTCCTCAATCAGGGCATCGCTGAACTTCATTTCCGCCCAGTCTGCCTTGGTCATGCCCTTGGGGATGGTGCCTTGAAGCTCCGCGTGGGCCATTTCCTCCCGGATCTGACCGAGAGAGGTTTCCAACTCCACACCCAGGACCTCGTTGAGGTTGGCGTTGGCGTCCGCGTCCACAACCAGCACCGGGCCGTCGCCCTTCTTGCACAGGTAGTCTATAATCATGCCGCAGGTGGTGGTTTTACCTACGCCGCCCTTGCCCGCGACCGCAATGGTATGGGTTTTTGCCATAGTATTCGCTTCTCCTTTGGAAATCTACCGATCTTGGCGTTATGCCCCCAAACGGGCGCACTCCCTCCATATCGGTACTACTATATCGTATCACATCTCTTTCCTAAATTCAACCCACAATTCGCTGGTTTTTTACGGAAATGCGCTGCGATCAAATCGGTGTAAAAACAAATTTTTCTATCAGACCGTCCACGGTGGCGTGGATGGTCACAGCGCCGTCCGCTCCCCGCTCCTCTGACAGCTCCAGCTGCTTGCCCGCCAGACGCTGCCGGAGATATGTTGCCGGGTCATCACACTCGATTTCCTCGAAAAAGATGTCCCGCATTTGGTTGTTGCGGCACAGGTTTTTGATCTCATGGACCAGTTCGTATTCTGCCATAGCGATTCTCCTTTTTATTCAAATAACCCTGCAAGGTCTTCCCCAAAAAGGGGGATGGGTGAGGTAACAGGGTGATAACTTGGGCTCCTCATCCGTCGCGCCTGACGGCGCGCCACCTTCCCCAAAGGGGAAGGCTCAGGCTGTCGAAAAACCGTGTCATTCTGAGCCAGTGCGCACGAAATTATGGAATAAC